>JBBQYG010000096.1:0-14701 GCA_038208905.1 Candidatus Sumerlaeia bacterium | reverse complement strand
GGCAGGGTAGTCGCTCTTGGTGCCGCAGAAGTGGCATTTCAGAAACGCCTCGGACGCCTTCAGCGGGCCGGGGAAGAGTTCCAGTTCTCCACCGTCCGATGGCTCGGTCCCACCGCGCCGTGCGCGAGAGCGATGAATAGTGAGGACGACGTCGTCATCGGGGCACCGCGCGACCCATCGGCAAGAGGGGCACATGAGGAAATTGGAGAACCCGCGCCGGTTGAGGAAGAGAAGAGTCTGCTCGCCGCGCGCGAGCCGATCGGCGATGGCGGCGCGCAGTTCGTTGGAGAGAAGGCTGATCCCGGATGCGTCCTCCGCGGCGGCCTTGCCCATGGCGACGATTCGCACCTCGGGCATGGAGAGCCCGGCGGGCCGGGAGGAGAGGCGCAGGAGGCGGTACTTGCCGCGCCGGGCGTTCTCCCACGATTCAAGGCTCGGCGTCGCGCTCCCCAGCACGATGGGAATTCCGAGACGACTGGCGCGCACGATGGAGACGTCGCGCGCGTGGTAGCGCGGTGAATCGGATTGCTTGTAGCTGGTCTCGTGCTCCTCGTCGATGACGATGAGCCCAAGGTTGGGGAGCGGCGCGAAGGCGGCGGAGCGTGCGCCGATGACGAGGCGAATACGGCCATCGCGAATCTTCGCATGAAGGACGAGCTTGTCGCGCCGGGTGAGTTGGGAGTGGAAGACGCCGATCTCCTGCTGGAAGCGTCGCGCGAACCGGTCGACCGTCTGCGGTGTTAGGGCGATTTCCGGAACGAGACAGATGGCCGTGCGCCCCTCTGCCAGGACGTTGGCAATGAGGCGGAGATAGACCTCGGTCTTTCCGCTTCCCGTGACGCCGTAGAGCAGGAAGGCGCCGAACTTTCCCGCGCGGCGGGTTTCCTCGATCGCATCGATGGCGGTGCGCTGATCGGGGAGAAGTTCCGGCGGCGCGTCGGTGCTGGGAGGTATATGGGGAGCCTCGCCGATTTCGCCCTCGATCAGTGCTCCGGCGTCGGCAAGTTTCCTGATGATGGCGGGCGAGGCGTTGGCGACCCGTGCGAGTTCGGCGAGGCTGGCGGGCTCGCGCTCCCCCGCCGCCGCGAGCACGGCGGCGGCTTGGGCCTGGCGCGTGGTGAGGTCGGCCTCTTTCCATCCGGGCGAGAGCGCGTATCCCGCGCGCGCAGCGATCACCGTATCGGTGAAGCCAATCATGGAGGCGGTGGCAAGCGCCTCTCCCCAGCCGCAGAAGTAGTACTCCGAAATCCACCGAGCGAGATCGACGATCTCACCGGGAATCGAGAAGCCAGGCGAGGCGCGACGGGCGACGGGGCGAAGGCGGAAGGTGGCGCCCTCCACGCCGGGAGCGGGCGAAGGCACGACGCAGCCGATTTCCTTGCGCTGGCCAAAGGGGACCTCGACCAGATTTCCAACGGCGGGAGCGCCACCGGGGAAATCATCGGGCAAGAGGTAGGTAAACGGATCGGGCAACGGCAGGTTGAGGGCGACGGCGACAGTGGCGGGCGGTGGGAGGAACTCGCTCATGGCGCGCTGGATTCTGGAAAGAGCCGCAGTTGGGCGGCGTCGTCGCGGCGAAGCTGTATTTCCCTTCCGGTGGCGGCGCGGAAAACGGTGCTGGGGAAGTCGGGCCCCCAGGCGTCGTCGGGGGCGAAGGGAGTAGCGCCCCTGCGCTGAAGCTCGCGGTGGAACTCGGCGAGCCGCGGTTCTTCTTCTCCCGTGTGGAGGAAGAACACGGGGACTCCGAAGCCGAGCGCGGCGGCGACGCAGTGGTGGGTGCCGCTGTTGATCCCGGCCTCGCCAACGACAACCGCGTGGGCCAGCGCCGCGATGAGGCGGTTGCGGATGACGGGAGTCTGCCGCGTAAGAATCTGGCGAATTGGGAATGGAGAGAGGAGCAGCAGGAGCGGCCCCGGCCCCACGGCGGCGAATGGCCTGCGCCAATCGGGCCAGGGAATGCGCCCGAGCCCGCACGGGATGATCGCAACGGTGGGGCGCCCGCGATCGAGCGCGGCCCGATGCGCGGCCATGTCGGTGCCGACTGCGGATCCGCTGACGACGAGTGCCCCCGCCGCTGCAAGCTGCCCGGCAATGGCCTCTGTGACGGCGAGGCCCGTTGGCGATGGCTTGCGCGTGCCGATGATGGCGACGCGCGGCGTGGCCGCGCAAAGCTCCAGCGAGCCCGCCCAGTGAGGTGGCTCGCCAAGTGAGGCGCGCGCCAGTGCGTCGGAGAGCGACTCCGGAAGCCCGGCAAGATCGCCTGTCGATTGCTGGATGTTGGGAACGCTCATCGGGATCGGGGCACCGTGGGAACAGTGCCCGAATGGTGATTCGGGCGGGGGATGCGCGGCAAGCGCGTTGCCCCACAAGTACGCCAAAAAACAAACCGCGCAGGAGGCGTGCCTCCTGCGCGGCTTGCGGTTGGTTGCTGGCTGGCTTCCGGCGTTAGTTCCACGGCCCCTTGGGGAGGTCGTAGGGATACTCGGCGTCTGTGAAGACCTTGGCGCCGGCGCCGGCCGCGCCGGTCAGGTTGCAACGGTCGCTGATGACGACGAAGGGCGAGAAGAAGTCCACGAAGCCGCTGCCCGCGGAGTCGTCGAGGAAGAGGCGCATGGCGGTTTCGTACTTGCCGTTGATGTTGGGCGAGAACCACTGAACCGACGAGAAGCGGGTGAGCGGATCGTAAGGCGTGAAGCCAACGAAGCGCCATTCGCAGGCGGCTTCGCAGGTGGACTCGTCAACTTCGCGGAACCAGAACCCGATCTTGCAGGGAATGTTGCCGACGGGATTCGTGATGGCGATGGCGCGTGCGTTGCGGGCCTCGGCGATAATGCCCGTGAGGCGCGGATAAGCGAGCGTCTCCGGGGTGGCGAAGCCGAACGTGTAAGGGAGGAAGAATCCAGCCCCGGGGACGTAGAGCGCGGCGGCCAGTTCGTAGGTGTCGCTTCCCGGATCGAGCGGAATACGCATCTCGGTGGTGAGGAACGGATAGGACCTCAGCTGATATGTCCATGCGCCGTCGGCGATGGACTGAACCGGCGGAACCAGGGCGCCGCTGGGGATGACCTTGCGATGCCAGATGCCAATGGCGGAGGTGAGTTTGCCGGTGCGGGAGAAGTTCACGACGATCTCGTTTGTCTCCGGATCGAAGACCACGGAACCGATCTCGGGATACTCGGCCTCGAGGTCCGTGAACTCGCCAAAGACCGACGGCGTGATCCAGCCAGGGCCATCCTGCCAGATGCGGGCAGCGAGCTGGTAGCGGCTGTCGGGAAGCGGCGGCCACGCTGCGGTGGCGAGCGTCTGGCCGGCGGTGTACTCGCGGAAGCCCAAGTACACCCATGGATTGCCCTGAGTATTGAGGAGGCGATACCAGACGGCGATGAAGTGGCGCCGGCTAGGCGGGTCCAGGATGCCGGCGTGATTGACGCTGATGGTATTCCCATCCGCAGTGACGGAGACGATCGTCGGTCCCGATGCGGTGGGCGATGCCGTGGCCGTGACCGCAAGCGTCGGGCTGGGTGAAGGCGTCGACGTGGGCGCTGGCGTATAGGGCGTGCCGGTCGGGCAAACCACTCCGCCGGGCGACGTGCCGCCAACATCGGGCGTCGGAATTCCCGTGGTTCCAGTCGGCGTCGGCGTGATCGACGGGGTGAGCGTCGGCGTGACGGTTGCTGTAATCGTGGGCGTCAGAGTCGGCGTGGTGGTGATCGTCGCGGAAACGGTCACGGAGGGGCTCAACGTTATGGAGACGGTGGGCGTCGGCGTGGAGGTGAACGTGGGGGAAGGCGTCAGCGTGAGAACAACGGTGGTGCCGCCATCGGGGCAGGTGGGCGTGACGAACGGCGTCGGTGTGGACGACTGGGTCGGGGAAAGCGTGGCGGTGAAAGTTGGGCTGATGGTGGGGCTGACCGTTGGGGTGGCACTGACGCTCGGCGACGGCGAAGGCGTCAGCGTCGGGGTGGGGGTGCCAACAACTCCGTCGCAGGTATAGAAGCTGAACTCGGCGCCGATCTCGAAGTCGTCGATGTACCAGCCGATGCCGCCGTCGTCGTTGACGTCCACCGTATCGTAGATGAAGCGCACGATGATCTCTTCACCGACAAACTGGGAGATGTCCACGTATTCGTACTGCCAGGCGGTCGTGTTGTTGACGGCGGCGTAGTAAACCTGAACCCAGGTGACGCCGAAGTCGGGAGAAACCTCGATGATCCGCTGGTTTGTTTCAATGGCGGCGCCCTTCTCCCCGGCCTTGAGGAATGGCGGTGGACCATCGGCCAGTTGCCAGAACGTGAGATACGCGAATTGGGAGTCGGAGGGTATTTGGGTGCTGAATACCTGTGTGGCGGAGCCGCGAACGGGGGTGCCGCAGTTCAACGAGCAAGTGTCCTCGTCGCTGAAGGTGAGCGTGTTGGGGAAGGTGATGTGGTTGGTCTGGTCCAACTCGATGATGGGGCAGCGGCTCTGGTCTTGAATGTGCCAATACCCGGTCATCGTCCAGTTGGCTGGGTCATCCATCGTATCGAAGGAAACTGAGCCGCTAAAGCTGAAGCGGGTGCCGAGGGCGTAGGCCACCTGGAAGTTGCAGCTCGACTCGTCCGATGTGATGGCGACGTCGAAGATGATCGGCTCGCAATCGCGCGAAGGATCGACAACGATTCTGACGGAATCGAAGGGGAACATCTTCGAATTCGGGAAGGCCGAGCCGTAGCTCACCACACCGCTGAGGATGTTGACAAGCGGGTCGGTCGTGGTGAACGTGGCGAACACGTTGTTCTGGCCGGGTGCATTGGGATAGTCGAGGTACAGGTCGAAAGTCCCCTCCTCGCCCGGGTCGATGCGACCATCGCAATTCCCGGGTCCAAAGCAATCGCTTGTCGAGGCGTCGTTCTCGGTATCGCCGCTCCACGCGGGGCAGGCGAACCCGGCGATGGCGGTGGCCGTGGCGCTCGGCGTGGGCGTTATCGTCGGTACCGGAGTATCGATCACGACCGGGCAAATGGGCGTGCTGAAGGGAGTGGCGGTGGGCGAAACGGTGGGGGTTGCGGAAATCGTGGGGCTTACAGTTGCCGTGGGAGTAGCGGTCGGGGTGGGGGTCGGGGTGTCGCACAGGAAGTCGTCCACGCGCCAAGTGACCTCGACATTGTCAACATACCAGCCGAGGTGGAGGTTATCGAACTCGTCCACACTGTCGAAAATGAAGCGAAGCTCGATGTTCTTCCCCTCGTACTGGGGGATGGGGAGATAGACATAGTTCCAGCCGCCGGTACTGTCCTCCTGGCTGTACACTTCTGTCCACGTCGCCCCGCCGTCGTCGGTGACCTCCACGGTACGGATGTCGGTGCCCAGAACAGCGCCCTTGGTACCCAGGCCGTCCACGTCGGCGAACTCCCAGAATCCGATGTAGAGTTCGGGGGCGACGGCGGGGATCGAAATCACCTCAAGCTTGCGGGCGACGCCGCGGACCGCGGAGCCGCACCCGTAGGTGCAGGTGGCTTCGTCGTTGAAGACGAGAGCATTGGGTGGGCTCACGGAGCCCTGATCGAGTGCAAATCCACCCTTGCGCGAGCCGAAGAAAGAATCGAGGCAGACGCTATTGGGCTGAATGTGCCAGAAGCTGTCGAGCTCCCAAGAAGTTGGAACGTCGAAGGTCTCGTAGCTTCCCGAGACGTAGTAGAAGTTGTTCACTCCCACGGGGAGGTCGAAATTGATGCCGAAAAGTCCCTCGTTGGTGGAGAGCACAAGAGTCATGGGAATGGGATCGCAGCCACGGGCAGAAGATACCGCGACTGTGAAGGGATCGAACTGGGCGGTGGAGGCGCCGGGGAAAAAATCGTCGAAGTCGGCCGAGTCCACGGGGATCGTGACGTCGGGATCGGTGGTGGAAAGGGTGCCGACAACCCCCGTTAGGGAGCCGCTGCCGACGTAGCGAATATCCATGAAGAGGTCGGCGGTTTCGCCCGGATTGAGGTAACCGTCGCAATTGCCCGTTGCGCAGTCCCGGATCGAGTAGGCCTCGAAGAAGTCGGTCGAGATGGCGAGTTGGTCGAACTCGACGATCCGCGGCGTGGGGCTGGGCGTTGCGGAGATGGAGGGGCTTGGCGATGCGCTGGGGGACGGGCTAGGCGTTGCGGAGATCGTCGGCGAAGGCGTCGGGGTAATCGGCGCCGTTGTCTGAGTTGCGGAGGCAGAAGGCGAAGGGCTCGCGCTTGGAGATGCGCTTGGAGATGCGCTGGGAGACGAGCTCGGAGTCGCGGAAATGGTCGGTGAAGGCGTCAGCGTGATCGGCGCCGTTGTCGGAGTTGCGGAGGCAGAAGGCGAAGGGCTCGCGCTTGGAGATGCGCTTGGAGACGCGCTGGGAGACGAGCTCGGAGTAGCGGAAATCGTCGGCGAAGGCGTCATCGTAATCGGCGCCGTTGTCGGAGTCGCGGAGGCAGAAGGCGAAGGGCTCGCGCTCGCAGAAGGGCTGGCAGTCGCCGAAGCCGAAGGGCTCACGCTGGGCGATGGGCTTGGCGAGTCCGACGGAGAGGGGCTTGCGGTGGCCGATGGAGAGGCTGTTGGGCTTGCGGTGGGCGGCAGCGTTGCGGAGGGCGAGACAGAAGGACTCGCTGTTGGTGGCAGTGTCGCTGGAGGCGACACGGAGGGGCTTGCCGTAACCGGCAGCGTCGCCGAGGGCGAGGCGGAGGCAGTGGGCACAAACGTGGTTGCGCTAATGGTCGGCGGAATGGTCGCGGCGGGCGAGGCTGTCGGCGTGGGCGGGCTCGTGGAGCAAATGCGGGAATCAGTGATGCCGACGACCTGCACATCGTCGATGTACCAGCCGATTTCCGTGCGGCCTTCGAAGACGGTGGACTGAAACTCGAATCCGATGGTGATATTCTGCCCACCGAACTCGGTGATATCCACGGACCTAAACGTCCAGGTAGTGACGTCCTTGCGTGACTCGTAGACGGGGACAAAGTTATCGCCGCCGTTGGTGCTGATGAGAATTCGACGGAAGTCTCCGCCGGCGAAGGCGAGTTCCCCCCAGCGCAGGAACAGCCGCTCGTCGGTGTCGGGAGCAAAAAACGAATTGGTAAAGGCAGCAGCGCCCGAAGGGAGCTGGCCGTCAACCTTGTAGTTGCAGTTCAGCTCGGTATTGAAAACGAGAGCGTTGGGAGCGGTGGTCCAGGGATCCTCGCCGATTGGCTTGGTGCATAAGCTATCGGTCTGCTGGTGCCAGATTCCGGTGCCGCCAACCTCGCGAGCTCCGTCGAATGAGGTCTCGAAGTAAGTCTTGGAGATGAGCCCATCGCTAAGTGTGCCAAGGGGCAGAACGACGGAAATGGTGCATGTCCCTTGGTCGCTGGCGACCTTTAGGTCGAAAGTGATAAAGCTGCATGGGAGCGCCGAATCGAGTTCCAGCTCGAATGGCGTTCCCTGGCCCAGCGTTCCGCCGATGGGGATGTCGCCGTAGGCAACTGAATCAACCGGCACCGCGACTCCGGAGTTGTTGGGGGTCAGGCTGGCAATTACATTGGTGAGCAGGCGGTCCGATGGGTTGAAGAGGTCGATGACAAGACTCACCTTCTCGCCCGGATCGGCGTTGCGGTCGCCGTTGCCGCCGTTCGAGTCGTCGATGCCGTCCCCAACCTGAGTATCTGGGACGAGGCTGGGGCAAGCGCTGGAGGGGAGTTCGAACTCCAATCCTGTGGCGAGCGCTGGAAGTGTAACAACGAAAGCCGTGTCGCCATCGGCGGTGACGCGGCGAATCGTCTGGTCGGTATCCGCGACCAGAAAGGCAGCGTGCCATGGGTCCCACGTCATGGCCGTGGGGGTGTTCCAGCCGGTGCCGGTAGGGGACAGCTCCGGCCCAACGGCGCCGGAGTCGGGGTCCAGCGTCTGGAACACGAACGGGCTATTTGGCAGTGTTCCCTTGGTCCCCTTGGTGACCACGACTGGGCCGCTGATGCGGAATAGAGTGTTGGTCGCCTGGTCGAACGCCAGCCCCTCTCCCGTGCCGTTGGAGGGAAGCGTCATGATGAGGTCGTCCGAGGGTCCCGACGGGTTGAAACGAAGGAAGATAGTGATGATGTTTCGCAGGTCCTCGGAGAGGAAGTAGATCTCGCCATCGGGGCGCACAGCCAAGTCGCTGTAAACGGCGTCGAGCTTGCGGACGGGGGCGCCGGAGAGGAGGTCGGGGGAGAGGCGGTAGAGGAACTGGCCGTTGATCGTCCCATCGGAGCCGATGGCAAAGACTTCGCCGTTGACGGGATGGACGGCGAGGGCACGGAAGAACGTGATCGGAGGACGAAAGCCGATATCGGGCGTTACTTGGCTAATCTGAACGCCGGTGGCGGAATCGATTCGGAAAACCGTCAGCGAGTTGGCCGTGGTGACGAGCAGCACGGAGCCAACGGGATCCGGCGCGGTCTGCGCGGGGGCCCCATTCCAGATCGCGGACATGCCCGCGATCAGCGTGGTGGCCGCCAGTTTCGTTAAAAGTCCAACGGCCGAATGCGCATTCTTGGGGGTCATCGCGCGTCTTCCTTTCGGTTCCACACCGTGACGGCCACGGGAAACCGCTGCGTGGGGCGCAGCGCCGGGACGTTCAGGGTTATGCTATCGTAAGAAAAAGGTAGGGCGGATTTCGGTGCTTGTCAATCCCGCGTTGGCCCCCGGCGGGCGGAGATTCAGGTTGAATCGTGTCCCGGATGTTCCGACGGCGCCTTGCGTGGAACCGAGAGGTCAACCTGGGTAGAGGCCATCCGAAGGCGGTTTTGACTCTCCTCCACCGACGGGTCAAGCACAGGCCGAATTGCGCGAAAGTCGATCTCCGCGGTCTTGCGCTTGGCCGGGTCCTCGGCATCGAGCATGGTATCCTGAGAGAGATCGGGGCTGCCGAGACGGGGAGTCGGGGGAATCATTTTGACGACTCCCGAAGCCCGGGAGTCATCGAACCGGACCTTGGATCGGATGGCGGAGAAGTCCTCGTCGTGGATGACGCGAAGCTGCGCTTCGTCAATGACCCGCAGGGCCAGCAGGGCATCGGGAAGGCCCCCTGGCTGGGCCTCGGCGACGATGGCCTGAAGCCACGGCATCCCGGCGATCTCCAGCTTAAGGATCGCGCCGAGGAGCAAAAGGTCATCGCCGGAGAGTTCGTGCCACTGCATGGTCTGGGCCGTAACGTTGCGTGTCTGCGAGTTAGTACCTAGGGGAATCGGGTGGCGCGACGCAAGCTTTCCGTCGAAGCTATTCTTCGAGGCAAACAAAAGACGAAGCGCGGCAAGGGCGATGGCGCTTGCCAGAGTGGGCACGAACGCCCCAGCCTTTTGCGAACCGGACGCAGGAGGCCGGCGGCGCCGCCATGTCGATCGAGGAATTGGAACTGACCCCAGCCGACGCGCCCCTCCCCCGCCGGGAGGAGCTTGCCGTGCCTGTGCCGCCGCTGGTGATCGGGCCTCACTCGATCTGGCCTCCGGTGCTGCCCGCGCCGATGTGCGGGATCAGCGACCGCGCGTGGCGGCTGTTGGCGCGCGAGCAGGGATGCCCGCTTGTCTATACGCAGATGGTGAGCGCCGAGGCCATGACGCGCGGCGGGCGGGACAAGTCATGGAACCTTCTCGATATGTTCGTGGAGCCGGGACTGGTCTGTGCCCAGGTGTTCGGGTCGCATCCCGATTCGCTGGCGGAAACGGCGCGCCAGTTGCAGGACGGCGGCGCGGCCATCGTGGACCTGAACATGGGTTGCCCGGTGAACAAGGTGGTGAACACTAACGCGGGAAGCGCGCTGATGACCCAGCCCGATCTGGTGCGAGAGATTTTCCGCAAGATCCGCGCGGTGCTGACGGTGCCGTTCACGGTGAAGTTCCGCGCCGGGTGGGAGCGCTTTGGCGAGGAGGCCTTCACCGTTGCGCGCATCGCCGAAGAAGAGGGTCTTGATGCCGTGGCCGTTCACGCGCGCACGCGGCAGCAGGGCTACAAGGGTCATGCCGACTGGTCGATCATCAGGTCGCTCAAGGAGACCGTGAAGCTCCCCGTAATCGGGAATGGCGATGTGCGCAGCGCCAACGACGCCGTCCGCATGGTGCGCGACTTCGGCGCAGACGCGGTGATGATCGGGCGCGGCTGCATGGGGAACCCGTGGATCTTTGGCCAGATCTTGGCCCGCTTCAAGGGAGAGCCCGACCCGCCGGAACCCACCGTGGACGAGCGGCTGGATACCGTCCTGCGCCATGCGACGCTGATGGCGATGCGCAAGGGGGAGAACATCGGCCTCCGCGAATTCCGCAAGCACGTGGTCCAGTACATGAAGGGCTTCCCCTTCGCCCGCGAGCTGAAGACAGAGCTGATGGGCGCGATGTCGGTGGCCGACTACGAACGCATCATCGCCGACGGACGCGGCCGCATCCACGAGCATATCGCCCACGGCATCGCGGCGACGGATGCCGAGGGCGAGGATCCGGCTTACCTGCATGGGAGTTGCGCGGACTGCGACTAGCCGATCGCATCCAACGCCACGAACAAGTCCGCCTTCGTCATTCCATCTCGCCACACCGAGCGACCGGCATCGGGCTTCTCGCCGGTGGCCTCTGACCAGCGCGTGATCCACCGATCTCCCGCCGTCTTCTGGATGACGGAGTCGGGCTGGAAGTGCATCGAGTCGTCCTCGAAGAAAACGCCCCGCATGGAGAGCCGCTGAATCGCGCCGAAAGCCGGGTGGGAGTTGTGGACGTCGAGCGTGGGGTAGAGCGCGACGCCCGCGCCGATGAGGTGGGACTGGACCTCGGCGATGGCCACCTGACGCGGCTCGATGCGGTGCTTGACCGCAAGGGCCGCAATGGCGCCGACGGCCTGGCCGGTGAGCATGACAACCGGCTGCAAGCGCGAGCAGCCGTTCACGATGTGGGAAACGGAAATGCACTTCTCCGCGAAGAGGAGGCCGTCCCATTCCTCGGGAATCAGCGAACCGAAGGGAATCTGGAACGGGGCATTGTCGGGATAGTTCTCCTCCAGCCGCTCGCCCGGCGGAAAGTGTGCCTTGCTGTGATGGTGATCAAGATAGTAGTCGCCAATGGCGACCGAGTCGGCGCGGAACGGCGCCCGCGTCGCTCCCGGCCCGGGGACCACGTCGGACTCGAGCATGAGATGGACGCCGCGCCCGCGGCGGCTCTCGCGCATATACGGCATCGTGGGTAGGTGATCGGGCGTGCCGTACTCGTCGGTTGCGAGGCCCCACTCGGGATGGCCAAGGTCGTTCTGCATGTAGTACACATAGCGGAGCGTGCGCTGCTTCGCCAGCTCGAACGCCCGCGCGCGGTCGGTGGACGATCCGAAGACACCGATGGTATCCGGGCTATCGTTGGAATGGAACGGCCAGTTCAGGAGGTGCTTGTCGTTGGGAAGGATCGAATAGGAGAGAAAGCTATCCCACGAGTGCAGCTTGTGGTTGAGGATATTCTCATCGCGGACGGTGGCGAGTTCGGCGGTCGAGCAGTCGAACTCGGCGGGATCGTAGTTGGCGGGGCGCGGGAGTGACGTCGCGCGCGGGAGCGTCTTCTTCAGCGTGGCGCACCACGTGAGGTCCTGCACTTCCAGATCGTGAACCTCGGGGGCGTCGGCCTCGCCGGTGTCGGACTTTGCGTCACGGCCAAGGCGATAGGGAACGCCCGCGGATTCGAGCACGTCGCCGTATTCGGTGGCCTCGACGGTGATGCGGGCGTGAATCTCCAGCAGCTCGCCCTTGTGGCGGACGACGGCTCCGAGGACTCGCTTGCCATCGACGAGGGCGCTTACGAATTCCGCGCCGTGCCAGACCTCGGCGCCGGACTGGGCGACGTACTCACCCAGCAAGCGCGCGCCCAGATGAGGCTCGAAGCAGGTCTCGCTGATCCAGCCGGTGAAGGTGTTCTGGGGCCCGCCGTAGTTGGCCTCGATGGCGTCGCGAAGGCGCCGGAAGAATCCGCTGGCCATGGCGGCCTTGTTGCCATCGAAGGCGCTGACTCCGGCGGACGTGATCATGCCGCCGAGCCAGGGAGTTGGCTCGATGACGAGGACCTTGGCGCCGAGCGTCGCGGCCTGCCAGGCGGCGGATGTGCCGCCCGTTCCCCCGCCAATAACGAGAACGTCCACGTGCTTTGTCTGCTGGGCCATCTGTTGCCTCTCCTTGTATTCCGTCCTGACGAGGTCGGCGCATAACGCCTTGCGGCCCGCTCGGCGGCTTGCCATCTTGGGCCGTCTGGTTTTGCGGATTTCGCAAACGCGGAGCAAGCGACTTGGCGGCACCGGGACCACAGGAGGCCAAACCGCGCGCGCTGGCGCTTGATGCGCTGCGCGGGCTGGCGATCTTTGGCATGTGCCTCTCTGGCGTTGTGCCGTGGAAGGGACTGCCAAACTGGATGTACCATGCCCAGTTTCCGCGGCCAGAGGCGGTCTATGACAGGAACTGGGCAGGATTCACGTGGGTGGATCTGGTGTTTCCCGCTTTCCTGTTCTCGATGGGTGTGGCGTTTCCGTTTGCCATGTCGGCAAGGCTCCGAAAGGGCGCGACATCGCTAAGCCTGGTTCCCGGAATCCTGCTCCGTGGGCTGGCGCTGGTGGCGTTCGCCATTTATGTACAGCACATCGCGCCCTACCAGATCAGCGCTTCGCCCACGACATCGACATGGTTGCAGGCGCTTCTGGGCTTCGCGTTGCTGTTTCCGATCTATACGCGGCTTCCGGAGGCCTGGAATCCAAAGATGAAATGGGGAATTCGCGCGGCGGGCATCGCCGGCGCGCTGGGATTGCTGGTCGTGATCTGGCAACCGTGGCTTGCCGAATGGAAGTTGAAGGCTCCCGGAATTACCTCGGGGCAGATCGCGCTCAAGCTGCTGGGCAAGAGCGACATCATCATCCTCGTGCTGGCCAACATGGCGGTCTTTGGTTCGCTGGCTTGGCTGCTGACCCGCGGCAGCGTGACGTTCCGCATGATGTGCCTGTTGATCGGGTTCGCGAGCCATTTTGCGCGCTATCCCGAGTTCTCCTGGCTAAAGCCGATTACCAAGTCACCTGCGCCGTGGCTCTACAATTTCGAGTTCCTGAAGTACCTGCTCATCGTGATTCCCGGGACCATGATCGGGGATGCGCTGCTGACGTGGATGCGCTCGCCCGCGACAGGGGCAAAGGGCGACGGCCTAAGTCGAGGCACGTTGGCGTGGCTCGCGGCATTGCTCCTTGCGATGGTGGTCGGCGTGCATGTTGGCCTTCAGGCGCGCCTGCCCGGGATGACCGCGCTCGGCACGATCTGTATCGCGGCGATGCTGGCGCCTATCTTTCTCCAGCGTGGGGGCCAGGCGGAGGGCCTGCTGAGGACACTGTTCCTGTGGGGTAGCGGTTGGCTTGCGCTGGGGTTGCTGCTGGACGCCGGTGCGCTTGATTGGCTGACGCGGGGGCTTTCCTTCACGCTGTCGGAGGGCGGCATCAAGAAGGACCAATCGACGCTGAGCTATTACTTCGTCACCACGGGGCTGTCGATCTATCTGCTGATTTCGCTGACGATCTGGATCGACCTGCTCAAGCATCGGCGCTGGTTCGCGATACTGATCGCAAACGGGCAGAATCCAATGATCGCCTACGTGGGAATCCGTAACCTTCTCGCGCCGGTGGTAAGCCTCACGGGACTGGATGCGTGGATGTTTGGCAAGGTGTTTGCAACGCCGTGGACAAAGGCGATCTGGTCGTTTGTCAAAACAGTGCTCCTGTCCGTCGTGGTGGCGGGATGCACGCGCCTCAAGATCATCTGGCGCACGTGAGCCGGATCACTCACCCATCATTTCCCTCCATATAGATTTCTCGTGGATTCCGAGGATCCCGTTGTGATCACCGCCGGGTATCTCGACGTACTTTGTAATTGATGGATGTCGGCTGCCGAGTTCGCGTCCCATCTGCACGGGGATGATCTCGTCGATGGCGCCGTGAATGACGACGACGGATGGCGGTTCGGGTCGCGCGGCGAGTTCGTCCAGACGCTTGCGATTGTCGAAGTTGTGGATCAACACGTGTTTTAGAGGCCAGCCGACGACTCTGCCGGCCATGTCCCTGAGCGAGGTGAAGGGGGAGACGATCACAACCCGGCGAACCGGGTGCTGGACGGCAAACTGAAGCGAAGCGGCGGCGCCGAGGGAATGCCCGAGCGTGTGGAGTCGCGACTCCAGCGTGGGAACATCTGTGGAGAGGTGCGCGGCCAGCGCAGAGAGCGCGCCATTGCTGGCGTCGAGGATGCTGCGCGGAGACGGGGTTCCCTTGCTGTCGCCATATCCCGGATAGTCTAAGAGGAGGAACCCCGCGCCGTCGTCGGGATAGTCCTCCGCGAAGAATCGCCAGTCCAGAGCACAAGTGGCATTGCCGGAGAAGACGACCCAGAGCGCGGTGGGTGGGGTGGAGCCATCGCGCGACGCCATGTAGAAGGCGCGCTGGGTTCCCTGGGCCGTCTTGAAGTCGATCTCCGAGAGCCGCTCGTCGGTGGCAACGCGGTCGTGCGACTCGTAGGGACGAGGGAAGTAGATCATCCGCCCTTGGTAGAGAAGCAGGAAGATGGCGAGACAGCCGCCGATGAACAGGAGCGAGAGAGTCATTCGGCGAACAACCCTCCACGCTCGGTACCACAGTGGGCGGGCCGGACCCGAAGGCACCTCGGGGAGTTGGACAGGACCAGCCTCATGATTCGCCATTGCCACGCTCC
>JBBQYG010000095.1:0-15037 GCA_038208905.1 Candidatus Sumerlaeia bacterium | reverse complement strand
CGGTGCGCCTGCCCGGTGGCAGACTGACCGGTTATGGATAGCCCTTCTCAACTCATCCTGCGGCCCGAGATCGAGATCCCGGAGTTACCGCGTTTCAGTCCCCTTCCCGCGGTCGATCCCGAGTTCAGCGAGGTCATCGCTGGCTTCGTCAGGGAGACTCGCCTCGACGAGATGTGCCCGGCGGCGCGCAATCCCGACAAATACGACGAGTGGTCTTCGGTCTGCGTCGCCGACCTGAGCGATCTGGCCGCGCCATTGGTCGGTGGGTGGAAGGAGCAGAATTTCATCTATCCGGCGGGCGCGTATTTTCAGTACATCGTTGGTGAATGTGTGCGCCAGATCATCGAGGGGGAGTTCGCCTTCGAGACCGCGCTTACGATCAAGGAGCATAACATCCGCCACGATCCCGTGCTAGGCGCGGGCCAGCAAATCACCGTGGCGGAGGCCCTTCGCCTCGCGTGCCACATCCCCGACGCCGCCGCCGCCAACGAGATTATCGACCTGGTTGATCGCGAGCGCGCCAGCGCCCTGATGCGAGCCCTCGGATGCGCAGGATCCGACATTACCCGCAAGTTCCTGCCGCGCGAATTCGAGGACGCCGCCTATCAGTTTTCGCCGGGCACCTATTCCTGCGCGCTGCACTTTGTCACGTTTCTATGGGCGGTCGAGACCGGAGCCATCGGCGGCGGTCGTGGTCGCGCCCTGATCAAGGCAATTCTGGCCCAGGGGCCCCTCGCCGATCTTCGCTTTCGGTCTGGATTGCCCGACTCCGCGTCGCTCTACGGCAAGTCGGGGGAATGGGGAACGTTCACCTCAGAGGCCGCGATCGTGGAGCAAGGCCCCCTGCGCTATGCCATCGCAGTGTTGGCGCCTATCCCAACCGAGGTCGGGAGCCCGCGCCTCGCTCACTTCGCGCGCCTCGTGCATGAGCACTTGGGGGAGCGTGTCGCGTCCCGCGCCGTCGGCTCAGGGCGCTAGCGGCCCGTCCTCGCCCCGACCGGGCCCCGTCCAATAGATGTTTCCGCTGCTCGTCGTTCCGTTCGTTGGGTCGTAGGCCGACTCCGCCTCCCCGAGCCATGCGGGCCAAAGGTCGGGGCCGACACTTCGCAGGGCCCAAATCACGCTATCCGGCGTGGAACTGATGCGGGCCCACGTCACCCGGGACTCCACGCTGCCGTCCGGCTTGATTCGGCATGCATAGTCGTAGGTCAGTGGTTCCACGAAATCGTTGGTCGTAATCGGCCGCGCGTAGGGATTGACCCCCCTTGTGGCCACGTACTTCAGGATGTGCCCCTTTTCAGCAAAGGGATCGCTGGGTATCGAGGTAATGTACGCAATCGGCGTCGTGACTTGACGAAGCCGATCCACATAGGCATCGACACCGGAGTGCCGATCAAGAGGATACCGGTTCCTGTCCACGAAGTACGCTTCCAGCCCCGTGGCGGTCGTTCTCATGTCCGACTTCGCGCGAGAGACTTTTGACCGCGTCTGCGCTTCCAGGAAATTCGGCACCGCTATTGCGGCCAGGATCGCGATGATCGCCACCACCACCAGCAACTCGATCAGGGTCAGTCCGCGGGCCTTGCTTGTTACCATGTGGAGCCTCCTTACTGGGCTTCGTTTCGGGGGGCTTTTGCCGCCCCGAATCCGCTTGGTGCCATCCAGCGATAATACCGGCCCGCGCGGCGTGTGTTGTCGCCCGCTGGCGCAGACCTACTCCGGCGCGGGCCCTCTTGTCGATCCATTTGGAAAAACTCGGCTGCGAGCCTGGCGTGGTCGCGCTTGAGCCGCCGATCAACGCCCCGCTCGCCTCATGTAGCCCCTGCGCTGCTGGCGCTTCTTGCAGGCGGGGTCGTCGCCCTGCTGCTATTCCAACCCGGTGGTGGGCAGGTTCGCGAAAGGGCGGAGGCAGAGCGCGCGCGGGTGGACTCCGCGCTTTCGTCCCAGATGAGCGCCCTCCTCCGCGGGCTCGGCAAGTTCGAGAATGAACTGCACGAACTGGCCGACCTTGCGGAAATCCAAAGTCGGCTAACGCCAGATGAGGCCCACGCCGGGGCGATCTCCCTGCTGGAAAGGAACAAGCAACTCGCCGCGGTTCGATTTCATTCCGGCGAAGGCGATCCAGTGCTCCAGACACGCGAGGGCGCCCGCATCGACGGGGAAAGGATCGGCAGGGCCATCGCGGGCTTTTCCCCGGACGGAAGCATCTCTGGATCGACTATTCTCGAAGATATGGACGGTCGTCCGCTTCTCCTGATTCACCATGCCACTCCCGAGCTTTTTGCTTCGATCTTCATCGCGTTGGATGAGCTGCTCGACGAGAAGGAAATTCGTCCCGACCCGGCGGATGCACTCAAGGCATGCTTTCGGTTCCATCCCAGCCGCGATGGCATGGCCGTCTTCTATTGGGGTGTGCCGATCGAAGATTTCAGGGATCCGATCACGCATCGCCGTGTAGCGAGCGGCATTGTTTGGGAACTGCTGGGCGAGCCAAGCGCCGGTTGGTACCGGGACAGCCCCGATCGCGGATGGAGACTTGCCGGATACGTTTTCTTCACCGCGCTGGTTTCGCTTCTGGTCTATCTTCTCGCGCGCCAGCCACAGCGTCTCCGCGTGGAAGTCGAGCGCGCCACCGCGGCTCTCGGAGAGAGCGAAAGGCGCCTCAACGACATCCTCACCACCCTTGACGAGGTCGTCTGGTCCGGCAGCCCGGAGACTCATCGCCTTCTCTATCTGAGTCCCGCCGCGGACATTCTCTACGGGATTCCACGCGACCGTTTCTTCGAGAATCCGCGTCTCTGGTTTCAGGTCATCCATCCCGAGGATCGCGAGAGCGCGAGCAGGTACACCAGCATGCTGCACGAGAGCGGCAGCGTGTCGATGACCTACCGGATCGTCCGCCCCGACGGAACCATCCGCTGGGTGCGGGACCGTGGCTCCCTCGTCCGGGACGCGGCTGGCAAGGCCATCCGCCTCGACGGCATCGTCTCCGATATCACGAGGGAAGTCGAGGCGGGGGATCGCCTCCTGCAGAGCGAGCAGCGCCTCAGGGAAATTGTCCAGAGGGCCCCCATTGTGCTCCTCGCCGCTGACCGAGACGCGCGGTTCACCATCGCCGAGGGACTCTGTCTCGGGGCCTTGGGTCTCGAGAGCGAGGCCATGATCGGGCGCACCATTCCCGAAATTTTCCCCCACTCCCCCGAATTCCATTCCGACTGGCGCCGCGCCCTGTCCGGCGATTCATTCCGAACCATCGGCTCCATCGACGGGGTCGTGCTGGAGACATGGCTGGCGCCGTCGCGCGACGCACGCGGGCTCGTCACCGGCGCTGTCGCGGTCGCAACGGATATCACCGCGCGGCAGTACGCCGAGGAGTCCCTGCGGGAGAACGAAGAGCGCTTCCGCCTCTTTGCCAACGCCGCCAACGACGGCGTGGCCGTCTCCGTGGAGGGCCGCATCTTGGACTGCAACGATTCGCTGGCCCGCATCCTTGGGCGGAGTGTCCAGGAATTGCGCGGGTTCCATGTGATGGAGTTCATCGCTCCCGAGGATCGCGATGATGTGCTTGGGCGCCTGAAGGAGAGCGACGAATCAGTCTATGAATCGAGAATACTGCGCCCCGACGGCAAGCGCGTCCCCGTGGAAGTTGTCCCTCGCTCCATCACGCTCAATGGCCAACCGGCCCGGATCACCGTGATCCGCGACGTGACTATTTATCGCGAGGCGGAGGCCGAACTTCGCCGCGCCAAGGAGACGGCTGAGCAGGCCGCGCGCACCAAGTCCGAATTTCTCGCCAACATGAGTCACGAGATTCGCACACCGCTCAACGCCGTCATCGGCGTATCCGACCTCATCGAGCAGACATCCCTGGACCGCAAGCAGCGCGAATACGTCGAGATCATCCGCAACTCCGGCGACGCGCTCCTCACGGTGCTAAACGACATTCTGGATTTTTCCAAGCTCGAGGCGGGGAAGCTGGAACTCGAATCCATCTCCATGGATCCCGGCCTCGTCGCGGAGGATGTTGCCCAGCTACTCGCACAGAACGCCCATGCAAAGGGGCTCGAATTTCATCTCGCCATCGATCCGCGGATTGCCTCCAATCTGCTGGGTGACGCCGCCCGGCTCCGCCAGGTCCTCGTCAACCTTGTCAGCAACGCCATCAAGTTCACTCCAACTGGAGGCGTCACCCTTCGGCTTGCCGCCGTCATTGGGGCCGCGGACGGCAACGCCCGGATCGCGTTCAGTGTCTCCGACACAGGAATCGGAATTCCGGAGAAAAGCCTCGACCGACTCTTCCGCCCATTCTCGCAAGTGGATTCCTCCACCACCCGCCAATTCGGCGGCACGGGCCTGGGCTTGGCGATCTGCGCCCAGATTGTTGCGGCGATGGGATCCGCCATCCAGGTTCATTCAAGTGTCGGCAAGGGGACCACCTTTCACTTCGAAGCGGATTTTCCCGCGTCCGGGGCCACGCTGCATCATCCGCGGACCGCCGAGTTCCAAGGCTGCCGGATCGGCATTGCCGACGCCAATCCAGAGCGCGCGCAGGACTACGCGCTTCAGATCGCGGCATGGGGCGCGATTCCGACCATCCTCTCCAGCGAGGACACTCTCCTTGGATATCTCGCTCTGGGACCGGGGCAGAAGCGTTACGACGCTTGGTTGATCGACGACATGCTCGCCGGCTCGAACCGCGCCGGGTTTCTTGCAACGCTGGCGCACCTGGCCGAGGATGGCATGTTGCCGGCGGTTCTCCTGTGTGAGTTTCCTTCCGCGGTGCCCGAATCGCGTGGCCGCTCGCCCAAGATTCGCAAGCTGTCCAAGCCTCCCCGGATGCGCGCGCTTCGCGAGACACTTCACCAATTGATCGGCGGCCAACTCTACGAGTCCGCCGGCGACCGCCCCGAACCTCCCAAGCCAGTTTCCGAAACGGCCGGATCGGCGACGCAGGCTCTCCCCAGTGTGAGGGTCCTCCTGGTCGAGGACAACCTCGTCAACCAGCGAGTCGCCGTGGAGATGCTCCGTCGCCTCGGCGCATCGTACTTTCTCGCATCCAATGGCGCGGAGGCGGTCCTCGCAGCCGCCGCGAATGACTTCGATCTCGTCTTGATGGACTGCCAGATGCCCGTCCTGGATGGATACGAGGCCACCCGCCGCATCCGCAGGCTTGACTCGCACCGGTCCCGGGTCCGCATTGTCGCCATGACAGCCAACGCACTCGAGGGTGACCGCGAGCGATGCCTTGAGGCGGGCATGGACGATCACCTCGCGAAGCCCGTTACACTCGGCGTCCTTGGCAGGGCGTTGGAACAAGCTCAATCGGATGCAAAGATGCCCAACGACACCACCCAGCCCAAGCCGAAATCCGAGCTGCTCGATCTTGCCCGTTTCAGTTCCGTCACCGGCGGTGACAACGAGCTACGCGCGGAACTCGCAGCCCTGTTCATCGAGGATGGCAAGACCCGCGTGGCAAAGCTCCGCGAAGCCATTCGGGACGGTGACATCGATTCCCTCAGGCGCGCCGCCCACACCATTAAGGGGGCTGCTGGAAACGTCGGTGCGATGCGCCTCCACCATACCTCGGCCCTTATCGAAGTAGCCGCCCAGGGCGGCGATACCTCGCCATGTGCGGCGCTGGTGGAGCAGCTCGCAAGCGAGCTTGACGAAACGATCCTCCTTCTGGCTCCCATCGCCTCGGAGAACCGCGCTTGACGCACCCACAGCCTTCTCCCTATCTGCATTGTCGATAGGTCGAGCGATCACCACCTCTTGAAACGGGCGGAAAAATGACCAACATCGATAGTCAGGCCATCATCGAGGTCGAGAACCTGGTGGTGGACTACGGCAAGGGGCGCAAGCGCCACCGCGCCGTCGATGGTATCTCCTTCCGAGTCATGCCGGGGGAGTGTGTGGGCTTTATCGGCGCCAACGGCGCCGGCAAATCGACCACCATGAAGACCCTCATGGGCTTCGTCTTCCAGACGTCGGGAAGCGTTCGCATGTTTGGCAGCGACTGCGGCACCGTCGAGAGCCGCCGCCGCACCGGCTACCTTCCCGAAGTTGCACTCTACTATCCCTTCATGAAGTCGCGCGAGCTGCTCGAACTTTATGGCGGATTGCAGGGGCTCTCATCCGCCCAGTTGAAGGAGCGCATTCCGCCGCTCCTCGAGCGCGTCGGACTCGGCGGCAAATCCGAGATCCTCCTCAAGAATTTCTCCAAGGGAATGCAGCAACGCCTCGGCATTGCGCAGGCCATTATCGCGGACCCGGAGGCATTGATTTTCGACGAGCTATCGAGCGGCCTCGATCCGGTGGGGCGGCACGACCTGCGCGATGTATTGCTGGAACTTAAGGCCCGCGGGAAAACGATCTTCTTCAGCTCTCACGAACTGTCGGAAGTCGAATCCCTCTGCGACCGAGTGATCATGATCCACAAGGGGCGCGTGGTGACCGAGGCGCCGGTCGCCGATCTTCTCAAGCCCCTCAACCAGTTCGAGATAATCTTCCGCTACCCGGCGGGGAGCGAGTCGCCCGCCGCGATCCGCGGCCACGTCGTCGCCCGCGACGGCGCGCAATGCAAGCTCGTCATCAACGAGATCGAGTCCTACAGCCAGGTCATGCACGACCTCGCCCAGGCTGGCGCCACGATCTTGAGTACGGCTTCCCACAGCCAGTCGCTGGAGGACTACTTCATCGATCTGGTGAAGCGGAGCTAACGCGCCCCATCGTTGCCTCGCGAATCATCATGAGCGCGGGGAAAGCCACCGCCCAGACAACCCCCGTCGCCACGAGCGCCCACGCAGTGCCGCTTGGAAAATCAAGGGCGCCGAGACGCGCACCCGCGTAGTACGCCAGCGGCCCACCCACGAGACCAAGGAGGGCGGACAGCGCGTGCTTGCCTGCAAGAAACCGCAGTGACGAGTTGAGTGTGAGTCCAAGATTCACCCACATTGCCACCAGCCACGCCGGGCATAGCCACGCTCCGCCGGCGAACGCATAGAATCCCGCCAAGCCCATCGCGGAATCCGCCACGAAGCCGACCGCCGCCACCGCGACCAGCAATCGCACTTCCGCCCAACCGCCCCGATTCAAGGCGAAGTGCAGGCCCGCCAGCAATGCCACCGCCACCGGGCCGATCCACCCTCTGCCCGAGGCTGCGCCCAGCACGCACGCCGCCCAGCCGACGTCCATGCCGGCGAAGTTGATCACCTTGCGCGCCAGTTCCCAATTCATTGCGCCTTTTGCTCCGTGCTGCGGGGGTGGGAGTGAAACGGAATACGCTTCAGCCAAAGGAGCAGCGCCTGCCAATAGATCGCCGCAAGGACTTTGCCGGTCATATGGGGAAACCGCGCGAGCGCGCTTGCGAGCGTCAACCCGGTCATCGCGCGGCGCCGAAGCGACATCGTCGCATCGAAGTACCGCGCGCCAGTCTTCCAGTTCTCCATGTGGATGGCGAGCTGATTGCCCGGTTCCCCGAAACGCCAATCATAGTCGTGGGCCATGTCCATGAAGGGGGATACGTGGAAGTCCTTGGCGAAGCGGTACCGCTTCCTCGTGTCGGCACCTTCGTTGAGCGCTTCGGTCAGCACATAGCAATGCCGCTCCCTCCACGGCGTGTTACTCACTTCCGCCACGATCGTTTCCACGCGCTCGCCGGCATCGTCGAAGCAGTAGAAGAAGCTCACTGGATTGAAGCAGTAACCGAAATAGCGCAAGTGCGTCAGCAGGCGAATCGGCCCCGTGGGCCGCTTTCCCGATTCCCGCTCGACCAAGTCGCGGACTGCCGTGGACATGGGGACGTCCGGGTCGCCAAGGTGGTCCCCGCGCCGGAGCCACGCGACCGCGGAGCGCCTCGCCGACCACAGCCAGCGTCCCGCAAAGACGCGATCCAGTTCGTCCAGATCGAGGTAGCAGAAGAACAGGGAGTAGGAGAACTCGTGCGCCCGCGGCGCGAACCGTCGATGGCGAACCCGACCCTCGTAGAGACAACTCGCAAGGGGCGGCGCCACCGTCACATCCGCCCCTTGATCCCGCGAATCAACCCGCCCAGCACGGGGACGCGCTCATAGATCAGCGCCCCCAGATCGAAGTAGTCCCGGTGATATGTCACCTTCTCCGCAAATCGAATATGGGATATGCCGGGGACGTGGGCGCGCTTCCCCTTCTGGAACTTGCCGTGTTCCACGTGCATGATCCACGGGATGCTTGCTTCGTTGCCGGAAACCAGGGGTTTCGCGAAGTCGAACTGGCAATAGACCACGCCGTCGTAGAGTTTCGCGAAATACTCTCGCAATTTCGCGATCCCATGAATCTCGTGAATCGGATCGAGGAAGTGGATGTCCGCCGCGTAGATATCCTCCACCAAGTGAAGGGTCCTGCTACTTAGCTGGTTAAACCCCGTCTGGAAAACTTCCACTGGATTGGGCATTCTGCGGCCTCGCATTCGGTTGAATCGTGAGCCGAACCTTGTCGGGAACGGGCTTCAGGTCCCAGATAATCCCGAGCCAGGACATCACCTTCAGCAGGTAATAGGTGATGTCGAACTCGTACCAGAAGAACCCCTGCCTCGCCGAAGCGGGGTAGTGGTGGTGATTGTTGTGCCAGCCCTCTCCGAAGGTGATCAGCGCCAGCACGGGATTGTTCCGGCTCTCGTCGCCCGTGTCATAGCGCTTCCACCCAAATACGTGCGATAGCGAGTTGATCGTACACGTCCCGTGGAATAGCAGCACCGTGGAAATGAAGAATCCCCAGATCAGCATTTGGATGCCGCTGGTGCCCAGTTGCGGAAAGAAGTGATTCAGCGCCATGCCAAAGTAGAACATGCCGAAGCCAAGGACGATCGGCACCAGAACGTCGAACCGGTTGAGCAGGCGAAGCTCCGGGAACTTGGCCAGATCCTTTACCTCGTTGTAGTCCGTCTCGTAGTTGCTCCGCGACGTGATCCACAGCACGTGGCTCCACAGGAACGAGTGCTGGTGGGGCGAATGCACGTCGTCCTCCTCGTCGGAGTGGCGGTGATGGTGCCGGTGATGGGCCGCCCACCAGAGGGCTCCCCGCTGGGCCGAGGTGTTTCCCCACAGCGCGAAGATGAACTGCCAAAACCTCGTTGTCTTGAACGTGCGGTGCGAGAAGTATCGGTGATAGAACCCCGTGATGGCAAACATGCGGAAGGCATACATGAAGACGCACACGGCCACCGCGACCCAGCTCCAGCTCACCCAGATCACCCCCAGGCACATGGCGTGGATGGCGATGAAGGGGATCACGCGGAGCCAGTCCACGCGGGGGTTCCGCTTGTCCTCGTCGGAGACCTTGATCATGTCGCCGTCGAACCATCGGAGGATCGACTGGCCCACGGAAGAGATTGCGGATGTGCGGGGCTTTGGCTCCAAGTAATTGCTTCTCGCTGATTGGTTTGTGGGGTGCGACTTCTACCGCACTGCCCTTAGTCCTGAGCATCATTCGAGCCTGTATGGACCGAGGCAACCGAAAGGCGATGAGCAAGGCCGATTCGAATCGGCAGGCCCCCGCTTCCCTTGACGGGGCGGGCCCAACCTGCCTACTCACCACGGTCCCCGGCGCCGTGCCGGGTCAAAAAGTGGCAGGCAAGGCGACTTTATGTCCGGCAAGTACAGCGTCATCACCTACGGTTGTCAGATGAACGAACTCGACTCCGAGATCATGGAGGGGCTCCTGCGCCAGCGCGGCTACGAGTCCACCGCCAGCGAGTTCGACGCCGACGTGGTGGTATTCAATACATGCTGTGTCCGGGAAGGGGCGGAGAACCGCGCGCTCGCCCGGTGCGAGACCCTCAGCTCCGCCAAGCACAGGAATCCCGGCATGGTCGTCGTCATGTCCGGCTGCGTCGCCCAGGACCAAGGACAGCGCCTCCTCGACCGCATTCCCCATCTGGACATCGTCGTGGGCACCCGCGACTACATCCGCCTGCCAGAATTGATCGCCCGCTACCAAGTCGATGGCCAGCGCGTCGTTGCGACCGAGGACATCGACAAGCCGCTCTCCATGAACGTCATTCCCGCCCGCCGGAGCAGGCTGCGCGGCTACGTGAATATCATGTATGGCTGCAATAACTCCTGCACCTACTGCATCGTCCCCAAGACGCGCGGAGAGGAATACAGCCGACCCATCGCCGACATCGTCGCGGAGGTGCGCGCCATGGTCGATCAGGGCTTCCGCGAGGTCACCCTCCTCGGCCAGAACGTGAACAGCTTTATGACCCCCGCGCGGGAGGATTTCCACGACCTCCTCCACGCGCTCGACGAAATCGACGGCCTTTGGCGCATCCGCTATACGACCTCCAATCCCAAGAGCTGCCGCGACCGCCACATCGCCGCCATCGCCGAGTGCGGCAAGGTGATGGAGAACCTCCACCTCCCCGTGCAGTCGGGCAACAACCGGGTCCTCCGCACGATGAAGCGCGCCTACAACATCGAGCGATATCGCCAACTCCTCTCCATGTTCCGCGAATCGAACCCGCTGCACTCGCTCACCACCGACATCATCGTGGGCTTCCCCACGGAGACGGACGAGGAGTTCGAGGACACGATGCGCCTCGTGGAGGAAGTCCGCTACGACCTTGCGTATATGTTTATGTACAGCCCCCGCCCGGGCACCGTCGCCGCCGATACCATGAAGGACGACGTGCCGCATGCGGTGAAGAAAGAACGCCTCCAGCGCCTTATCCAGCTTCAGGAGTCGATCTCCCTCGAAAAAAACCAGGCCGAAGCGGGCCGCCTCCACGAGATCCTCGTCGAAGGACCCGCCCGCAAGGACGTCGGCTCACTCCAAGGCCGCTCGCGCACCGACAAGAGCGTCATCTTCCCCGGCCACACCCGCCTCGTGGGCACCCTCGTCCAGGTCCGCATCACCGGCTGCAACTCGCACACGCTCTTTGGCGAGATCGAGACGCGGGAACCGGCGCTGGTTTAGCGCGCCGTCGGGTCCATCGGCACGCACCGCCGAAGTGCCACCGGCGCGATTTCCTCGCCCGCTTGTGACACACGTACCAAATTGGAGCCGCAGAAGAGCACGGAGTTTGGAATAACCATGCGTGTGAGATGGGCCGCTTCACCCGGGGGGAGGGTTAGCGTTCCCACAATTCGGTGATTGATGGCGATTTCCATTCGGAACTCGCTCTGCGCCTCGCGGGTGTCCCACTCGATCTCCAGATTCTTGAACGACCGGTCACGGACGGGGATCGCCAGATAGGCGTGTTTGCCCGTGAGGCGGCTTGTATATCCGCCGGTGTTGGACTCCCATCCTGCCTCCGGGGTACCGCCGAGCACGAGGCGGCTGGCAAAGAGTTCGTTGTT
Source organism: Candidatus Sumerlaeia bacterium (assembly GCA_038208905.1). Taxonomy (GTDB): domain Bacteria; phylum Sumerlaeota; class Sumerlaeia; order SLMS01; family SLMS01; genus JBBQYG01. The sequence goes on along the minus strand of JBBQYG010000095.1, from coordinate 3,701 downwards.
CCCGCCGCGCGCTCCCACGGGGAGGTGCCCCGGAGGACGAAGCACCGTCCATCCAATGAGGAAGGCATAGATGCCAAAGAATGCCGTGCAGGAGCAAACGAGCGCGATCCGATGGGTCGGTCCATGGGGCGGGGGCTGTGCGCCGCCGGCGGGCGACGCAATCGCCAGCAAGACCGCGGGCGCCGCGAAGATGTAGAAGTAGGGGATAATGGCAAACGTGTGAAAGCAGAAGATGGAGACGGCGGTGAATCGCAACATGTCGCGATCCGTGCGCAGCCATCGCAGCGCGGCGGCGAGCACGCATCCCTGCAGTGCCAACGCGCCGACGCGCTTCCATCCGAAAAGGTCGAGCTTGTAGAGAAACCCCGTTAGCGCGAATCCCAGCGGAGCCTGCGGGTCCAGCTGTATCTGGTAGGCCAGCAGCCCCTCATAGGCGTCGAGCATCCCCACCACGACCGCCCGGCCATCGACTATCAGAAACGGGAGCATGATCAACAGGAAGGGGGCCGCGGTGATTGCGCCCTCTATCAATCCCGCCTTCCTGCTCTTCCTCCAATGCGTGTGCCAGAGGTAGATCAGATACAGCGGTCCCGCGAATACCATGTAGGGCCGAGTCAACATGCTGAGCCCGAGGAAAAGCGCGGCCGTCCGCCGGTATCCGTGGAGCAGCGAGACTCCCCACGCCGCGAGGGTGAACCACATTCCCGCGACGTGAAGCGCCGGCAGGAATCCGCCGAAAGCCCATGTCCGGAAAAGGAAAATTGGAATCGAGAGCAGCACAAGCGCGACTGTGGCACCAACCCAGTTGGGTCGCCGCCACAGCGACCACAGCCCCTGAAACAGTAGCAGGAAGCTGGTCGCCGCCAGCGCGGCCATCTGCCAGATGCGAATGTCCACCCCGGCAAGATAGGGCACTGAGAAGGGTAACCAATGCCCCGGCTGAAAGGTGAGCCACGTGGACCAATGCCCCACATACACATGGCGATAGGGGAATACGCCCTCGTGCCAGAACGATGACAGTGCCGCCTGAATGATCGGCAACATGTCCGCTTGCAGAGGGTTGATCGGCTCGAACCAAACCATGCGCTGATAACGGCGAACCTCGAACAGCAGAAACAGCACATAAGCCGCCGCAACGCTCAGAATCGCCAGCGGGAACAAACGTCCCGGTCGCGCTGCGGGTTGGTCAGCGTGCGCCGGAGCGGGCCGCGATTCGAGCCACAGCAACACCCCAAGCAAGACTAGATGAAGGCCAGCGGCCAGCGACCACCACGGATAGAGCACGTCGCCCCGGCCCCACTGGTGGCGCATGGAATGCTGGCTGGCGGCAGCAATTAGGGGGATCGCGACAGCGGCGGACTACACCAGAAAACGCAAAGCGCAACGCCCATCGACTCCCAGCATTCGCTCTCCCATTTTCTGCGTGTCTCGCGTGGATTCCTACCCCCTCCCAAATTCGCACAGGGCATCGACCAGCACGCAACACGAACTTCCTTACCCGGCACCCCGCAACCCTTGCCCCCCGCCCGGCCACCGTCTTGCATTGTCTCCAATGGCAGCTTGAATCACCGCGTCAAAAGGGAGCAACAATGGCCTCGGATCAGGAAATCAGGAAGGCAGTCATCATCGGGAGCGGCCCCTCCGGGTGGACTGCCGCGATCTACCTCTCTCGCGCCAATCTGTCGCCCGTGGTTTACTGCGGGGCACAGATCGGCGGACAGCTCACCACCACGACCGAGGTGGAGAACTTCCCCGGCTTTCCCACCGGCATCGAGGGTCCCGAGCTGATGACCCACATGGAGGAGCAGGCCAAGCGCACGGGCACCGAGATCGTCTACGAGGTGATTGAGCGCGTGGACTTTGGCCAGCGTCCCTTCAAGCTCCACACCAGCAAGACGGAAATCCTGACCCACGCCGTCGTCATCGCCACGGGCGCGTCGCCACGAATGCTGGGCCTGCCCACGGAACAGACCTATTGGAACCGCGGCGTTCACACGTGCGCCGTGTGCGACGGTGGCTTCTACAAGGGGAAGACGGTTGCCGTCATCGGCGGCGGCGACTCGGCGATGGAGGAGGCCAGCTATCTCTCCAAGCTCGCCTCCCAGGTGATCGTCGTCCATCGGCGAGACGAGTTGCGCGCGTCCAAGATCATGGCCGACCGCGCCCTCAGCAATCCCAAGATCAAGTTCGAGTGGAACTCCACGCCTCACGAGGTGATTGGCGACCTCACCGGCAAGTTCCCCAGGATGACCGGCCTCAAGCTAAAGGACACGCGCGACGGCTCGATCCGCGAAATCACGGCCGACGCCATGTTCCTCGCCATCGGCCACAACCCCAACTCCAAGGTCCTCGGCGGCGCCGTCGCCACCGACGAGAACGGCTATGTCATCGTCGATCATCACCAGAAGACCAACATCCCCGGAGTCTATGCCGCCGGCGACATCCACGACCACACCTACCGCCAAGCCATCACCGCCGCGGGCTACGGCTGCGCCGCGGCGCTTGAGGTGGAGAGGTACCTGACGCGCGAGGGGTTGGCTTAGGGGAAAAGGGGGGCCGGCGGGAACAACGGGAAAGGCGGAAACGGCGTGATGGGGAGGATGCCGGATTTCTCCTCCCCCGGCGGGAACCGCGCCACCCAACCCACGCAGATCCCGCCTTCCCGCCTTTCCCGCTTTTCCCTACCGTTCCCTGCCTTCCCCTGCTTTTCCCCGCCTTCAGGCATCCAACTGCACAATCCCTATCTCGATCGAGTACTTCACCAGCTCGGCGATGTTGTTGAGGTTGAGCTTCTCCATGATGTGGGCGCGGTGGGTCTCCACGGTCTTGACAGAGACGTGGAGGCGCTCGGCGATTTCCTGGTTCTTGAGGCCCTCGGCGAGGAGCTGGAATATCTCGCGCTCGCGGACGGTGAGCGTGTCGTAGAGCGACTTGGTGCCGCCCTGTCCGGGGATGCTGAGGCGAAGGTAATCCTCGATCACCAGACGGCTGATGGCGGGGGAGAGGTAGCTGTCTCCGCGGCTGACCGCGCGGATGGCGCCGGTGACTTCCTCGCTGGCGGAGTCCTTCAGGATGTAGCCGCTGGCGCCGGCCTGCAGCGCCTGGAGCACGTAGGCTTCGTTCTTGTGCATGCTCAGGATCAGCACGCGCGTCTTGGGGAGGCGCTTGGTGATCTGGCGCGCCGCCTCAAGGCCGTGGAGGCCCGGCATCGACAGATCCATCAGCACGATGTCGGGCATCATGTCGGTCGCCTTGGTCACGGCATCGCGGCCATCTACGGCCTCGCCGATGACTTCCATTCCGGGCTCGTCTTCGAGGAGCTTCCTCAATCCCTGCCGGACGATTGTGTGGTCGTCCGCAATCAACAGCCTGATGTCGCGTTCCTGGGACATGGTCTATACGACCTCCTTCACGGGGATGGACACGGACAACTTGGTGCCCTTGCTGGGGGCGGATTCGAGGCTGAAGTCTCCGCCCAAAAATCGTGCTCTTTCCTTCATGTTCAGCATCCCGCTGCAGCCGCGAGCGGCCTGCATCCGGGGAAGTGATACCGTGTCGAAGCCCACGCCGTTGTCGCTAACGGCGAGGCAAAGCGACGCGCCCGTCATCCCGATGGCGATATCCACGCGGGTTGCCTTGGAGTGCTTCGCCACGTTTCCAAGGGCCTCCTGCACAATGCGGAACGCCGACGTGGCGATCTC
>JBBQYG010000094.1:0-15196 GCA_038208905.1 Candidatus Sumerlaeia bacterium | reverse complement strand
CACGGCAATCTGTACGGCAATGACCAGGCGGTGGACGCGTGGGTGCGGCAGGCCGCGCTACTCGACCAGCGCGCCCGGCCGGTCAACGAGATCGCAGTGTTCTACCCGGACTCCGCCAACCGGCTGAGTGACGACGTGCTGCGTTACCTCAAAGCCTCGGCCTTCTTCCAGCGCGTGCAGGCGATGCTCCGCAAGCGCCTTGCCGACGACCGGGGCACCAGCAACAGCAACAACGCCGACATCGACGCAGCGGTCCGCCAAGTGATCGGAGGAGCCGTGGAGGCCGGAGAAGTGATCGACCTTTTCGCCGCAGCGGGACTTGAAAGCGCCCGCTTCGACGTGTTCTCCGACGAGTTCCTGAAGCGCGTTGCCGCGTTGGAGCAAAAGAACCTGGCGCTCGAAACCCTCCGCAAGCTGCTGGCCGACCAAATCCGGAGCACCGAGCGAATCAACCTCGTGCAAAGCAGGAAGTTCCGCGAAGCCCTTGAGGACGCGATGGTCCGCTACACCAACCGGGCCATATCCACCGCCGAGATGATTGCCCGCCTGATGGATATTGCCCAATGGGTGCGCGAAGTCCAAAGCCGCGGAGAAAGCCTTGGCCTCAGTGCAGACGAGACGGCGTTCTACGACGCCATCGCGGAGAACGAGTCGGCGCGCAAGGCGATGGAGAATGACAAGCTGCGCCTGATGGCGCGGGAACTCGCAGAGATGGTGAAGCGACTGCCGAAACTCGACTGGACGCAGCGCGACTCCGTCCGCGCGGACTTGCGGCGCCAGGTTCGGCGGCTGCTCGCCAAGTATGGCTACCCGCCCGATCTGTCCGAGGACGCGACGCAGCTCGTGTTGAAGCAGGCGGAACTCTCGACGGCTAACGGGGAAGAGTAGTTTGTTGTACGAATATCTGGGGCAGGAACCAGTTGTCCTGAAACTGTCCGTCGCGTCGGCGCCTTAAACCTCCGCCCCCTTCAACCCTTCCACTTCTTCCTGCAGCTCGATCCAGCGGGATTCGACTTCGGCTTTCTGGGTCTGGGCTTTTTCGAGTTTGCGGGTGGTTTCCTGGGCGGCGGTGAAGTTGGTGGCGACGGCGGGGGAGGCGAGTTGGTTTTCGAGGAGGCGGATGGCTTCCTCGAGTTGGTAGAGGAGTTCTTCGTGCTCCTCGACTTCCTTCTCGGCCTTGCGGAGGCGGTTCTTGCTGGTCTTCTCGCGGTCCTGGCGTTCGCGGCGGTCGTCGTTGGATTCGCGTCCGGGGATGGTGCTAAGCTGGGCGGCGAGGGCCTTGGCGTCCACGCGGGTGCCGTTGTTCTTGGGGGTGGTGCTGGTGCCGTTGGCCTCCTGCAGTTCCTTCATCAGGAGGTAGTCGCTGTAGTTGCCGGGATAGCTGGTGGCGCTGCCGTTGCTGATCTCGACGACGCGGGTGACGACGTTGTCGAGGAAGTAGCGGTCGTGGGAGACGAGGGCGATGGCGCCCTCGTACTGGCGCAGGGCGTTTTCCAGCGTGAGGCGCGATCCGATGTCGAGGTGGTTGGTGGGCTCGTCGAGGAGGAGGAGGTTGGCGTTGCCGCAGAGCATCTTGGCGAGGCGCAGGCGGGTGCGCTCTCCGCCGCTGAGCACGGAGATCTTCTTCTCCACATCGTCGCCGCTAAACAGGAACGCGCCCAGGATGCCGCGGGCCTTGTCGGATACGGAGAGCGGCGCGTTGGACATGAACTCGCCGAGGACGTTGTTGTCGGGGTGCAGGTCCTCGCGGTCGTACTGGGCGAAGTAGGCGATGTCCACGTTGGCGCCGATGCTGCGCTTGCCCTCGAACTCCGTGTCTCGCCCGGCCAGCACGCGCATGAAGGTGGTCTTGCCGGCGCCGTTGACTCCGACGAGGGCGACCTTCTCTCCGCGATAGATGGTGATGCCGACGCCGTGAAGGATGACGGCGGCGCCGTAGGCCTTGCTGATTTTCTCGGCGACCAGGACTTCCTTGGCGCTGCGCGGGGCGGAGGGGAAGCGGAAGCTGATGGTCCCCTGGTCGGCGAGTGGAGCTTCCACGCGCTCGATGCGTTCGAGCTGCTTGATGCGGGATTGGACGAGGTTGGCCTTGGACGCCTGATAGCGGAATCGGTCCACGAACTTCTGGATGTGCTCGATCTCGCGCTGCTGATTCTCGAACGTGCGCTGGGCCATCTCGCGGCGCTCGCCGCGCTTGACCTGGGCCTCGCTGTAGTTGCCGCGATACACGATCACTCGGGCGCGCTCGACCTCGATGACCTTCGTCACCAGGGCGTCCATGAAGGCGCGCTCGTGGCTGACCATCAGGACGCAACCCTCGTGCTGCTTGATCCAGCCGGCCAGCCACTCGATCGACTCGATGTCCAGGTGGTTGGTGGGCTCGTCGAGGAGGAGGACGTCGGGATTCTGGAGCAGGAGCTTGGCGAGGCAGATGCGCATCTGCCACCCGCCGGAGAACTCGCTGCACGGGCGGATGTAATCCTTGGGCTTGAAGCCGAGGCCGTCCAGCACCTTGCCGATGGTGGCGTCCATGGAGTACAGGTCGCGGCGCTGGGTCTCGTGGAGGAGATACTCGTAGCGGTCGGCGATCTTGTCGAACTCCGGCGTGCCGTGCTCGGTGTGGCTCATCTTGTCCTCGAGCAGGCGCATCTCCTTCTCGTGATCGAGAACGGCCTGAAAGACGGTCTTGCACTCGTCGAGGACGGACCGGTCGGAGAGGATTTCGAGGTCCTGGGGAAGGTAGCCGATCTCCGTGTTGTTGGGAAAGGAGATGGCGCCCTTCTCCTGTTTGAGCACCCCCGCGATCACCTTGAGCATGGTCGATTTGCCGGCGCCGTTGGGCCCGATGATGGCCGCGCGCTCGCCATCCTCCACCTTGAAGGAGGCTTCCTCCAGGATTTGGCGCGAACCATAGGACAGGCTGACATTTTGGACGTCGAACATCGGGGCTCCGGTTTGGGTGAGGGGAATGGGGAATAGGGAAAGGGGGGACTGGCAAGGCGCGGGAGTGTTACTCGGAGGTGTTCGCTCCCGACAAGGGGAATGGGGGCGGGGTCAAGCGGCGACGTTGGCAGATGGGCCGGATGCCCCGAATTGGACCCTGGTGGACGGTGCTATGGGGATTGATAGAGCGGTTGCGCGATAGATCATCTACCAAAACCGAGGAGTTGTATCCACTTGCACAACAGTCGGGCTTTTGCGGTTCTTGCGGCGCTGCTTTGGGTCCGTTCGGGCCCTTCCGATCAAGCAGACGGCGGAATCCGGGGACTCCACGACTTCTTGGGCGTTCATCGAGATGCCCGGCGCCGCCTCGGATAGATTGGGTTCCCCGTGCAGACAACTGCGTATTTCCGGGAGCAAGTTCTGCGTAAGCGCCCCTACCTTCGGGAAGAGTGGATCGAAGCTGCGCTGTCCGATCCCGTCCAGTTCGAGCTTCAGGAGGACGGCAGATACCGCTTTTGGGTTTACGTGGAGGAGCTGGGCAAGTACCTTCGCGTCGTGACGCTGGAAGACGGTATCACCGTTCACAACGCCTTTCCCGACCGAGGCTATGCTCCTCCGGAGATGACCGAATGAAGATGGCCTACTACCCCGAAACGGATTCGCTCTACATAGACCTTTCCGAACGAGCGAGCGTGGATTCGCGGGAGGTTTCGCCGGGGGTCGTGCTAGATTTTGACGACCGCGGGGTGCTGGTGGGGATCGACATCGACCAAGCGGCGTCGCGCGTGAATATGGAGGTCCTCCAGACGAGCGGGCTTCCTCAGGCCATGCTTCGCTCCGGCGCCTAGCCAATCCCCGCTTCGGATTCCCCATCCGCCTCGCCTTTCTCCCCCCTTGCCTCGCATGGGCCTCCCGTGGACCATGGCGGTAGTTGTAAACCGTTGCCCAATGATTAAAGGGGATTTCCATGATCCGGATTTCGCGTCGTCTGCTTGCCGTGGCTGCTGTGTCGATGTTCGCCGTCGGCGGCGCCTTTGCCGAGACGGTGAAGGAGGTGCTCGACCGCATCGAGCCCAAGGCGAAGGCCGTGAAATCGGCCGAGTTGGAAATGGAGATCACCAATAGCTCCGAGTACATGGAGATGAAGTCCCAAATGAAGTCCTGGATGAAGCGCGACGGCGAGTTGATGCGCAACCGCGTCGAGTCCAAGAGCACCATGACCATGAAGACGATGGACATGAAGCAGGAGACGGAGACGTTGATGGTGGATGCGAAGGATTTCCGCTGGTCCGAGGTCAAGGCGGCGGGAACGCACACAGTCTCCAAGATGCCGGCAGCGGTCCCCGCAGCGCCGTTCGAGGCGCTTCGAACGTCGATGGCCGATGGTGTGGCGGAAGTGAAGGCGCCGGAGGAACTCGACGGCGAGAAGTGCGCGGTGATCGCGATCAAGGCCAAGGGCGAGTCCGGCGAGTCGGTGACCACCTGGTGGCTGGGCGAGGATACCGGCCTGATGCGCAAGATGGTGATGGAGGCCCCCCAGATGGGGACCACCACCACGCGCGTGACGGCCTTTCGCTCCGGCGTGGACGTCCCAGATTCCAAGTTTGAATATACGCCGCCGGAGGGCGTGCAGGTGATGGACATGACGGGGGCCGGCGGGGTGCCGAAGTTGCCATGAGGGGCCCTAAGAGCGGGTCTTGGCGGACGGCGGCGTGGGCGCCCGGAAGTTTGGGAAAAATTTCACAATCTCCCCCGTCTTTCCCCTTGTGTCCCACCCCCCGGATTCCTACCACTGCCCCGCGTTTGCGGAAGCCCTGCAACGCCGTGGCCTCAGATGGGTCCTTCCGTCCATGAACGACGGCGGCGGAAAGTGGCGCGAGCGCGGCAAGGCCTTCCGGGCAGAGGGTATCGCCTTCGCAATCCCGATGGTCATGCTGGTTTACCCCATCGGGGCGGCCCTTTTGGGCAAGTATGCGGCAAAATATACGGGCCTCCCCTGGCTCTTTCCCGTGATTCTGGTGGCGGGGCTGATTGTCGGGGTCCGTGAGTGCATCCGCCTGATCAAGTTGCTGAATCGACTTCAGAAGTAGGCTTACGCCCCCCACGTTAGGACTCACCTTGGACACGTCGGACCTCAGGAACATCTTCGCCCTTACGGGATTCGCCACCGTCGCGATCACCGGGCTGGCGATGCTCGTTTCCCCCGACTGGGCAATGCGCTATGGATTTCTCTCGCCCCTGGCGCTGGCCAACTGGATCGCCTTGGCCGCCACGGTGGCGGGCATCTCCCGCCGCAGGCCGGCCCTCGCGGTCTGGGGCCTGATGGCCAAGCCGCTCCTCCTCACGATTCTTCTGATTTATGCGATTCGCGTCGGGATCGAGATCACCTCGTTCCTGGCCGCGATGAATACCTTCTTTGTCTGTATTTTCGCTTACATGGCGTTCCAAGGAGGGCGGAACCGAATGGTTCGCCTGGCACACGGCAGCGAGGCTCATGGCTGATTCAACCACGACAACGGCGGCGGATCACGGACTCGATCAGAGTCACGAAAACTCGGCGGCGGCCCACGGCGAGGGGCATGATGCCCATGCCGGGGATTACCACGGTCCCGAGTTGGGCCGCTACTTGGTCCACCCGCCAGAGCCCCCCCATATTCTTCAGATGCTGTACAAGTTCGAGCAGAAGGCGCTGATCCGCGACTACGTCTCCAAGCACCCGGGCCAGGAAGCTCCCTCCGTGTTGGAGAACTGGCTGGTCAAGGACGAGCAAGGCGAGTGGAAGGCCGTCGAGGGCCAGGCGCCCACCTTCTTCCAGACGCTTCATGCAGGACGACTGACCAAGGAAGTCCCACTGGTCGGCTATGCGCCGTGGGAAAACCACGTGTTCATGGGGCTGTCGATCGCCTTTCTGATCGGGTCGATGTATGTGCTTACCGGCAGCCTTCGGCGCGACCGCCTCACTGCGATGAAGCGCCCCACCCGCACCCAGACCGTCGCCGAGTTGATCATCGGCGGGCTGGACGATTTCTGCAAGGGCGTGCTGGGCGAGAAGAACGGTCGCTTCTACCTCCCCTATATTGGCACGATGTTCCTGCTGATTCTGGTCAGCAATTTGATGGGCATGGTGCCGCTGATGAAGCCGCCCACGTCCTCGCTGCTGGTGACGTTCAGCCTCGCGCTGTGTACGTTCTTCGTGGTTCAGGCCACGGCGTGGGTCCGGCTCGGGCCGCTCACTTACATGCACCACTTGATGGGGAGCCCCAAGGATCTGATCGGTTGGGCGCTCTCGCCGCTGTTCCTGCTGCTTGAGTTGATCTCCGATTTCGTCGCCAAGCCGCTCTCGCTTGCGCTGCGTCTCTTCGGCAACATCCTCGGCAAGGACATCCTGTTCGGCGTGTTCCTGAGCTTGGGCATCCTGCTGGTCGCCGCGGTCAGCGAGCCCGCTTCGCACTTCGTCGGCATCCCGCTCACGATTCCGTTCTACGCGCTGGGTCTGCTGCTCTCCACGATCCAGGCGCTGGTTTTCTCGCTCCTTTCCTGTATCTACATCCTGATGGTCCTGCCGCATGATCACGATCATGAGCACGGCGACCATCACGACGATCATGGCCACGGCCACGGTCACCACAAGGCCGTGGTGAGCGAGCCGGTGCCGCACTAACAATTGGGTCCGCTCCGCGACCCGGGTCTGCCCGGCGCGGTTTGAAATCAACCCGGTGGCGACGCCACGGGGAAAATCACCAGGAGGTCCGGTTACATGTTGGAAACTGCACAGGCTGCCCTCGGCTTTGCCTACCCCATTGGTCTTGGCCTTGCGGCTTTTGGCGCCGCTCTCGGCATCGGTCGCGCGGTCGGCTCGGCCATGGAAGCGATGGGCCGCCAGCCCGAAGCGATCCCCAAGATTCAGCTCGCCATGATCATCGGCTCGGCGTTCATCGAGGCCCTCGCGATCTACGCGCTGATCTCTGTGTTCCTCGTCAAGCCGGCCGGCCTCTTCTAAGAGAGTCCGTCCGCGCCGTCGCACGAAGGGTGGTCCGGCCAAGTCGTCGGCCCATCGGTGATATGAGTTCCCTTTCCCAAAGGACCTGCGCGTATGTCGCCAAATATCCTCCTCGGTGCCGCCGCCGGCGAGCTGACCGCCCAGATCGTAACGATCATTATCGCGTTCTCGATCACGGTGTATGTTCTCCATGCGGTGGCTTGGAAGCCGATCCTCAAGCTCATCGACGAGCGTCGCGAGACGATCGCCAAGGAGTTCGACAGCCTCGAGAAGAAGCAGGCCGGCCTCGATTCCCGCATCAAGGACTATGAGGAGCGGCTGCGCCAGATCGACCAGGAGGCGCGCGAGCGCCTGAACAAGGCGATCGACGAAGGCAAGCGCATCGGGGCCGAGATCGTGGAGGACTCCCGCCGCCAGGCGGACGACCTGCGCGCCAAGGCCAGCTCGGACATCAAGCTGGAACTCGACAAGACCCGTATCCAGCTGCGCGACGACATGGTGCGCATCACCATCTCGGCCACGGAGAAGCTCATCCAGAAGCAACTCGACGATCAGGGGCACCGCGATCTCGTGGTGTCGTTCATCACCGAGCTCGAAAGCCGGAAGGCGTCATGAGAGTCGATCCCGCCCTCGTAGCCTCCTACAGCGAGGCGCTCTTTCAGGCCGCGCTGAAGCAGGGCGTCCTGGACGACGTGGCGGCGCAGATGGCCGCGCTGAGCGAGATCACCGCGAAGCAGCCCAATTTCACGGCCCTCATGCAGTCGCCCAACATCCCGCGCGAAGTGAAGGAACAGGTTTACATGAAGGCGTTCGGGGGGCGGGTTCACCCCCTCCTGGGCAATTTCGTGCGCCTGCTTGTCCGCCGTGGCCGCATCGAGGTTTACGAGCCCGCGGTGGCAGCCTTCCGCGCGCGGTATCGCAAGCACCTGGGCATCACCCAGGCCACGGTTCTGTCGGCGGTTGCCCTTGGCGACGGCGAGAAGGCGCGGCTGGAGAGCGCCCTCTCGGCCCAGACGGGGTCCAAGCTGGTCATCGACTTCAAGGTGGATCCCGCCATCCTTGGCGGCATCCGTTTCCTGAGCGGGGATATCCTGATCGACCGGACGGTGTCGTCGGGCATCCGGGCGCTGCGCCAGCGGCTCATGCGGACGCAGGTGGTGTAATCATCATCCCCCGCCGCGGCGGGGAACTCTGACCGGGGCCGGCGCCCCGCTAACATTCGGCTTCGGAGCCTCCTGAACTATGTCGATTCGGCCAGATGAAATTTCCTCGATCCTGCAAAGCGAACTGGAACAGTTCGACCACAAGCTGGATATCGACAGCGTTGGTACCGTGCTCAAGGTGGGCGACTCGATCGCGACCGTCTATGGCCTGAACGAGGCCATGGCGGGCGAGCTGCTGCTCTTCCCCGGCGACATCACCGGCATGGTTCTCAATCTGGAAGAAAACAGCGTCGGCGTGGCGCTCTTCGGGTCGGACCAGGGCATCAAGGAGGGCGACACCGTCCGCCGCACGGGCCGCATCGCCGAGGTTCCCGTTGGCGAGGGCCTGGTGGGCCGCGTGGTCAACGCGCTGGGCGAGCCGATCGACGGCAAGGGCCCCATCGTTTCCTCGGAGAATCGCCGCCTCGAGTCCCAGGCCCCCAACGTGCTCGCGCGCAAGTCCGTGCACGAGCCGCTGATGACCGGCATCAAGGCCATCGACTCGATGATCCCCATCGGCCGCGGCCAGCGCGAGCTGATCATTGGCGACCGCCAGACCGGCAAGACCGCCATCGCCATCGACACGATCATCAACCAGAAGGGCAAGGACGTGTACTGCTTCTACGTGGCCATCGGCCAGAAGCAGTCCTCCGTGGCCGGCGTGGTTCAGATCCTGGAGAAGCACGGCGCGATGGAATACACCACCATCGTCTGCGCCTCCGCCGACGCGCCCGCCTCGATGCAGTACCTGGCGCCCTACACCGGCGTCACCATGGCGGAGTTCTTCCTCTACACCGGGCGCCACGCGCTGGTGATCTACGACGATCTTTCCAAGCAGGCGGCGGCCTACCGCACGCTGGCTCTCCTCCTTCGCCGCCCCCCGGGCCGCGAGGCATATCCCGGCGACGTGTTCTATCTCCACAGCCGCCTCCTGGAGCGCGCCGCCAAGCTCAGCGACGAGAACGGCGCGGGCTCGCTCACGGCGCTCCCCATCATCGAGACCCAGGCCGGCGACGTTTCGGCGTACATCCCCACGAACGTGATCTCGATCACCGACGGCCAGATCTACCTGGAGCCCGACCTGTTCTACAAGGGCGTGCGTCCCGCCATCAACGTCGGCCTCTCCGTGTCCCGCGTGGGCGGCAACGCCCAGACCAAGGCCATGAAGAAGGTGGCCGGCAAGCTGCGCCTCGAACTCGCCCAGTACCGCGCGCTCGAAGCCTTCTCCAAGTTCGGCTCCGACCTCGACAAGACCACGCAGACGCAGCTCACCCGCGGCGCGCGCACGGTCGAGGTGCTCAAGCAGGACCAGTACGTCCCCTACGAGCTGGCCGACCAGGTCACGATCATCTACCTGGCCACCAACGGCATCCTGGACTCCGTGCCCCTGGATCGCCTGAAGGAGTTCGAGGTGAAGTTCAAGGCCTACTTGGCCGCGAGCTATTCAGACGTCCCGCACAAGCTGAACAACGACAAGGCGCTCAGCGACGACACCGAGAAGAGCCTCGCCAAGGCTGGCCGCGAGTTCGTGGAAAAGTTCCTGGCCGGGAAGTAAAAAGAGTATCAACCACGGAGTCCACGGAGAGCACGGAGGCAGGGCAGGATGGCGCTGACCGAGAGCAAGCTGACAGAGGAAATCATCGGTGCGGGTATCGAAGTCCACCGCCACCTAGGTCCCGGGCTTCTGGAGTCGGCGTACAGAACCTGCCTTGCCCATGAGTTGACGCTGAGGGGCATCAAGTCAAGTCAGGAAAAGACTCTCCCGATCGAGTACAAAGGCTGCAAGCTTGACTGTGGCTATCGGATGGATCTCGTCGTCGAAGAGAAGGTCTTGGTCGAACTGAAGTGCGTCGAGAGGATGATTCCGCTCTTCGATGCCCAGATTCTTTCCTACCTCAAGCTTAGTGGCCTGAAGGTTGGTTTGCTAGTAAATTTTCACACACCACTCCTTAAGGATGGCATCTCGCGGTTCGTTCTCTGAGACACTCTCCGTGCCCTCCGTGAACTCCGTGGTTACCAAAATCTCGCGAGCCTCCAATGCCTGAGAACCTGAAAGCCCTGCGCGGTCGCATCAAGTCGATCAACATGACCAAGAAGATCACGCGCGCCATGGAGATGGTGTCGGCGGCGAAGCTTCGCAAGACGGAGGGCGTCATGAAGGCCTCCCGTCCGTTCATGGAGAAGATCCAGTTGCTGCTGGGCCGCCTCGCGCTCAGCACGGGGGCCCAAGAGCACCCGCTGTTCCAGAAGTCCGAGACCGGGGTGCCGTTGCTGGTGGTGTTCACGTCCGACCGCGGGCTGTGCGGCGCGTTCAATGCAAATATTCTCAAGCTGGCTGTCGCACGGCTGAAGTCGGAACCCGGCCTCAAGGTCTTCGTGATCGGGCGCAAGGGGCGCGACTACCTGCGCCGCTACTTCGCCACGCGCATCGTCCGCGAGATGACCGACGCGACGCTGACTGGCGAGTTCACCAACGCCATCGCCGACGAGCTGCTGAATGGTTTCCTGGACGGGCGCTATTCGCGGATCGAGCTGCTCTATCCGCACTTCATCTCGACGGTGTACAACAAGCCGACGATGGAGCGCTACCTGCCACTGGAGCCGGCGGCGTTCGGCGTGTCGGCGACCGACGCGCTGACGCCGGTCGACTACATTCTGGAGCCCTCCCCGGAGCGCGTGTTCGAGGTCGTCCTCCCGCGCTTCCTCAAGAGCAAGATTTTCCTGACGCTGGCCGAGAGCATGACCAGCGAGCATTCCTCCCGCATGATGGCCATGAACAACGCGACGAAGAACTGCAACGAGCTGGCCAGCGGCCTTACGCTTCGCCTCAACAAGGCACGCCAGGCCGTCATCACCACCGAGATCATCGAAATCGTCAGCGGCGCGGAAGCGCTTAAGGGGTAAGGCGAATCGCGCTATGAAGAAGCTCTGTCTCTATCTCGACACGTCCGTCTACGGAGGGTGCCTCGACTCGCCGTTTGCGGCGGCGTGCCGCGACTGCCTGGGACAGGCGCGGTCAGGATTTGCCCGCTTGATCGTTTCCGATGTCTTGCTGAGAGAGCTGGCACCGGCGCCCGCAGAAGTCCGCGAATTCCTCGCCGGGGTTCCGCCATCGAGCGTGGACAGGGTTCCTTTCTCCGAAGAGGTGATCGGCCTGCGCGACGCGTATCTCGCCGCGGGAATCCTTCAGCAGTCTCAGGCAAACGACGCGGAGCACGTGGCCAGCGCCACGGTCGGCGGGGCAGACGTTCTCGTGAGTCTCAACTTCAAGCATATTGCGCATTTTGCGAAGTCGAGGGCCTTCTCCGGCGTAAACCTCTTGAAGGGTTACCCAGCCGTGCCGATCCTCTCCCCATTGGAGGTCGCACGCGCATGGAACGTCTGATTCTTCCCGAAGGCGCGCTCATGAAGGAGCGCATTCAGCGCGAACTTTCCGCCGAGTCGCAGGCGCTCGGAGAGGGAGTCGCCGCCGCGAAGCAACTGAAGCGGGCCTATGACGACGCCGTCCTCGGACCGTGGCTCGCCAGGGTCGAAGAACGGGGTGAGTCGGCCATCGTCGCGGAGGATTCGCCCACTTACGGAAAACGCCCCGCCCCGCCCCCCAAGGGATAGTCCGGCGCCGCCCCAACCAGTTGCCTCACCGCAGAAAACCAACGCAGCACCAGCAGCCGAGAGGAAAGGTCTCCCATGAGCAACACAGGTCAAGTCCGCCAGGTCATCGGCCCAACCGTCGACGTCCAGTTCCACAGCGATTCGATGCCGAACATCTTCAACGCCCTCAAGATCAACGACGAGGCGCGGGGCATCCACCTCACGCTCGAGGTGGCCTCCCACATCGGCAACGACGTGTGCCGCTGCGTCGCCATGTCGTCCACCGACGGCTTGGTGCGCGGCATGGAGGTCGTGGACACCGGCTCCCCGATCACCGTCCCCGTCGGCGACCAGGTCCTTGGCCACATCTTCAACCTGCTCGGCGATCCGCTCGACGACCGCGGCGGCCTGACCGAGCCCAACAAGCGCCGCTCGATCCACCGCCCCTCGCCGGCCTTCACCGACACCCTTCCCGCGACGCAGATCCTCGAGACCGGCATCAAGGTCATCGACCTTCTGTGCCCCTACGCCAAGGGCGGCAAGATCGGCCTCTTCGGCGGCGCCGGCGTCGGCAAAACGGTTATCATCATGGAACTCATCAACAACATCGCCAAGGGCCACGGCGGCTACTCGGTCTTCGGCGGCGTGGGAGAGCGCACCCGCGAGGGCAACGACCTCTGGCATGAAATGAACGAGTCCGGCGTGATCGTGGACCCCGCCGACCCCAAGAACGCCGGCAAGACCAGCAAGGCCGCCCTCGTCTTTGGCCAGATGAACGAGCCCCCCGGAGCCCGCCTCCGCGTGGCCCTCTCGGCCCTCACCATGACCGAGTACTTCCGCGACGAGATGGGCCAGGACGTGCTCCTGTTCATCGACAATATCTTCCGCTTCACCCAGGCCGGCTCCGAAGTATCCGCCCTTCTGGGCCGCATGCCCAGCGCCGTGGGTTACCAGCCCACCCTCCAGACGGAGATGGGCAGCTTGCAGGAGCGCATTACCTCCACCCGCAAGGGCTCCATCACCTCCGTCCAGGCCGTGTATGTGCCCGCCGACGACTTGACCGACCCCGCGCCCGCCAACACCTTCGCCCACTTGGACGCCACCACGGTACTCTCGCGCGCCATCTCCGAACTCGGCATCTATCCCGCCGTGGACCCGCTCGACTCCACCTCGCGCATCAAGGATCCCCACGTCATCGGGGAACGCCACTTCCGCGTGCAGAAGGACGTGCAGCTCACGCTCCAGAAGTACAAGGACCTCCAGGACATCATCGCCGTCCTTGGCATGGACGAGCTTTCCGAGGACGACCGCCTGGTCGTGACGCGCGCCCGCAAGATCCAGCGTTTCCTCAGCCAGCCCTTCCACGTGGCCGAGGTCTTCACCGGCCGCCCCGGCGAATACGTCAAGCTGGAGGACACCATCTCCGCCTTCGAGCGCATCAGCTCCGGCGAGTTCGACGACAACAACATGTACCCCGAGGCCGCCTTCTACATGTGCGGCGGCCTCGACCAGATGCTCGAGAAGGCCAAGAAACTGCGCGAGGAAGACTGACATGGCCGACTTCCGCCTCCAGATCGTCACCCAGCAGCGCACCGTCTTCGACAAGTCGGTGACGGCCCTGACCATGCCCGGGGAGGAAGGCTCCTTCGGCGTCCTTGCCAACCACGCCGCCATCATCGCCGTGCTCAAGGCCGGCCCCGTGGATATCCGCACGGGCACCCAGACGATCCGCGTCCAGATCGGCGGAGGCTTCTTCGAAATGGACCACAACCGCGCCACCCTCCTGGCGGACTCGCTGGATGGGCTTGCCGAGGACGCGGAAGAGTAAGCGGCCGCGCCTCGATCAATCAAACATCTGTGGGCCGCCCGGACAATTGATCCGGGCGGTTCTGTTTTTATCCGGTCGTTCTAGAGTGACACCCGAAAGTCCTGTCGTATTCCAACGTAGCTTGGGCGTCTCGCCCGAGCCCCGTCGCCCCAACACGCGGGCAAGATGCCCACGATACTCTTTTACGGCGTCCTCCATCGCGACAAGACTTTCGAGAACCGCTCTAACCGTCGCACGCTTTCCCTGGAGCGCCGCGCGAGAGCCCTTGCCACCGATGATAAGTTCAATGGCGCCAACAATCCAATGCGGGCCCCAAAGTGCGTGTTCCTAAAAGGGGCATCTGCGTGAAAGGCTCTTGACAAAACGAGGGTTAACCCCTTTACTCCAGCCGTCTGCTCTGACTGCGCGACGCGGTTCAGGCCCGATGTATGAAGTCCGAAACCGCCGATACTCCTCCCATTGTGGAGCGGTCCCGGCCACTGCCCTCCCCCCCGTCAGGATCCCGCCCCGGATGAACTTGGGTGCGTCGAACCTGAGAAACCGCGGAACCTGCTCCCGTCAACACTCCCCCAATCTAACGAGAGAGCTGCGCATGAAGAAAAACACCTTAGCAATGAGTGCCCTGTTGCTCCTGGCGGCGATGCCTGCCGCCTCCTTTGCGGCCTTGACCACCGCCCGCACTGCCGGCGCGGCAAGCGCCGTCACCAAGGACGGCGCCCTTGGCGTCGACGAATACGGCGTCGGCAACGCCCAGCGTTATGCCGGCGGTGGAACCGGATTCGGCGGCGTACTCGCCGGCGATTCGATTTACATGGCCAATGACGCCACCAACCTGTACCTCGCCCTCGACCCCGGCGCGGCCATCAACGACATCGCCGTGATCTACCTGAACACGCGCGCTGGTGGCTTCACCGACGCCGACATGGACGACTCCGGCGACGGCAGCCGCCGCGTCATCTCCAACCTTGGTGGCTTTGGCACCGACGTGATGCCGTCCAGCCTTTCCTCCGCCCCCGATTTCGCGGTGGTGGTTGGCACCTTCGGCACGGTGGTTTTCGAGCTGAACGCCGGGGCCGCCCCTAACCACCTTGAATTCAAGGCTTTCGACGGCGCCTTCACGGGAAGCAGCGACACGCTGATTCGCGAAGTCGTCATCCCCTGGGCCACGATCGAGTCCTCTCCCGAGAACCCCATCGAATTCTTCGCCGCCTACAGCTCCGACACCAACTTCCTCTCCAACGAGTCTGTTCCCGCATCCGCCGCGCTGAACGCGGGGGCCAATCCGGGCAACACGGCGATCGCGACGTTTGACAACCACAACGTATACTACCCCAACACGGCCAGCTTCACGGGCTCGGGGACATACACGGTGGGACCAGGCGGATCGTTCCCAACCATTAGCGCATTTGTTGACGCCGTTACTGGCGTTCGCGAATTGGGCGGAACTGTTGTGGCTGTCGCTGCCGCCACGACGATCACAGGAACCGGCACGACCTTCCTTGCCGATGTCCAGATTGGCGACGTGCTGATGTTCTCCACGGGTGCGTTCCGCGGGAATGCGCAGTATCTGACGGTAACAGCGGTCAACTCTGACACCGATCTCACGGTTGCGGTTGGCCCGACAGCGGCCCT
>JBBQYG010000093.1:0-15245 GCA_038208905.1 Candidatus Sumerlaeia bacterium | reverse complement strand
CTGACACCGCCACTGGTTCCCGCGGGTTACCCGTGGGGCGTGTTGGCCGAGGATGAGGGCAGCTATTACCTCCCCGTGAGGACAAGCGACGAGACGAGGACGTTCGAAATCTCCGCCAACCTGAAGCCCACCATCGCCAACCATGTCGCCCAGTCGCGATCCGCCCCCAATCCCGGGGCCAACACCGATCCGCTGAATATTGCGCTCCCCAGGCTGACATCGCCCAATGACTGCGAGGACATCTTCCCCACGCAGTCCTATACGGCGAGGTTCCCCGACGTACAGGCGGTCTTCAACAACCACTGCATCGGGTGCCACGGGCTCGTGAGTCCCAACGCCGGACTCTCCCTGGCCGAGGGATTCAGCTTCTCCTCCATCGTCGAAGTCCCCTCGCTTGAATCCCCCACGCGCAAGCTGATCGATATCAGCACAACGGGCGACAAGGCGAAGGTGGGCTTCCTGATGGAGAAGATTCGCTGCTCGCAGCCATCGTTTGGCTCCGTCATGCCGCCCACGGCGCGGCTAGGCTGGCAGGATATCGAACTGATCGGAACATGGGCCCGCCAGAACGCAACTTTTGGCGGCGTGCCAGAGGTGAATTTGTACGCATCTCGCACGGAGGCATCAAGCCCCGCGCGCATCGACTTCCGCGGCGGCGCGATGGGAAGCAATCCGCCCATCTCCTTCGAGTGGAATTTCGATGACGGTTCGACGAAGGCCGGAATTGCGCCAACTCGCCTCTTCGTCTTGCAGGAAGGCTCTCAGCAATTCGACGTGGTCGTGACCGCGCGCAACAGCCTTGGCGCAGTGATTGGGACCAAGCTACAGTCAATCACTGTGACAGCGCCGGATCCCGATCCGCAGAACACCGATCCGATCGCCGTTCTCCCCGCACAGGCCAATGTGTCACCGGGGGCGACCATCACCCTCGACGGCACCGGTTCCAGCGATTCGGACGGAACCATCGTCGCCTTTGGATGGGATGTTGGGAACGACGGCACGGAGGAAGATGTCAACGGCTCCGGCAAGCTCTCGTGGACGTTCCCCTCGGCGGGACTCTTTTCCGTCCGACTGACCGTCACGGACGACAAGAACGCCCAGAGCACCGTGGTGGCATTGGTTGCCGTGGGACAGGGGCTGCCGACTCCGACCCCCTCGCCGACGCCCAGCATTTCACCCACGATTTCAATCTCGGCGACCGCGTCGCCAACCATTTCCACCTCTCCGACGTTCACCGAATCACCCACACCGACCGAAGTTGGCGTAGAGACACCAACGGCGACGCCCACCGAGACCGGGATCATCACGAGCACGCCAACGCCAACGGAAGTTGGTGTCGAAACGCCAACGGCCACCCCTACCGATCCGGGGGCCACACAGAGCCCGTCTCCATCACCGATAGAGACTCTGCTTCCCACGGCGACGGCGACCACGACGCCGACCCTGACGTTGGCGAGCCCGACCCTGACGTTGGCGAGCCCGACCATGAGCGCAACACCGACGGCATCGGCGACAACCGAACTTGAAACGCCCACCGCCACCGCGACCCCGTCCATTAGCGCTACCGCAACGGCCGCCACCGCCACCGCGACCCCTTCCATTAGCGCTACCGCAACGCCCGCCACGGCCTCTCCGACCGCCACCGCGACGGAGACAACAACTCCCACGCTGACGGCTACGATAAGCCCACCTTCGACAACGCCGAGTGAGACCGCGACGGCCACCGCTGCCTCGCCCACAGCTACGGCAACAGCAACAGCCACCGCCACCGACTCGCCGACGGTCTCACCGACGGCCACGACCGTCCTGAGCGAGACTATCGCCCAGATCCTCGGCTCCGGAGGAACTGGCGAACCCGCGTTGAACGACCTGAACGAAGATGGAGTTGTCGACGCCGCCGACTTGATCGATTGATCGCCGGCTGGGCGGGCGGATTCCGTTCCACCCGCCCAACAGCAATATACTCGTGATCCCCTTCGCCAGCCTTCGAATTTGGCGAGCGAGGCAGTCGACTCCGGCGATGGAAAATAAGGGAAAGTTTGCCTTGCCACGTGGGGACTCACGACTAGACTCCGGCCCGGTCGTCGGGGCGTAGCGCAGCCTGGTAGCGCACTCGCCTGGGGGGCGAGGGGTCGCAGGTTCAAATCCTGTCGCCCCGACCATTCAAAAGCTTCATGGATGACCCCGCCGACCCCGGAACTTTCCGGGGTCGGCTCCATTTTCAGGCGCTCACCGCTCAGAAGGAGTTGATCGCCCGAACGCCGGGCCAGGCATTCAGCATTGTCTATGCAGTCACCAACGACGATGCCCAGTCGCGGGATCTGGAGTTCGAGGGACTCGGCGCGCAAAGCCTTACTCTCAATGTGAACCCCGATTCCACAACACTGGCGGCGGGCGCGTCGGCAAGCGTGACGTTCTCGGGGACGCTACCCGCGTCTATCCCGGCCGATGTTGGCGACCTGATCCTGTCGAGGACGCATGTCGTTGTGGATCTTGGCAGGACGCTGTTAGCGCGTCCTTCGTGGAGAACACGACGAGCGGACTATCGGCCCCGTGGTTGATGCTGCACTGACATCGCTATGGCGCGAAGAGCCATCGGGCCACCGAGAAGTAGATCGGAATCCCCAGCGCCAGATTGAACGGAAACGTGATCCCCACCGCCGCCGTGAGGTAGATCGACGGATTCGCCTTGGGAAGCGATAGACGTATAGCCGCCGGAGCGGCGATGTAGGAGGCGCTGGCCGACATCGCGCCCAGCACCGTGCTCCCACCCAGGCCGAGACCTGCCAGATACCCCGCCAGGATTCCAAGCCCCCCGAAACAAAGTGGCCCAATGATCGCAAACAGGATCAGGAAGGGGCCGGCCCTGCGCGCCTCGCGCAGCTTCATGGCCGCGTGCAATCCCATATCCAGCAGGAACAGGCACAGGACACCCTGAAATGGTGTGACGAAGAACTCCTTCACGTGGGCAAAGCCCTGCTCCCCCGTAAGGAAGCCAATCACCGTTCCGCCCGCGAGCAGCACGACGCTCTTCCCCGTTAGTATCTCGTGCAGGGCCGTGCGAAGGGTGCCGCCGCCTGCCAGCTCCTTTCGCGCGAGGAGCAGTCCCACAACGATCGCCGGTATTTCCAGCACCGCGACCAGAGCCGGAAGGTAGCCCTCCACTGGAACATCGAATGCGGCCAGAAACGTCTGGGTCGCGATGAACGTTACGGCGGAGACGGAGCCGTAGTGGGCCGCCAGCGCGGCGCTGTCTGCCGTATTGAGCCGCCCTATTCCCCGACACACTCCGAACACGATGGGCGGGATCGCCAGGCCCAAGAGGAGCGTTGCGGCAACGGGGGCGATGATTGTCGAGACATCCTCGTTGGAGAGGGCCACCCCGCCCTTTAGACCGATGGATAGCAGCAGATAGGTCGAGAGCGCCGCATAAACGCTCTCTGGAAGTCGCAGATCACTGCGCAGGAACCGGGCAAGCCCCCCCAGCGCAAAACAAAGCACCATGGGCGAGAGCAGGTTGGCCTTCAGCAGGTCGATGGAGGTCACGCAGTCGGTTCCGGAGGGGATGGCTCAGCGAAGTGCAATGCCACGGAGGCGGAGCGGCAAGGCCGGAAATTCAGCTACCGAGTTATTGTGGGTTGAGAATGGTTTCTGAACCACTTGCCTGAAGCCTACCCCCGGTGCCATTGCCTCGGGGCGACCATAAAGTGCCCCCCACGAGTATTCTGCCATGTTTCCATGGTGCGGGCCATCCTGCTGGTCGCCGGCCTACACGACACTCCCGAGTTCAATCGCTATCCCTTTTTTCCGCCCATGATGCGGCGCGCCAGGGCGATCAGGGAATCCAGATAGCTCTGGCCCACGGGAATCACGAAGAGCGTCAGAATCGTGGAGGAAGCCAGACCGCCAAGCACGGTAATCGCCATCGCCTGACGCAGTTCCGCTCCCTCGCCCCAACCCACTGCCATCGGCAACAGTCCAAGCAGCGTCGTCGCCGTGGTCATCAACACGGGACGAAGGCGACGCCCGCATCCGATGACGAGCGCATCGCTGGCGTCCAGCGCCAAACCGGATTCCCTGGCCCGCGCGCGAACCTGATTCACGCAGTCCAGCAGCACGATCGCGTTGTTCACCACGATGCCTCCCAGCATGACCACGCCGATAATCGACATCACGTTGAGCGATTGCCCGGTTGCCGACAATCCCGCCACCACGCCGATTCCCGCGAGGGGAATACTGAACATGATCAGGAACGGCTGAAGGAAACTCTCGAAGACCGATGCCATGACCATATAGACAAGCGCGATGCTGAGTATCAACGCGAAGGCAAGGTCGCCAAAGGCCTTGGCCCGCTCCTCTTCCTCGCCCGTGTAGCGAAGCGCATACCGCGGCGGCACGTTCATCCCGTCAAGCGCCGCACGCGCATCGGCGATGCCGCTGGATAGCTTGGCGCCGTCGGCGAGATCGGCCATCACATACGCCACGCGTTCCTGTTTCTGACGCACGATCTCGCGTGGCGCCCGGACGATTTCGAGTTCCGCGATGGCCTCCAGCCTGACGAGCGCGCCGCCGGAGGACTTGAACGTGATGTTGCGAAGCGTCTCCAGATTCTCTTCGCCATAGTCAACCTGCACGCGGAGATCCACGTCGCCGGATTCGCGGCGAACCTGCGTCGCCACAGAGCCGTCGATGCGCTGCTTTAGAATCGTGGCAACGCCATTGACCTGGAGGCCGTACCGCGCCAGCTGCGTCTTGTCCAGCTTGAGGCGAACCTCCGGCGCCCCGTCGAGGATGTTGGTCCTCACGTTGAGCAGCGATGGTGCGGAGAGGAGGCGTCCGGAGATTTCCTGGGCGAGGCTGGAGAGGCGATCCAGTTCCGGCCCGCTGATCTCGATCAGCAGAGGCGCGCTCGATGTGCCGAGGAGTTCGAAGATGGACCCCTCCCCCGTGCGGAATTCCACCTTCGCGTCGGGAATGGCTTCCGTAAACGGCTTCATCGTTTCCACAAAGCGAGAGGAGGTGAAATTGGCGAGGTCCGCCTCGATCATCGCGGTCGTCGGGTTGTCGGCGTCGCGAAGCGTCACGTAGATGTCCGCCGTGTTGGGGCCGTCGGGATTCTCGGTATTGGGATTCACGACGCCCTCGGGCTCGCCGACGCGCGCAAAGGACTTCTCGATGGCTGGCTCAAAGCGCTCGAGCTGTCCGATGATCCCCATCGCCACGCGATCGGTTGCCTCGATGGGTGTGCCGTTGGGCAGCGTCAGCCGCATCGCCACCTGGCGCGACTGGGTGGGGGGAAGGAACTCCTGGGGGATGCTCCGAAACATCCAGATCGTGAGGGCCATGACAACGCCCGCCGCGATCAGCACGAGAAACCGCGCCCGCAGTGCGAGTGCCAATAGGCGGGCATAGGGAGTGCAGGGAACATCGAAGTTTTCGTCTTCGCGCTTTCCCGTCCTTTTCACCTCGCCAAGGAAGTAGGCACAAAGCATCGGGATCAGCAGCAGCGCCACCACCAGCGAGGCAAGGAGCGAGTAGGCGACGGTCATCGCCTGTTCCTTGAAGAGCAATCCCGCAACACCCTTGACATAGACGATCGGAAGGAAAACGGCGATCGTGGTCGCCGTGGATGCGATCAGCGCACCGCCCACTTCGCTCGCGCCGCGCCGCGCCGCCTCCATCGGCGCGACGCCCTCCCCGCGCAGGCGAAAGACGTTCTCAAGCACCACAATGGCGTTGTCCACCAGCATGCCGCAGCCAAGCGCCAGCCCGCCCAGGCTCATCAGGTTCAGCGAAAGTCCCTGAAAATAAATGAGATTGAACGTCGCGATGACCGAGATCGGAATCGCGATGGAAATAATCATCGTCGTGCGGAAATCGCGGAGGAAGAGCATGAGCACCACGATCGAGAGCAGACCACCAAGCAGCGCGTTGTTCTTCACCTCGTCGATGGCGGACTTGATGAAGATCGACTGGTCATTGGCGACGGTCAGTTTCCAGTCGCCCGGCAGGACTCTGGCCGATGCTTCGATCTCGTCGCGGATTCCCTTGGCCACGGCGACGGTGTTGCTCTCGGCTTCCCGATAGAAGGCCATTCCGACGCCGGGCTTGCCGTCCTGATAGACGATGCTCTTCGACTCTCGTGGCGCATTGACGACCTGGGCGACATCGGAAACCAGAATCGGAGCGTCGCCGCGCCGCGTGACCACGACTCGCTCCACTTCGCCAATGTTCTGGAACTGCCCGATCGCCTTCAGCAGATAGCGACGCGCGCCCTCCTCCACCCACCCGCCGGTCGCGTCCACATTGTCGGCCTGAAGCGCGGTGACCACGTCTGAGACATTCAAGTTGTAGCTAAGGAGCAGCGACTCGTCCAGATTCACCTGAATCTCGCGCTGAAGCCCGCCCGTCAGCACCACATTTGCGACGCCCTCCAGTCGTTCGAAGCGCGGCTTGAGGGTTTGCTCCGCCGCGCGGAAAACGGATTCCAAGTCCACATCTGAAGGTGCGACCAGCGCCGCCGTGATCACCGGCGTTGCATTGGGATCATAGCGAAGGACGGTGACCGACTCAATCTCGTTGGAGCGGTCGCGTTGCAAGTCCGACGCGGCCTTCTTGACCTCCAGAAAGGCGTACTCCAGCCGCGTCTCCCAGGAGAAGTTGACCACGATGACGGCGGAGTCCGCGCGCGAGATGCTCCGGACCCCGGTTACCCCGCGGATCGAGTAGAGCGAGCGCTCGATCACCTCGCAAATGCGTCGCTCGACCTCGGCGGGACTCAATCCGTTGGTGTCCACGGTCACCGTGATGCGCGGCGCCCGAATATCGGGGAAGAGGTTGGTTGGAAGCCGCCCAAGGGATATCCACCCCAGCAGGAGCACCCCCAGAAAGATCATCGTGACTTTGACGGGGGCGTTTATGGCAAAGGAGGCTGGCGACATGAGGGGAGCGTTTCTACCCGGGCATCGGCGAGCAAGGGGATTGACGCACACCCCCCGGAGCAGCCAATCCTCCATCCATCTTCGCCACGGGTTTCCGGCACGGGCCGGGCCGCACCGCATCGGGAAAACGCCATGCTCCGTCGAATTGCCGCCGCCCTCTTCCTCGCCGCCCTTGTGGCCGGGGTCTCCTCCTGCGCCACCTTCCGCCGCGACCGGTGCTATCTGGCCGAAACGCGCTACATGCTGATGAAGTCCCTCTTCGAGCAGACTGGCAGCTATCAGCGCGCCGCCCAGGCCATGAACGACGAGGGCTGGGCCCATTGCGAGATCAACCAGTTCCGCTACCGGCTCCGGAAGGACCTGTTGATTGACGGGCCGGAGTACGACGCCCTGTTCCCTGAGTACGAGCCCGCGCGCGCGGAACTCGACTTCAATCCCGGGCGCGTCGAGCGGGCCGTCGAGTAGTGCCGTACGTTCCTAAGGTTCGAGTACTTGTCCGCATTCTCTTCAGGAGGAAAGATCCCGCCTTGGCGGAGTCCCTCTGGCTCGAAGGGACATGGCTCCACGACAACGGCGACGACGAAGGCGCGCGGATGGCCTTCAACCATTCGCGGCTCATGGATCCCGCCTTTGCCGGCGCGCACTATAACTACGCCGCGCTGACCGAGAAGAAGACAGGGAAATCGGCGGAGGCGCTAGCCGCGTGGCGCGACTACCTGAAAGCCGCCGAGGGCGACCGACGGCAGGCGCGCGAAATCGTGGAGAAGGTCCGCGAGCATACGCGGGCGTGGGAAAAGAGCTAGGGCAGCCGGAACTCGGCTCCGGGCGCCAGCGTCACGTTCTCCGACACGGGGTCGCCGAGCCCGGTGATTTCCAGCCGGGCCGCCGCGGGCGAGCCCGTTTCGTTCACAATTCGCAGGGAACTTCCCGCAACGCGCCGGGTGAACCGCAAGGCATGGCGGGTCAACCGCGCGACGTCCAATCCATCGGCCTCCACACGCAGCCCCTGATCGTAGAACACGACCCGCGCGCTGCGGTCCGGTGCATTGCGATTGCTGACAAGGCGGAGGAAGGCCTCCTCTTCGCCGGGGACCGTCCATCGCTTGATTTCGTGTATGGGGTGGATACCTGCGTCGGCTTGCAGGAATGCGAGGCTCTCCTCGCCCCGAACGAGCACATAGGCTGCGCGGGGGGAGCGAAGCGCGGCGCGGGCCTGATCGCGCGATACCCGCTGGCGCATGGTTCCCAGATAGAACTGGGTTCCCATCGTCGAATCGACGTGCATGACGGGAAACTCCGATCCGAGAGACTCGCGTATATACGCGGCGGCCTCGCGGGAGGCGATGGACTCCTTCACGCGCTGGGGAGGAAGGAAGTGCTGAAAAGCGATCCCACCGGCGACGACCACGGCGCCAACGGCGGGCAGGAGAAATGCGAGCCTGCGAGTGTCGCGCGCCGAGAATATCGCGGAAAGCTGCCACCCCGCGAGCAGCGCCGCGGCGGGGAGCAGGGGATACTGGTGCTCCCAGCGATGGTGGGGGAAAATCGAGAAGAGCGCGAGTCCGAGAACGAGATAGCTGGCGAGGAAGAACGGGATTGTGGAATCGCCGCCGCGCGCGCGCACGACAAGCGTTCCGATCCCCCAGAACGCGAGCAGCGACCACGGCATAAACCGCGAAGCAAAGTACAGGATGGGAATGTGGGCATTCTGGAACGGCCTCTTGCCGCCTCCGCTCTCAAGCGCGTGGCCTACAAGCTCGTCGCCGATCATCTTCTGGATGAGTGCGCGGCCCTCCACGGCGAGGGCAAGCAGGGCCCAAAGACCCACGATGCCCAGAAAGATTGCGAGGCCCGGAACGAGCGAGCGAATCGTCCGCTGGATGGTGCGGCGGCGCTTCTCGCGGCGGACGCCATCAATGGTGAGTTCATCGGAAACATCGTGCTCGCGCGGCGCGAGCATGAGCCCCGGCAAGCCAAGCAGCGGGATGAGGAGCCCCAAGGGCCCCTTCGTCAGAGTGGCCAGCGCGGCCACCAGCCAGAACCAATTCCACGATCCCCGCCCCGTGGCCGCGCGCCAAACCAGCAGCGCTCCGCCGAAAACAAAGACGGAGAAGAGCGGATCCGTGCGCGCGAGGTGCACCTGCTTGAACGCGGCCGTCGATAAGAGATATGCCATCGCGCCCAGGAACCCCGCCGTCTGGTTCCTGGCGAACCATCCCACGGCGAGAATCATCCAGGTTACGGCGAGGACGCAGAGGCCCGGCGCGAGATAGAGGGAGAAGTCGTCCACTCCCCCGCTCGCAACCGCCGTCAGTGCCATCAGCCACGTCATCATCGGCGGCTTGGAGGAGACATTGCCAACGGCATCCTGCTGGATGATCCAGTTCCCGTTGGCGTACGCATCGAGGACGTAGGCCGCCGTTTTTTCTTGATCGTTGGCCAGAAGATTCGGCGGGCCCAGCAGGCGGAACAGGAAGATGCCGAGCCACAGCGCGGTCGCGATGGCCACAAGCAGCGCATACGGGGCGACGCGGTCCGAGGTGCGCCCGGGATCGCCGCGATGCTCTTGCCTCTTCCTCTTTCCCACGTTTTCCTTCCGCCGAATGGAATTCAGGCTTTGATCAAGCCGCGCGCCACCAATTCCCTGTGGGCGGTCTCGACCTGATCGTTGGCTTCCTGCTCGGCGGACCATTCGACGAGGTGGCGCATCCCATCCTCGAATCCGATGGAGGATTTCCATCCGAGTTCCGCGAGTCGGGATGGATCGCCGTAGCAGTGACGAATGTCGCCGGAGCGATAGCTCTTGGCGATCGTTGGCTCAAGGTCCGGGCGACCGTATAGACGAGCCAGCACGCGGGCCACATCGACGACGGGCGTCGGGCGGCCGGTGCAGATATTGAACGCCTCTAGGTTTGCCTGAGGATTCGTCAGGAGGTGCAGCTTCGCCGCGGCGAGGTCGCGCACGTCGATAAAGTCTCGGGACTGGAGGCCGTCCTCGTAGATAAGCGGCGCGTTTCCGTTCTTGATCCGCGAGGAGAAAATCGCCGCGACCCCAGTGTACGGATTGGACAGCGACTGGCGTGGGCCATAGACGTTGAAGAAGCGGCACGCCACCACCGACATGCCGTGGGCGCGCCCGGCGACAAGGCAGTACTCCTCCTGATCCTTCTTGCTAAGGGCATAGATGGAAGTGCAGTGGAGGGGCTTGCTCTCGGGCGTTGGGATCGGCGTCAGGGCTTCGCCGGTCTCCGGATCTCGCATCTCGAAATCATGGGCGGCCAGTTGGCTGTCGGGCCGAAGCGTCGGGGCGAGCCTGGCTCCGTCCGAGGGGCGACGATACAGGCCCTCGCCGTAGATGCTCATGGAGCTGGCGACCATCAGGCGCTCCACGCTGGTCTTCTCGTTCACGAGGATATCGAGAAGCATCGCCGTGCCCGCGGTGTTGACGTTGGCGTAGCGGTGAATCTGGTACTGGGACTGGCCGACGCCCACCATGGCGGCGTCGTGGATGACGGCATCGCAGCCAACCAGGGCCTTTGTCAGAGCGTCGCGGTCCAGTACATCCCCACGAACAAACTCGGCCTCGCGGCTCAGGTAGGCCGGCGGCGCGTCTATCAGGCCGTGAACCTGGGGCTCCAGATTGTCGAGGACGCGAACCTTGGCGCCTTGGCGCAGCAGGAGATCGATTGTGTGGGAGCCGATGAAGCCGGCCCCCCCGGTGACGAGGACTCTCTTGAACATGGCGATTGGCGCGGAATTCCCAGGGCAGATGTGGTCCATCCGAGGACCAATTCCAAGAGGCGGTGGGGTGGCGCGGGAGGCAATCCTGATCTGTGGGGCGGCGACTTGGCGAAGGTCATCGCCAAGGCAACTCCTTTCCACAAACCCTATGGTGGACTACGCAGTCTCCGCCAAGGGGCGAGGGCGTTGAGTTCTTCGACGATGTGATCTCCGCATTAAGAGACGAGCCGGATGACAAGGCTCCTCAGGACGCGTAGTTGGCCAAATCGAGTCCCGATTTCTTGATGTACTTGTAGAGAGTGGCGCGGCCCATCCCGAGGGCCATGGCGGCCTCGGGGACATTGCCCTTGAAGAACCGAAGCGCGTGAAGGATTTCCTCCCGCTCGACGTCCTCCAGCTTGCGAACCGATCTGTTTTCGCCTGCGGCGAATCCCGATCCGAACGCGCCCAAGGTGGGGCGATGCCCGTTGGTGTCGCCCAGGCGCGATCCGAAATAGATGCGCACAGCCGCCTCGTCGATTTCCTCGCGGTCGCTGAGGAGAGGAACCGCCTGGGCGAAGTTCTTCAACTCCCGGATATTCCCCGGCCAGCGGTAGGTCTGAAGGATCGCGCGCGCCTCGTCGCTGACGCGGGGATTGCGAACGCCCTCTTGGCGGAGAAACTGCTCGAGCAGCAGGTGGATATCCACAACCCGGTCGCGCAGCGGCGGCAGCTTGATCGGGAACACGGCGACCCGGTAGAAGAGATCCTCGCGGAAGTTGTTGGCGCGGACCTCGTTGAGGAGGTCGCGATGCGTGGCGGTCACGAGGCGGAAGTCACACTCGATGTCTTTCTTGCCGCCCACGCGCGTGATGCGGCGCTCCTGCAAGGCGCGTAGAAGCTTGGGCTGTATATCGAGGGGGAGTTCGCCAATCTCGTCCAGGAAGAGCGTGCCGCCGTGGGCGAGTTCGATCTTGCCGGCGCGCGATGCGATGGCCCCAGTGAAGGCCCCCTTTTCGTGTCCAAAAAGCTCGCTCTCGACCAGGTTGGGCGGAAGCGCAGCGCAGTTGAGTTCCACGAATGCGCCCCGGCGCCGCGTGCTGTTCTGATGGATGGCGCGCGCAACGAGTTCCTTGCCGGTACCGCTTTCTCCGAAGATGAGAACGGAGAGGTCGCGCGGGCTGACCTTCTCGACGAGGCGAAGGACGGCCTTCATCTGGTCGCTGTTGGTGAGGATCTCCGGAAAGACAGCGTCGCGGACAGAGCGCTCAAGTTCATGCTCGAGAGAGTTCGCCCGGGCGCGCTCGTCGCGGAGTTCCGCCAGCTTGTTGACAGTGAGAGTCAGCGCGGCGGGAGAAATGGGCTTGGACAGGAAGTTGTCGGCGCCGCTCGCGATGGCCTTCTGCGCGAGGGAGTCCGTGTCCTCCGCCGAGATGACGACGATACCGATGTCTGGATAGTTACGGCGCAGGGACTGGACAAAGGTGAGGCCGTCCTCGTTCTGCAGATGGACATCGACGATCGCAATGTCGGGGAAGAAATTGGAGAGCTGTCCAGTGGCCTCGCCGATGGACTTAGCGGAAAAAACCTCCCACTGCTGGCCTGTGAGAACTCGGGTGAGCATGGCGATGGTGATAAAGTCATCGTCCAGAATCTGGATTCTTAGTGGCATCGTCTCGTGAATATTTTTGGTATTGGCCATCCCGCGTGTTCCCCGGGTAGCGCTCCTTCAACTTGCACGGGCCACCGAGCCCAGCATCCTGATTTATGAGTCTAGTCCTAAATCGAGACCCGGGGCGTCGCAACACCTTCTTTCACGGGTGTGGCGGCAATTCTTTTCCCAAAACACATTGTGGCAAGGCGTCGACGGCGGCGGCCCGGAGTTCCGGGATTTTCGACAACTTATTTCTCGACAATACTCTGGCCGAGGAGTTCATATTCCTTCTCGAATACCTTCCTCAGTTGTCTTTCGGCCTGTTCGGGGGTTTTCCCGTAGAAGACTGGGGCCTTGATGGGCCCTTCGGCGCCCATTGTCTCCATCCGGGCGGCCCAACGCCCCCCTTCGTCGTCCAGATCGAAGGCGACTTCCATCCGTACTCCCGTATCCAGGTGCTCGTATTGCATGATTTTCCGCATCTGGTGGCTCCTTTGACCCAAAGGTATTGATCCCTGACTCCTGAGCAAAAAATACTCCGTGAGTCCGAGAAAACGGAGTGCTCTCCCCGTCAGGGCCGCAATGAAGAATCCCATCCACCTCCGAGTCGTCCAGCCCGACGGCACCGTGATCGTCCGAACGATCCCCAAGTTGCCAGTTCGCCTGGGCCGCGGGGCGGAGAACGAGATCGTACTGAAGGACCGCAACGTGTCGCGCGTCCATGTGGAATTGCGGCTCTCCGGCGATCAGGTTTTCGTGCACGATTGCGAATCGCTCAATGGCACGCGGCTCAACGGCGAGCTGATCGTGGACGCGGCGCTGCATGTGGGCGACGTGCTGATGATCGGCGATTGCCAGGTCAAGATGCTGGACGAGCCAACGTGGAGCACGGAGAAGGATGGGACCGACAGCATCAGGGTGCGCCCCGATGGGACGGGAGGCGTGCTGGAGGTGATCCGGGCCATCGATCTGGAGCGCATCCTTCGCAAGGATCCCCAGAACGAGTTCACGTCGCCGTTCTCCCAACTGGCGGACGGCGAGGATCTCCGCGACCGCGTCAACAAACTGAACCAGGCGTGGGCAAACCTCCTGGTGATCATGAACGTGGTCTCCAGCATGGGGAATTTCTCCCATCCGCAGCAGGTCTGCGAGCAGTTCGTGGCGGCGCTCAAGGGCGTATTTCCGATGGTGGAGAACGTCGCGGTGATCCAGTTCGATCCCGAGGCGTCTGCGCTGGGTGTGGTCTATCAAATGGGCTTCACCGCGCCGTTCATCACCTTCACCCACCCGAGCAAGACGGTCCTGCGCCGCGTGGTGGACGAGATGCGCGCCGTCTATGCGGTGGATGCGCGAAAGGATCCGCGATTCAGCGGGGCCGATTCGCTGCAGAGCCGGGGCGTGCGGTCAATGATGTGCGCGCCGCTGATCGTGCGCGGGGAGGTGCGCGGCGCGCTCTATGTCGAGAACCTGACGACGCCGTATTGCTTCAGCCAGTTCGACTTGAATTTCCTGACGGTGTTCGCGTTTCACCTGGGCGCGGCACTGGAGACCTCGCGCGCGCTGGCGGAACGCGACAAGGCCTTTGACCGCGCGGTGGAATCGATCAAGGCGGTGAAGCAGGACAAGACGGCGCTGCTGCTGCAATACTCACAGAGCGAGCGCAAGTTCCGCGCGCTCTTCGAGCAGTCGGCGCTTGGCTCCGCGGTTATCAATCTGCTTACCGGGCGTATCGAGGAGGTCAACGACGGCCTGGTGCGGATGCTGGGATTCAGCCGCAAGGCGCTGGCGGGGATGAACTACGAGCAGCTCCTCTCCGACGCGGATCGATCCGGGTCGATGGAGTGGCTGCGCCACGTGAGGCAGAACGGCGAGGGCTCCGCGACGACGCACCTGAAGACCAGCGGCGGCGACATCATCGTCGCGCTGCAGTCCTGCCGCGCCCTGCGCGTGGGGGACTCCGCGGTGATGGCGGCGTACTTCATCGACATCACAGCAAAGGAGCGCGCCGAGGAAGAGACCAAGACGCAGCTCCTGCGCGTGACGGCGCTCTCCGAACTGAGCCAGGCGTTGATGCGCACAATGGACCCGGCGGCGATTCACAGGCTGCTCTTCGAGAAGGTGCGGACGGTGCTGCCGATCGACGACTTCCAGATCGCGATGGCGAGGCCGGACTCGGACGAACTGGAGGTTGTCTTCGCCGCCACGCGGGAGCCGGACGACTCCTTCGCGGTGAGCACGGAGTCGGAGCGGATTCCAAGGGGCCATCCCCTCGTCCGCGCGGCGCTGAGCGGCGGGAGACCGGAAGTCTTTCTGCAGACCCGCGGCGACAACGGCCTGCAGGATCAGAAGCGCCACCCCGGCCTGACGGTGCTGCCGAGCGCGTTGGCAATTCCCTTCTCCTCGCGCGAGCATGTCGGCGGCGTTGTCTGCGCGCAGTCGGCCACATATGGCGCCTACGACAGTTCCCACGTCGAAACGCTGGGGGCGCTGGTGGCGCAGGCGGCGCTGGCGCTCAGCAATGCGCAGGGATTCGCCTCGCTGCGCGAACAGCAGGAAGACCTCCGCCGCCTGAGCGTGCAGATCATGACCGCGCAGGAGACCGAGCGTGGCCGCATCAGCCGCGAGCTCCACGATGGCGTGGGGCAGCAACTCACCGCGATGAAGTACGTCCTGGAGGCGATTCGCGGCGCATCAAAGTCGGGAGACGAGGCGAAGCTGGCGGGCCGCATCAGCGAGGCCCGCGAGCTTGCGGCGCAGATCATCGCGGACCTCCGGTCGATCAGTCTCGATCTTCGCCCCACGATGCTGGACGACTTGGGGCTCAAACCGACGGTGGAGTGGCTGACGCGGCAGAATTCGGAACGCTATGGAATCGAGGTGAATCTGGATTACACCGTGGGGGAAGACACTCCGCTTCCCCCCGAGATCGC
>JBBQYG010000092.1:0-15397 GCA_038208905.1 Candidatus Sumerlaeia bacterium | reverse complement strand
GTCTCTAACAACCGGGTCATCAATATTCAGGTGGGGACCACCGGTCTCGTCAGCGTTTCACCTATTGTTCCCAC
The DNA here is from genome assembly GCA_038208905.1 of Candidatus Sumerlaeia bacterium. GTDB lineage: Bacteria > Sumerlaeota > Sumerlaeia > SLMS01 > SLMS01 > JBBQYG01. Next base: position 15,323 of record JBBQYG010000092.1, on the reverse strand, counting down.
GTACGGGCCCCAAGGCTACCAGTCTGACAACATGACGATCATGCAGAGTGATCACATCGTCGTGAGTGGCAACCTGCTGACCACGTCGGGGGAAGGGGTCGATATGCTCCTCTCCAAAAACTGCACCGTGAGCAATAACGTCATATCAGATATCTGGTTCCAAGGCGTCAAGATGCTCGGCGTGTCCTTCACCACCGTCAGCGAGAACTTCATCTCTGACTGCTATCAGGGGATCGGCCTCGTGACCCATCGGGCTCAGAATGCCGAGGCCTCTGGAAACACCATCAACGGCAACGTGATCCGCGACATCGGCTCCCCCGGATCCTTCGGCGTGCCCGGTCCCGGTCGCGTCAACTTCAGCGCGCCCTACGGCATCGAGCTCCACGATGCCACCTGCCGATTCAACGTTGTTACCGACAATGTCATCGCGGATACCCAGACGGTGAAGACCACGCAGGCTGGCGTGCGAAATAACGGCACCGACAATCTAGTGTCCGACAATATCTTCACAACGGCCATGACGATCGAGTAGCACCGTTTGCCACACAGACTCGCCGACCGTCATGCTAAGGGGCGCTTCACACATGCAATTGCTGCACGCCAAGACTCAACATTCGATCGGACTGCTCGCGGCGGCGTTGGTAGCGGGCTTCATCAGCATATCGAAGTCTAGCGCCGCCGAGAAGACACGCCCCAACGTCGTGATTCTGCTGAACGACGACCAAGGATGGATGGATATTGCATGCGCCGGGCACCCTGTCATCCAGACTCCCGCCGCGGATCGACTCGCGCGGGAGGGCGTGCGCTTCACCGATATGACGGCGGCATTTCCCGTCTGCTCGCCATCCCGGGCCGCGTTGCTAACGGGTCGCGATCCCAACCGTTTCGGGATGAAGCATATCCTCAACGAGGGCGATAAGACAAGCATTCCGCCTTTCCATCAAATTCCGCTGGAGGAGCCATCGCTTGCCCGCCTACTCAAAGGTGTTGGCTACCGTACGGCCCACATCGGCAAGTGGCACGTCAGCCTGGTCGAGCGCAGCCATCTCGGAGTCGCTACTCCCACAGACTACGGCTTCGACCATTGGATGATTCTCGGCGCCGGCAGGACGACTTCCTACTTCAGCTCGGGTTGGCATCTCGCGACTGGCCAAACCAGGACCGAGGGGCGATGGACCGCGGAGGTCTATGTGGACGAAGCGATCAAGTTCATCGAGGCCGGCGACGGAGAGCCTTTCTTTATCAACCTGTGGAGCTTCTCCCCACACGGGGAGGCCCAGTGCTCCGAAGAGTATATGGCTCGCTATCCCGACCGCACGAAGCAGGAGCAGATCTACCTCGGCACCATCACACAGCAGGAGGATCAGTACTCTCGACTCCTCGACTACCTCGACGAGAAGGGTCTCGCCGACAATACCATCGTCATCTACTCCAGTGACAATGGCTGTGATCCGCACACGATTCCATGGATGGAGAATTCGCGCGGCAACTCGGGACCGTTCCGCGGAGGAAAGCATAATATCTACGAGGCCGGGATCCGTGTGCCCGGGATCGTTCGCTGGCCCGGCGTAGCACCCGCCGGGTTGGTCGTGCATCAGGCCGTCTCGCTCCTCGATGTGATGCCGACGCTCTGCGCCGCCGCTGGTGCGGAGGTGCCCGGTGGAATTCCCTACGATGGGGCGGATTTCCGCCCCGCGCTGGAGGGCGAGCCGATCACGCGACCCCACGCACTCTACTGGCAGTACGAAATGGCGCGCTCGCTCCTCCCCGAGGGCCCCGAATTCGCAAGCCCCCAGCTCGCCATGCGCCGCGGTCCGTGGAAGTTGATGTGCGATCTTGGCTGGAAGCGCGTCGAGCTCTACAACCTCGACATGGACGCGGCGGAGAAATGGAACCTCGCCACAAAGCACTCCGATATCGCCGATTCGATGCTCGAGGAAATGAAGGCGATCTACGCCGACATCAATGGCGACTATGCCCGGCGAGCCAAGTTCATCCACCCCGCCGTCGATAGCCCGACCTACATGAACAACTACATCGGGACACCCCCCTGATTGCTGTCGTGGAGCTACTGCGGCGGCAGATCGAAGTTCGCGACGCCCTTGTTGCCCGTGTTGAAGATGTTCCCGCGGACGATCTCGTTCTGGGGGAGTGGCTCCCTTGTCTGCTCGATATACAGGGCGTGATGATACCGCGGTGCCGCAACCTTCGCCTCGCCATTCTCGATCACGCCATCGCGACCGGAATCGTACACGATGTTGCCAGTAATGAGCACGTCCTTGAGCGACGGGTTTTCGGGAAGTTGGCCGCCGCGGATCGTGATCGGGCAATGGTGGGGAAGACCCTCCATCCCGCCCTTGCTGTTCCACCGCTGCGCGCCATAGCCAAAGTTGCTGATGATGTTGTTGGCGATGATGGTGCCGCCGTCGGTGTTAGCCTCGAACTTCTCCGGATTGTCTTTTTGTGACCGCGCTGGATGCGAACCCGCCCCCGGCATCAGCATGATCCCCCACATATCCACATTGATGAACTGGTTTCCCTCGATCAGTACATGGCGCGAGCCGTGCATCGCCTTCATACCCAGAATGGCGCCATCGACGATGTTATTACTCAGTATCACATTGTCTGCGTGAACGTCGATGCCCTGGGCCGCGTTCTCCACATGGTTATCCGCGACAATAGCGAGGCGCGCGTGCCCCAATCCAGCAACCACGATGGCCGACCCTTGGTGCCAGTTCGACGTATATCCAGCCTTGATGTCTTCGAGCGGCGCGAGTCGGCCCAGCTTCTCCCCCACCTTGGTGATCTTGCCGAGTCCAAGCCTTTCCACGTTCTCTTTTGTCGGGATGAAGTGTTTCTCCACTACCCGATTTCCGCGGATCATGATCCCATTGTTGTTGAGTGCCTTGATTCCCGTGCCATCGATCGACTGAAAGGCATATCCGTAGAGGTCTGCCGGCTCCATCCGGTCGTCGACAAAGAGCGACTTGTAGTTCTCGATGTAGCAGTCGCGAATAGTGACACTCTCGGTCAGGTGGCAATCGATCGATCCGCCAGGCCCACGATTGTCGATCACGCGGACGCCATCGACTGTGATGTTGCTGGCGTCGCCGATGAAGATGCCTGCCTGCGTGGTGTCGGTGGCACCTTCGGGCCGGGTGAAGGTCAGCCCCTCGATGCGAACGCCGTCGGTGTCGGTGATCCGTAGAAGACACTCCTCCGTGTTCTTCTGAACGATGGTGCCGGGGCCGTAGAGGCCGGAGTTCTTGGTCGTGATCATGAGCGACTTCTCGATCTCGTGGCGGCCATTGGGAACGAAAACCATCTCGCCCGGGTTCGCGTCGATGGCGGCCTGAATGGAATCGTAGTCCGCGCTGCTGATCATGCCCTTGGCGGCAAAGGCCGTTCCTGCCGAGAGCATGATGCCCGCGATCGCAATCAATGTCTTTCTCATCGCTTCCTCCTCGTATGTATCCACCCAGCTACTGGGCGGGAAGCTCGAAATTCGCCACACCCTTGCTACCTGCGTTGAAGATGTTCCCACGCACGATCACGTTCTGGGGCTTGGGCTCCTTTGTCTGCTCCACATACAGGGCATACTGATATCGCGGACCCTCCACCGTGGGCTCTCCGTTCTCGATCACTCCATCGCGGCCCGTGTCATAGACGATATTGCCCATGATGAGCACGTCCTTGAGTGGGGGATTTTCCGCGAGCTGGCCGCCCATCAGCGCGATGGGCGATTGTGTCGTGGTGCCGCCATCCTTGCCGCCCCAGTTCCAGCGCTGGGGTCCATAGCCAAAGTTGCTGATAATGTTGTTGGCGATGATCGTGCCGCCATCGTTGTTGGCCTCGAACTTCTCGGGATTCTCCTTCTGCGAACGCGCGGGATGCGAACCCGCCCCCGGCATCAGCATGATCCCCCACAGGTCCACGTTCAGGAACTGGTTCCCCTCGATCAATACGTTGCGGGAACCATGCATCGCCTTCATCCCCATGATGCCGCCGTTGACGATATTGTTGCTGATGGTCACGTTGTCGGCGTGGATGTCGATTCCCTGGGCGGCGTTCTCGATGTAGTTCTCGGCGATGATGGTGAAGTTCGAGTGGCCGAGCCCGCCGACGATGATCGCCGAACCCTGGTGCCAGTTGGAGGTATAGCCAGCCTTGATATCCTGAACGGGCGCCAGGCGGCCCAGCTTTTCCGCAACCTTGGTGATCTTCCCCAGCCCCAGCTTCTCCACGTTCTCCTTGCTGGGGATGAAGTGGGATTCGACCACGCGGTTGCCGCGGATCACGATGCCCGTGTTGTGAAACGCCTTGATCCCCGTGCCGTCGATCGACTGGAACGCGTACCCATAGAGGTCCTCCGGCTTCATGCGGTCGTCGATGAAGAGCGACTTGTAGTTCTCGATGAAGCTGTCGCGGATCGTGAGGTTCGCGCACTTGTAGGCGGAGATCGATCCGCCGGGTCCGCGATTGTCGATAATGCGGATTCCATCGAGGGTGACGTTGCTGGATTCGCGGATGAACACACCCTCCTGCGTGGTATCAGTGGCCCCTTCGGGCCGGGTGAAGGTCAGGCCCTCAATCCGAACGCCCTCGGTCTGCATGATTCTCAATAGGCATTCGTTCACGTTCTTCTGGACGATAGTGCCGGGGCCATAGAGGCCGGCATTCGCCGTCGTGATCATCAACGACTTGTCGATCTCGTGCCTACCGTTAGCAACAAAGATCATCTCGCCGGGGTTGGCGTCGATGGCGGCCTGAATCGAGGCGTAGTCGGCGGAGCTGATCTGGCCGGCCTTCGCCGCGAGCGCAGTTCCCGCCGCGATCAGGAATCCTGCAACGGCAAACTTGGTCACTCGCATGGCAACTACTCCTCGATGGGATTTTGGCCTACTTGACGCTGTCGGTATTCGCAATGCCCTTCAAGCCCGGGTGAAACAGGTTGTCCAATACCTGGATGTTCGTCGGGAGTGGCTCGCGTTCCAGTTCCTGGTAAAATGCGTAGGAGAAGTGGGGCTCCACCACCTTTGGCTCGACGTCCACGATGATCCCATCGCGTCCCGCGTCATAGGCGATGTTCTGCCGGATCAACACATCACGAACGGGCGAATTCTCTGGGAATGGTCCGCTCGCCACGTTGAACGCTGCTCCATCCCAGGGCCAATTCCACTCCTGACCGCCAAAGCCAAATTCCGAGACGATGTTGTTGGCGACGACTGTGCCGCCGTCCACGTTCGCGGTGTAGGCATCGGGGAAATCGGCGGGCTTCCGCGCCGCGTAGGATACATTTCCCGGCCCCAGCAGGACGCCGTATATGTCCACGGCGATGAACTGGTTCCCCTCGATCAGCGTGTGCGTCGATCCGTGGATCGCCTTTATGCCCATCAGCGCGTGATGGACGATGTTGCTCGCCACGATCGCGTTGTCGGTGTGCAGGTCGAATCCCTGCGCCGGGTTCTCCACGACGTTGTCGGTCAGGATGGTGCAGTTTGATCGCCCCAGCGCCGAGACGATAATCCCCGACCCCTGGTGCCAGTTGCGCGTATAGTTGAGTCCCCAAATCTCCTGATCGACGAGCAGTCCCGGCTTCTCCTGCTTCTCTGTCAGATCGCCGAGCTTGTACCTGTCCCGGATCTCGCGCGTCGGAAGGAACTCGTGCTCGACCACCCGATTGCCGGTGATCATGGAACTGCTCGATCCCGCTGCCACAATCCCCGTGCCGTCGAGGCAGCGGAACGAGTAGCCCGAGTTCGGGTCGGCCATGCGGTTCTCGATGGTCACGCACTTGTAGTTCTCCACCACGCAGTTGCGAATGGTGCCGGCGTTGCTGTTGCGAAGTGTGATCGCGCCACCCTTGCTGCGGTTGTTCAGGACGCGAATCCCATCGATCACCACGTTGCGCGAGCTGACCGCGACGATGCCCTCCTGCGTGCCGCCGAGGCCCGACTCGCTACGAGTCAGCGTCACGCCCGAAACGCGGGCCCCGTCGCCCTCAATTCGGACGATGGACTCGTCCCTGTTCGTCTGGACGATTGTGCCGGAACCATAGAGCCCCGAGTTGGCTGTCCGAACGAAGAGCGTCCTGTCGATCTCGTACCTCCCGGGCGGGACGTAGACGAGCTCGCCGGGATTCGCATCGAGTGCCGCCTGTATGGATTCATGATCGACAGCGCTGACCGCCGCCGCCGGCCCGGCAAGGGCAAGCGAGAGGACTCCCGCGGCGAGTAGGCGCCGCCTCATTCGACCGCGTTTCCCGCGCTGATTCTGTTCACGCCAACTTCGATCCGCGATTCGCTCGAGCAAATCATCGCCTCCATCACCGCCATCGCGAGCGCGCCAACCTCGCCCGTCGTCTCGAGCTCGCGATTGCCGCGAATGGCGGCGGCGAACTCCTCGAATTCTTCGCCGACGGTGTCGTTGTCAGGGGTCTCGATCTGGCGATCCACGCCCTTCGCATCGCGATGGATCAGCAGCCTTTCGTGCGGCGTGAACAGCGCCCCCGCCGTCCCCATGATCGAGAGGCTGCGATTGCGCGTTACGCTGTAGGCATTGTCGAATGTTGCGATCACGCCGCTGGCGAAGCGAATCCGCGCCATGCAGAGGTCCTCGATCTGGCCCGCCGCCCCGCTGGAACGTATATCCGCGCTGACTGCCTCAGGTTCTCCGAAAAAGTAGTTCAGCAGATCGATTGCGTGGATTCCTATCTGGGCAAGTGCCACCGCGCGCGTGCGCTTCGGATCATAGCGCCACGACCCGAGCTGCTGCCCGAGCCCCGCCGAGGAAGTGAAGGAAACATGCGAGATGATCGGTTTCCCGATCTCTCCCGCGTCGATCATCTCCTTCATCCGACGGAATCGCGCCCCGCGCCGCGTGTTGTGTCCCACGAATAGTCGAACATTCGCCTTACTCGCGGCGGCGATCATGGAGGCGGCCTCGCCGCTGGTCGATGCGATCGGCTTTTCCACGAAGACGTTCAGGCCCTGCGCCATCGAGCGAAGCGCCTGATCGTGGTGGAGATCGTTGGGTGTCAGGATGCACACGGCGTCGAGCGAGGAGTCGCGAAGCAACTCCTCCTCCGACCGACAGATGGCACATCCCGTAGCAGCCGCGAAGCTTGCACGCTCGGCTTCGTCCACTGAATAGCAGGCTGCCATCTCGAAGTCAGCGACTCCGCCAATGGCGCGCGCGACATAGTTGGCCCACTGGCCAGTCCCAAGGAAACCGATGCGAAGCCGCTTGGTCATTGAAGCTGCATCGCGTGGATGCTGAGGAAGTTGAACGCGTGGCGCGTTGCCTCGATCTTGTTGGGAAGGTGATGCTCGATCGTGAGCGGCCCCTCGTATCCAATTTCGTCAAGCGCCCGCAGGATGCGATTCCAATCGATCACTCCATCGCCAAGCGGCACCCACTTCCACCCGTTCGCATCCAGCGCGATATCGCGCACATGGACGCCACCCACCAAGCTCGACGCGTCACGTAGCTCCCCAAGGAGCAATTCCGTGGCAGCAAACTCGCCGGCGCCAACCTCGCGGTGCCAGTCCCAGCGCGCCGCGATCGAATTGGCGGGATCCCACAGTAGGCGCAGATTGGCACTTCCCGAGCGGCGAATCAACTCCGCCGTGGCGGCACCTGAATCGCCCCACTGCCAGTAGCAATTCTCAAGCAGGGGAGTCATCCCCTCCGCGTGCAGCCCATCTGCAAGGAGGCGAACGTACTTCGGCAACTCGCCCGGCATCGCGGGGCTGGGTTCTCCAATCGGCGGGGCGGCGGCACCCGGCGATTTTTTCCAGGAGAAAAGCGACACCGCAGAGGCTCCCAGCCGCCGCGCGCCGATCGACGTCTGAGCCACGTCGCGCGCGATTCGCGCATTCAGATCGGTTGCCGTGAAGTCCTCCTTGTAAAGACCCGGCGAGACGTTCTTCACCACCAATCGACCGGATTCCACCGCTGAATCCAGAAGCGTCCAGTCGCTCTCCGACACTTCGGGAAAGCGCGTTTCGCCACACATGCGCACCACGCCAAATCGCAGGCCAACCTGATTGGCGCCTGACAGCGCCGCTGCCACATTCCAGCTCATCTCGTCCAGTACGCAGTCGATTCGCGTGTTCATCCCGCCGCCGATTCCTCCGTCGTTTTGTGCGTTAGAGCGGGGCGCAAGAGGCGCTCCGCGTTGCCGATCAGGATTGCGTCGCGTTCCGCCTCGCCCAATCCCAGACTATCCATCGCTTCGTATGTCGCGCGAATGCCCGCCTCCGCCACGCCGCTAAACGGCATATCCGTCGCAAAAAGCAACCGGTTGCCGGGGAAAAATCTCACTGCCGAGTCGATGGCCAGCGCCGACCCAAACGTCGCGGTATCGGCATAGAACCGACGGAAGGCGTCCTTGATTGATTCGCGCTGCGGGCCGCGTGGCCGCTTCGGCGTGGTCGCCGTTCTGTTGCCGATCACATCAAGGCCCGGACTCAGGCGATTCTCCAGCATCGGCACAAAGCCACCGGCGTGGTGCGTGATCACCTTGATGTCGGGAAATCGGTCAAACAACCCCGCAAAGACCAGCCGCGCCATTGCCGCCGCCGATTCGTAGGGCCAGCCGAAAGCCCACCAGATTTCGTAGAGCGATTCCTTCTCGCTGGCATAGTCGGAAAACTTCTCGTCGCGGTAGGGGTGCAGCCACACCGGTCGATCCAGCTTGTTCATCAGTTCGTACAGGTCGAAGCAATCAGACCCATCCACCGGCCGCCCGTTGATGTTTGTGAAGATCTGAACCCCTGCGGCGTTCAGTTCCTCAACCGCGTGGCGCGCCTCCTTCAGGATCGCCTCCCGGTTGTTCATGGGGAGTGACGCGACGAAGGAGGGGAATCGCTGGGGATGGGCGGCGCATAGTTCCGCCAGGCTCTCGTTCGCCGCGCGGGCTACATCGGGCGACTGGGCCGGGCTCGCATAGCTCTCGATCGGCGGCGCTGCCAGGCAGGGGATCTGCGCGTATCCGGGAAACTCGTCCATCGCCGCCAGCCTCGCCGACAGGTCCACCATCGTTGGAATCCGGCGCGCTCGCTCCAGCATGTGGGGCATCACAAGGCCAGTCTTCTGCACCCATTCCACGAAGGGCGGGGGAAGGAAATGGCAGTTGATATCGAGGGTGCGGTTGCTCATCGTTCACCTGTGACTAATTAATACGGAATAAATATGCCTCGAACCGGTCCAAGCGCGCAACCGCAATCTCGGCAAAATCCGCCGGATCGGCAACGGGGTATCCTCCCCCGGGCCGAATGGGTCCCCCTCTTACCGAATCGTCCAGTCCTCCAGAACATCCGGGCAACCCGGCAATGCCCCCGCTTGCATATCTTCAAAGATCGGCAGGGTCTTGATTCCGTCGGCCAGATACTGCTCGATCACGCCGAGCTCGCGGCAGAGGACCTTCTCCACCTCCGCCATCCCGCCGGTAATCGTCCCACGATAGTTTTGGTCGATCGATGGCCACGGAGGCTGCACGGCATCCGCAGCCATCCGAAAAGTGCTCCGCGGATGTCCCGCGCCATACACCAGCTCAGTCAGCAGGCGAGCCTTGCGGAAGTGGCGATGCGAATCGGCGAGGCCCGTCAGAATCTCCGGACGCGCTTCGTCGGCGGTCTGCTTGCCGCTCGCATAGCGATGCCATGCCATCGCCGCGCGGAGCTTCGACGCGTAGAAGTTCCCCAGGTGCGCCGCCGCCTCCATCATGTTCACTTCGTTTCGATAGGCCGATACATTGTTGGACGGATTGAAGCCGCGCAGAGCAGGAATCAGCGCCAACGTCTGTGCCGCGTGCGACGCCAGCTCACCCGCGATCTGTGGCGGCGTCGTCCAAGCCTCGCCGCGGCTCACGTAGGACTCGTCAACGTACTCGCGCACCGTCAACAGGTCGCGCCTGTTGCGGGCTTCGCGAGGATACCACCAGGAGAAAGCCTCCTCCTCGGCCAGTCGATGCGCGTTCCCATGCTGATAGCTGGTCACCGTCGGCATGCCGAGGAATGAGATAAGCGGGATGCCCCATTGAGTGCGGTAGTTCCAGTTGCGATAGAACAGCTGTGAACGCACGAGCGGAAGGATCCGCGTGCTATGCTCTCCCGCCTCCAGGAAGTCGGCAGCGGGAACGCCCATGCCGTAGCGCTCGGCGATACGACCTTGCCAGAAGGTTTCCTCGCCGGAACCCACCAGCAGCGGATCGTTCATGTAGCGGCCATATGCCTCTCTCAGCATCCACTCGATGCTGGCGTCGGCGGCGACCAGAATACCGGCACCTCCCGAATCCGCAATCGCGCGGATCTGTTCCTGGGCGATGCGATAGCTGCCAAAGAACATGCCGTCGGAGGTGCGCGACTGGAGGTAGAACGTGGGCTTGCCCAGCGCCTCCTGAAACAGGCGTCCTCGATAGCCGCGCCCCTCCAGAAATTGCTCCTCGGTGATCTTGCTCATCACATGCCACGGTGCCGGGAGCCCCGTGGCCAGCCGCTCGATCTCGAAGGGGAGCACCACCTGGTCGCGAATGATTGTGGCGCGCGGCGGGTTCATTTGGCGCAACGCATTGAACACTGCCGCATCGTTGAACTCCACCGGCGAAATCGGCGATTCGCCGATGGTCACATTCATGCGGACTTGCGGAAACTCCGCCGTGAATGCCGTGATCGCCGCGGTTGTATATCCGCGCACCAGCTCGCTATCCATTCCCCTGTCGTCGAATGAATCCCCCGACTCGGGGATTCCGTGAAACGCGGCAAAGTCCGGGCTCACGTGGATGTTGTACACTAGGAACCACGTCTCGATTCCCCGGCTTTCCGCCATTCGGATCACGGTCTCGAAGTTCGCGCGCCGCGTCGCCAGCTCCGCGTCGCTGACGCTGCTGTTGGCCTCGGGATACCCCGGAATCCGGATAAAGTAGGGGTAGGGGTGAAAGTGCAGGTGTACCCCCATGTTGTATCCCTCTTCCTCCATCCACGTGAACTGGCGATCCCAGTTGGCGATGTCATTGAACAGCGGGATGTTGTTGTTACCGCCCAGAAGAAACCCCCTCAGCGGCAACGTCGTCACCGCGGGCTTCTCTGCAATCGTGACCGTGGCCGTATCCGTGGCGGTCTCGCCCCCCTCGTACTGCACGGTCAGCGCCGCTGTATAGACACCAACCTGATCGTACACATGCGCGCCCACGGCCTCGCCGGCGCGGTCGTTGGGCTTCGCCGCATCGCCAAAGTCCCACGCAAAGGACTCCACTATCCCCGTCGTCCCCGTGCCGTTCGTATAGACAACCTCGCCCGGATAGGAGAACCGATCCGGCCCCGCATCGACCGCCACGGGGATCGCGGCGAACCCCGGGTTCGCCACGAAATCCAACTCGTCGAACAGGATTCTACCGTCCGCCGTACCTGAGCGTTCGTCCCAGATGACGAACAACCCGACCGCCGCGCCAAGCCCAGTGTCCAGACCGGGGATCTGATAGCGGTCCTCCAGTTCCACAAACGCCTTACCCTCCACACGGTAGCCAAGGCGGTACTCATACTGGGCGGCGCGCTGGATGAAAAGCTCGATGCTCTGGTCCACGTTCCAGATGCCCGGCAGCACGCTGGAATTGCCGTTGGAATGGATCAGCCGCGTGTCGTCGTTCACGTTGAGGCGAACGTATCGGCGAGGCGAGATCGGGTCGTCGAAGATTCCAAACCCCGCGGAGACCGAGTCGCTGCCGACCGACCTCTGCCCCACGCCGTCCATCCCCATCAGCAGGCGGATCGTGTCACCCACGGCAAGTGGCCGGTTTGGGCGAAGCATAAGGAACTGTACCTGCTCGCCCAGAGTCACGACGCCGCTCGCCGCCAACTTGCCCGGCGCGTGGGCAAGGTCGAACGCCAGGGTCGCGGGCGTCTCGTTCCCGACGCTGGCGGGGGGGAGCCATTGCGCGGCCAGTTCCGGTCCCTCAAACCCGTCGATGACCTCGGATTGCGCTGTGCCGCCAAGCGCAGCAAAGAGGAGTACCGTAAGGAGGAGATTTCGCAAGATCACGGCGGCCCCACGCCCAAGGAATAATTATAGCGTCATAATTCCCAGTGCATGTCGCAACGCAAATATTTGGAGCGATCCAGATGCCGGCCTCAATGCGTCAGGTACCCCAGCCCCAGCCCCTTTAGCTCCAACTTGTAGTCGTCCTTGGCCTGCGCCAGCGTGGCACCGCAGGACCCGCGGATCATCAACTCTGCCGGAACGGCCACTTCCATCGGGAGATCCTTGGGGAATTCCGACTCGATCTCCGCCAGCAGGCGCTTCACCGCCTGTCGCCCAATCTCCGGAAGGTTCTGGCGGACGGTCGTCAGGTCGCGATAGGCCTCGTGATAGAACTTCGGAAGGAAATGCAGATAGTCGTCGAACCCCGTCACCGCCATGTCCCCGGGGACGGACAGCCCCATCTTGCGGAGCAAGAGAATGAACTGGATCGCGCAGTCGTCCTTCAGCGTCATGATCGCCGTGGGACGATTTTTCTGCCGCATCCACCCACTCAGCAACTGCTCCTTCGGCTCGATCTGGAAATAGTCCTGACGCGCATGCTCCACCAGGTACGAGGCTGGAACCTCCAGCCCGGCGGCCTGCATCGCGTCGCGAAACCCCCTGATGCGATCGGCGATGCTGGAATACTCCGCCGTGGGGTGAACGACCGCGATGCGCCGGTGCCCCTGTGCAATCAGGTGCTCCGTCAGTGCGCGAAAAATCTCATAGTTGTTGGACGCCACCAACGGCGCGTTGTACTCATTGGGCAGGTTATGGTAGTTTGTGCGAACGAACGGGATGCCTCGCCCCTTCAGGAATCGGTGGACCGACTGGCTGGTGTTGGACTCGTAGAAGGGCATCAGGATGAAGCCCGAGGTGAACCGGCGCGACATCGACTGGATGCACTTCAGCGAACGGTCGGGAACGCCGTTGGACGACGCGAAAAGGTACTGGTACTCGCTCCCACTCAGCTCGTGCTCGATCCCGTTCATAATCACGCTGCAGAACGGATTCGCGATGTGCTCCAGCAGGATGCCGATGCTCTTCTCCACAAGCTGGATGAGGCCCGACGCCACCTTGTCCTTGTTATAGCCCAGTTCCTTGGCCGCCTCGATCACCGCCTGGCGGGTCTTCTGGCTGATGCCGATGCTATTGGACCTGTTGTTGAGCACCTTGGACACGGTGGCTTGGCTGACACCCACGAACTTGGCGATGTCCTTGTGGGTGATGCCCTTGACTTCCTTCATGGCGCTTGGGGGCTGTTTCGTATTGTATTTCATTCCATGTGGAACACTTCTTCGAGGGTTAGCACGACCGGAGAGTTATCCGAATTCACATCCATGATGTCGGCCATATGGTCCCACCACTTGCGTACTATTTCCGTTCCGGAAAGCTTGTGGGCCGTATGGTCCACGGTCAGCTTATGGACTGCAAAGAGAGTTAGCGTCTCCCGGTCGAGAAAAATGGAGTAGTCGCAGATTCCCGCCGCCACCAGTTCGGCGTGGAGTTCCGGCCAGATCTTGTCGTGGCGCCTCTTGTACTCAGCCTCGAAGCCCGGCTTGAGCTTCATTTTGAACGCGCTACGCAACATGATGGCTTCCTTCGGCGCAAAATTGGCCTCACTCCGTCTCGAAACCGGAATGCAGTACGGTATAAATATTCACTTGAGCCCGGGGGAGTGACTCAAGCGAAATCAATCGCGAACGATCATCATCCACTCCTTTCCTTGGACCCTCCAATCATGAAGACCACCGTTGTGGGTAGCTATCCCGTCCCCGTTTGGCTGCAAGCCCTTCCCACCCCCGATTCCTTGGTGGATGCCGTGACCGTGGCGATTAAGGCTCAGGAGCTGGCGGGGATCGACTTGATTTCCGACGGCGAGATCGGCCGCTGGGATTTGGAACGCAACGCCCCCGGCGGCATGGTGGAGCGATTCGTCCGCCCGATGGCGGGCGTGAGCTGCGAGCTGACCAAGCGCCAGCTCGACGCCTTCTATGCCAAGTCCAACACGAAGTACCGCAAGGCGCCCCCCGGTGTTGTCACTGGGCCGGTCGGCTCCGGCACCCTGAATCTGCGCGCCGAATGGGACCGCGTCCGGGCCCTCACCACGGCGCCGCTCAAGTTCACGCTCACCAGCCCCTACATGATGGCCAAGGTGGTGATCGACGATCACTACAACGATTTGGAGGCGCTCGCGATGGCCTTCGCGGCAACACTCGCGGAGCAGGTCGTCGGCATCGATGCCCAAGCGATCCAGATCGACGAGCCCACGCTTCCCGGATTCCCCCACGAGTCCGAGATCGCCGCCCGCGCCACCAACCTGGTGCTGGACGCGCTGGAGAGCGCCGGAAAGGCCGTGCACCTCTGCTTCGGAAACTACGGCGGACAGATGATTCAGCACGGCGAGTATGACAAGCTGATCACCTACTTCAATATGCTGCGCTGCGACCATCTGGTGCTCGAGACCACGCGCCGCCCCAAGAGCGAACTCGGCTGGCTCCGCGAGGTCGAGAAGCCCAAGCGCTTCGGCTTTGGCGTCATCGACGTGAAGGACCTGCAGATCGAGAGCCCCGCCCAGGTGGCCTCGCGCCTGGAGGAACTCGCCGGGCTCTTCGGCGCGGAGCGCATTGCCTACGCGAATCCCGACTGCGGCCTGCAACACCTGCCGCGCGGCTCGGCCAACGGCAAGCTCAGGTCGCTCGTCGCGGGACGCGATCTCTTCGCGGGGAAATCAGTGTGAGGTGAACTTGTAGTGGCCGGGCACGGCTTCCACGATCCAGTGGGAGTCGTTGCCCGGCAGCACCCGCAGTCCCTCTGCCTGCTCGACAGGCAGACCCGATTCAAGCAGCGATGCACCGCCCGTTCGCGGCACCCAGACCTCCGCCGTGGTATTGGGCGGAATGCGACAGATCATCTCGAACGGACCACCGCGCTGCGACCACGCACAGGACGCGGCGCCGTGGATCGTCTCCACGCGCGCCTTCACGTGGGAAAGGCGATCATCAAGCCGCGGGCGGATGCGCAATTTCCGGTACCCCGGAGTGACCGCATCGATCCCCCCCATGTAGCCCATCATCCACTGACCGACTGCTCCGAGTGAATAGTGGTTGAATGAGTTCATTCCCGGATCCTGAAGGCCCATCTCGCGCGTCCAACCGTCCCACCGTTCCCAGATCGTTGTGGCGCCGTTGGCGATCTGATATCCCCAGCCGGGGAACCGCTCGCGCAGCGCGAGGTCGTAGGCCAAGTCGTCGCGCCCCGCATCGGAGAGCGCCGGCAGCAGATCGCGCAGCCCCATGAAACCA
>JBBQYG010000091.1:0-15423 GCA_038208905.1 Candidatus Sumerlaeia bacterium | reverse complement strand
GACGCCATCGAGCACGAGGATGCGGCTCGAATCGGGGAGCGCCGTCACGCCGGGGGGGCGTACAAGCACACCCACGGGGGGCGGCGTTTCGCAGTCGCTGAGCTTCTCCATCGCCCCGGCATTGCAATGGATCACGCGAATCTTCCGGGCACCGGCGGCCTCGTGGAATTGCTGCGCGACGCTGGTGCCGGCAAAGTCCTCCCGCATGAACAGGAGCAGTGCCTCCCACGCGCCATCCAGCGCCATCGCGGCCACGCGCTCCCCCTCGGCAAGGGCAAGGCCCGCGCGTTTCCGCCGCACTGGCAGGTGGGCCAGAACGGTGTCGCTCTTGGCGGTATGCAGGTCGCGATTCATCGGCCGTCGAGGGAGCGGCGCCCCTCGAGCGCCATGCGCAGCGTGCCGGAGTCGGCGAACTCCAGCGAGGCGCCCATGGGCATGCCGCGTCCGAGGCGAGTGACCGCGAGGCCGTCGCGCTCGGCATGGCGCGCGATGTACAGCGCCGTCGCGTCGCCCTCCACGCTGGGCGAGGTGGCAAGGATGAGTTCGCTCACTTCGGGGTTGGCGAGGCGTTCGAAGAGGCTATCGAGCCTGAGCATCGCGGGGCCGATTCCCTTGAGCGGCGAGAGGTGGCCCCCCAGCACGTGGTAGCCGCCGCGGAATCCGCCGGCCTTCTCGAACGCCACCACATCCAGGGGCTTCTCCACCACGAGGAGGATTTCGCGCTGGCGTTGCTGGGAGCAGACGAGGCATTCGCCGCCACTGGAAAAGTAGCCGCAGCGCTCGCAGAGCGCCACCTCGTTCTCCACGGCGCGAAGCGCGTCCATGAGGCCACCCACGCGGCCCGGCGCGGCAGTCACCAAGTCGAGCGCCATGCGCTCGGCGCTGCGGCGCCCGACGCCGGGAAAGCGCGCGAACTCGGCGATGAGTCGTTCGATGGGAAGGGGGAGGGCCATTTGGCTCCCGATCAGAAGAAGCCGGGTAGCTTGATGCCGCCGGTGATCTCGCTGACGCTGTCCTCGTTCAGCTTGCGGGCCTTCTCGAGGGCCTGATTGGTCGCGGCGAGGACGAGATCCTGAAGCATTTCGGGATCGTCGGGGTCCAGAGCCTCGGCCTTGATGCGGACTTCCGTGATCTCGGAGTTCCCGTTGCTGACAACCGTCACCACCCCGCCGCCGGCAGATCCTTCGACGTACTTTGTTTTCATCTCCTCCTTCATGCGGTCGATGCGCTTGTGGAGGTCCTTCTGGAGCTTCTGAATCATGGCGGGGTCGAACATGCGGTTTCCTGTGGTCGTGGCGAATTACGAAATGCGTTCGCCATTAAAGAGGTGGGGATCGACGCCGCAATGGTTTCTGACGAGGTCGATGGCCGCGCGGAAGTCAGGGAACCGCATCAGGGCCTCGGTGAAGCTCATACGCTCCGTGGCAGCGGGCTTGCCGGGGGGCGACACCGACTCCTCCTCGTCGTCAAACAGGGGTGGCATATCGGGATACGCGTCGCGGTCGGCGCTTTCGGAGGGTTCCGGCGCGGCTACCTCGATGCGAATGCGGACGCCGTCGCCGAGGACTTCGGCGGCGACAGCGCGGAAGATCGAAGCGATCTCGGGGCGTTCGAGGGACTGGCGCACGACGCCATCGTTGGCGGAAAGGAGCAGCGTCAACATGCCCTCCCCATCGAGGCGGGCCGTCGCCGCGCGCATCACGCGGAGGTGCGCGGGGAGGCGCAGGTCGGTCTCCTCGCGGAACCGGTTCAGGGCACCGTCGTCGAATGCGCGGGCGCGCGACAGCGTCACCATTTCGGGGGCGGGATACACGACGGACGGCGATGGCTCGTCCACTTCGATGTCGGGGAGTTCCAGCGCCGCGTTGGCGTGGCTGCCATCGTGGAGGATCGGTGCCGCGGCGCGCGAAGCGGTGGGGGAGTACCCCCCCGAACCTGCGGGCTCGCTGACGCGCTCCATCGATTGGCTTGCCGGTGCGCTGGCAACGGGCGTGGGTGCTGGTTTCGGCTCGGTGGCGGGGGCCGGGGCCACGCGGTCGAGCGTGGGCTTGTCCAGCGCGTCGAGGACGAAGCGCGGGTGGATCGCCGTCAGCTTGAGCACGGCGAACTCCAGCACGAATCGCGCGGGGGCCGCGCCGCGCATCTTCTCCTCCAGATCGAGGAACTGCTGCACGAAATTCATCAGCGCGGGGAGCGAAAGGCCCTCCAGCGCCGCGCGGAGCTTCTCGGGATTTGCCCGGGACACCTTCAGCAGCTCCACCGGGGCGTTGGCCTTTAGCAGCATCGCATCGCGGAGGAAGGCGGTGAATGTCTTGATGAAGCGGTGTAGGTCCCGGCCCTTGTCCACCAGGTCCTGAATCAGCAGCAGGCACGCGGTGGAATCGCGCTGGACGAGTCCATTGAGCAGCGCGAGGAGCTGGTCGCTTTCCACCACGCCGAGGAGCTGGCGCGTGGTCTCGAAGGTCACCGTGCCATCGCTCAGGGAGATCAACTGGTCGAGCGCCACCTGGGCGTCGCGCATGCCGCCCTCGCTGGCCAGCGCGATGGCCTCCAGCACCTTGTCCGCCTCGCCATCGGCAAAGGTCACGCCCTCGCGCGCCGCGATATCGCGAAGGCGGTCCACGATCACCGTGGTGTCCATGCGGTCGAATTCGAGGCGACGACAGCGCGAGATCACGGTCTCGGGAATCTTCTCCGGATTCGTCGTGGCCAGGATGAACACCACGCCGGGGGGCGGCTCCTCCAGTCGCTTGAGCAGCACGTTGAAGGAGTGCGTGGAGAACATGTGGACTTCGTCGATGATATAAACCTTGTATCGCGCGTCGAAGGTGGCCCGGTCGATCCCCTCAAGCAGCTCGATCGTCTCCTCCTTCTTGGTGTAGGACTACGCGTCCACATCGATCACGTCAAAGTCCGAGTCGTTGGCGATGCTGCGGCAATGGACGCACTCGCCACAGGGGTCCGGCGTGGGCCCCTTCACGCAGTTCAGGGCCTTGGCCAGAATGCGCGCGATCGACGTCTTGCCGACTCCGCGCGGACCCGTGAACAGATAGGCGTGCCCGATGCGATTGTCGCGGATATCCGTCTGCAACTGGCGCACCACGGACCGCTGCCCGACCACGGTGGAAAATACCTGGGGGCGGTACTTGAGGGGGATCACCTGATAGGGCGCGTCGGGCGTCTTGGCCATGAGGAGGGGAACCTGCGCGAGAGGGCTGATTCGCCAATCCTTCGCCGGTCAGGAGGCGGAGGGTCAACGGGTATTTCCGGGAATGCCGATCCCCGATCGGCTTTGCTACGGGCGGAATGAGCGTGCGCAACCGGGCCGAATTGGGGTGGTAAAAACATCTACGCCTCCCACCGGAGTGGGAGGCGTAGGCTTCATCGAAGCGACAGGCCGCTGGGACGACAGTCTTACTTGTACATTTCCCAGTTCTGGCTGCTAGACAGCATGACGATGTCGAAGGCCTGCGCGGAGGGCGCGGGGACGACGACGCTCGTGTTGCCGCCGGGGGTGTAGGTGCGGATCTGCTCGTTTCCGTTTTCACAGACGATGATATTGCCCGCGAAATCCATATCAGCGCCGCCAAGCGGGCCGAGGACAAAGCCGCCAGAAAGCGCCGCGAAATCCAGCACCTTCTCGCTGGCGGTCAGAGTGATCGTCTTTGTTGCGTCCGACGTATTGCCGACAGCATAGATGCCCGACTCAGCGACAAGGAAAACACTGCCATCCGGCGCAATGATGGCATCAGTTACCTCATCGGCACCTGTCGAGGGAAGCGTCACCACCCAGTCGGCATTGGCCTCAGTCAACGAGGCCGCAACGGCAGCGGATGCCAAGGCAGCGGACCAGCGGAAGAGGCGGCCATTGCCTGTTGCGGCGTTGGCGGCGAAACGGGAAACCCAGTAGAGGTTGCCGGCGGCGTCGAACAGGACCTCGCGGCTGTAGAGATTCGTCGCGGTCAGCCCGAGGATATTGTCGCTGGGTGTGAGCAGAATCTGATTGGTCCCGTCAATCTGGCGCCGAGTTATGGTAGAATTGCCGGAAGCCAAGTACGCAAATTTGACGCTGGCATAGGTCTGGACGGCGCCGCCGCGATAGTTGGCAGTTGCGGCATTCGGGCTGATACTGGTCAAGTCGGCAAAACCCGAGCCAGCAGCCGCGTTGTCTGCGTAGGTCACATCGGGAAGTCCCTGACCGAAGACATACAGGTTCTCAGAATTGTCGGGGTCAGCCTCCACGCCCCAGGTGGCCTGATTGCTGGTCACTGCGCCAATGGTCGCGACGAGGGGATCAGCGGGGTGCTTCATGACGCGCGCCGTAAGACCGTCGCCGCCACCATAGACCGACAAATCCGGATTGAAGGGGATGAATCCATAGTGCGCAGGAGTAAGGAAGCTGGAGGAGGAAACGACGATTCCGAATCGCGGCGAATTGGGATCATCGAAAGAATGGACGTCCCTGCCGGAAAACCCAGCGAACAGGGTGTTCAGCGTAGCAGGAGCCCCAAAATTGCCGACTGACCGGTTTGAGGCGATCTCAGCCCAGCCAGCGGCCGCCGTCTTTGCCGCGGTAATCTGGACCTTGCGGCCGGATCCGGCGCCAACCGCTGCGCCCGAGGCGTTGTCTGCCGTGCCGTTCCAGACGACAGAGTTGGCGCCGACGGTTGCGGTTCCCGCGAATGTCGCGAGGATTGTGTTTGTGCTACTAAGAACCTCGATGGTGACCGTCGATCCGGCTTCATTGATGAAGTAGGCGATCGTCAGCCCGTCGCCAACCTCGACGCTGGTGCTGCTTACGGTGATTTGAGATGCGAAGGGTGCAGCGCCAGCCGTCCCCGCCGTCAGCGTCAACGCTGCTGCCAACAGAGCGATGCTCGAAAATTTCGTCTTTGATTTCATGGTGCGACCTTTGAGTGGGATGTGCGATCAGCCATGGAAATGGACAGCGCAGTCGGAGGATGTGCCCACAGATGTGGTTCGGGCAAGAGGAATCCTCAACAATTGGGTAGTTGCCTGCCCAGATGGATGCCGGCTTGCCGAATTTGTGTAGCCTTCATCTGGTTGACCAAAACCTGCTTACGCTCCAAATCCCCCCATTGACCCACCCTTCCATGTGTAGTCGTTTGCACTGTTGCGCGCACAGCGCGGAACCTATGGAGGAGCAAGGGAATGGCGGGATTCCGAGCAGTGGCGGGCGGTGTGGCGGCAATGTTGGCCGGTGTGGCGGGCGCATGGACGCCGCCGCCCAACGACGCGGACTATGCGGATGCCGCCGCGAATGTCTTCCGCGATGGAGAGGTGGCGCGCGTGGATGTGACGGTCGAGCCGACGGACTTCGCCGACCTTCTTGCCGATCCCTTTGCCGATGTGGACAAGAATGCGACGATCCGGTGGCGGAATTCCGTAATCGACGAGACGGTTGCCGATGTGGGCTTTCGCCCGCGCGGTGGCCAGTTCACGCGCTCGGCAACGCGCAAGTCGTGGAAGTTGGATTTCAACGACTTCGTTCCCGGCCGCTCGTTTCACGGGCTGGAGTCCATCGACCTGAACGGCGAGCACAACGATCCCACCTTCCTGCGTCGCCGCATGTCGCACGAGATCCTTCGCCAGATGGGCTTGCCGGCGCCCCGAACGCATTTCGTGGCGCTCTATATCAACGGCGACTTCTGGAGCATACAGGTCCACACCGAGCACATCGACGAGGAATTTGCCGATTCCTGGTTCGGCACCAAGACCGGCAACCTCTACAAGTGCCTCAACGCCGGAGGCGGAAAGGCTGATTTGGCAAAGATCCCCGGCGAGGACTATGCCACGTATGGCGGTGGCCAGGTCTATGATGAAGGGAACAACGATCCCCTCTCTGTCTATACAGACTTGGTGGACTTCATCCGCTTGCTGAACGATACCACGGCGGCGCAGCGGCTGACGCAGCTCGAGTCGTCGTTGAATACCGACAACTTCCTGCGATCGCTTGCGGCGGATGTGGCTGTGGGATCGTGGGACGATTACTGGTATGGCGCCAACAACTACTACATGTACCGGAATCCGAATACCAACCGGTTCGAATTCATCCCCTTCGACTATGACAACTCCCTGGGAATGGACTACTTCGGGCGCAACTGGTCCACGCGGAATTTCTCGACGTGGGGAAATGGCGGCTTTGGCAGTACGCCGGCGCCGCTGGTCAGCGCGATCTTCGACCACAGCCCGTGGCGGGCGCAGTACCGGCGCTATCTGCTGGCGGCGGCGGCGCTGTTGGTGCTCCCCGCGAACCAGGCGAAGCTGGACATCTGGCACGCGCAGATCCTGCCCTACTTCGATGGCACCATTGAAAGCGGCGGAACGGTGGGAACGCAGTCAACCAGCGGGGAGCATTCACCCTTCTTTGCCACAGGCATCGCGAGCCCATCGAGCTATGACGGCAGCGACTATCACACGATGGGCCTCAAGCCCTACATGAACGCGCGGAGCGCGTCGATCGTGTCCCAGATCGGAGGCTTCGTCTCGCCGACGCTTCCACTGCCGCGCGTGTCTATCAACGAGGCCCTTGCCAGCAATACGGCCTCGAACCAGGACGAGGCTGGGGACTTCGAGGACTGGATTGAACTCTACAACGACGAGGACGCGGCGGTGGATGTCTCCGGCTGGCACCTGACCGACGATGTGCTGGATCCGCTGAAGTGGGTGATCCCCGCGGGGACCACGATTCCCTCGAAGGGCTACCTGCTGGTGTGGTGCGACAACGAGCCGCTGGAGGGCCCGTTGCACGCGCCGTTTGCACTTGGGGTAACCGGCGAGAATCTGGGCTTGTTCATGGACGAGGCCAATGGCCGGGTACTGGTCGATCACCTGACCTACACGCCGCTCACCAACAATCGTTCCTTTGGGCGGGTTCCCGATGGCGGCGATGGGCTGGTGACGATGTGCAACCCGACGCCGCTGGCAATCAACGATGGAACCACCGGCGATTGTGGCGGGGGAGAGCCCCGCGTGCCGCCGCGCCTGTTTATCAACGAGTTCCTGGCATCCAACTCCGCAGGCCCCCAGGACGAAGCCGGGGACTTCGATGACTGGGTGGAAATCTACAACGGCGAAGCCACTGCGGTGGAATTGACGGGGCTCTACCTCACAGACAACCTGCTGAATCGGACCAAGTGGCAGTTCCCCGCGGGGACGATGATCCCGGCGAAGGGCTTCCTGCTGGTGTGGTGCGACAACGAGCCGCTTGAGGGTCCGTTGCATGCGGCGTTCGCACTGAGCGCCGGGGGCGAGTCCATCGGCATCTTCGACAACGACGCGAATCAGGTCCAGCCGATCGATACGCTGACCTACCCGGCGCAGACGGCCAATGTTTCCCAGGGGAGACTCCCCGATGGCGGGGCGGGAATCGTGACCTTGCCGGGAATGACCCCGGGGGCGACCAACGTGCCGGCCGCGCCGCCGGCGAACTGGAAGGTCTTCTGAGGCGGTGCCCCCCTGATCGCCCAGCGTTGGCGTCGCCGGCGGGAGGCTCCCGCTCTGGTGGAGCGTTTGTTTACATTCAGAAGGGCGGTGATTCAGGGAAACGGTGCCAGAATCGATCTCGGGCGCCGCGTTCACCGCGGCGGTCGCCTTGGCACTGGCCGAAGGCATCCGGCAATGCCTTGAGCTGGTGAGCATGTCGGCAGAGTGGGGGGCCATCCGGGTTGCAGCGAGCTTTGGCGTGGCCGGGCTTTCGCCAGAATGCGGGGCCGCCAGCCATTTGCTTCACCCGGCCCACAATGCCATGTGTCTCGCCAAGAAGGTGGGCGGGAATCGCGTTCAATTGCATGACCGGAACGGTTGACACTTTCGGGGAGCCGGTGACTATTGTCCGCCTTGCCCATGAAGGGGGAAAGCACGTGGATTTTGGATCATTGGGGCTGCGGCACTTGTTGGGGATTCTGGCGGGGCTAGGGCTTGCAACAGCCTCGGCCCAGACTTTCGAGCGCGCGCCGAGCGCCGTTCTGGGCACTCAGAACTTGAACGGCATCAGCATCTCGCTCGGCGACTACGACGCCGATGGCGACCTTGATGTGCTGGTGCAGGGGAGCGCCGACGCGCGCCGACTGCTCAGGAACGACAGCACCTCCACACAGACACTTGCCTTCACCAACGTTACCCCGCAGTTGGGCCCCGTCGCCAGCGACACCACCGGGTGGAGCGCCGCGTGGGGCGACTACAACGGCGACGGCCGCGTGGATGTATTCCTCGGCCAGGCGAATCCCCGTTCGGCACGCGGCGACCTTTTCCGCAACGATCACCCGCTTGGATTCGTGGATGTCAGTGCCTCCACCATCAACGAGCCCGGCTTCCACCAGAACGTGGCGTGGAACGACATCGACAACGATGGCGACCTGGACCTGATCATCGGCATGGAGGGCCCCGAGCGGCACGAGATCTACATCCAGAATTCCGACGGAAGCTTTACCCCGGTCGGCGCGGCCGCGGGGTTGCAAGTGGACTTTGGCACCAAGGCCTATGGCATGGCTGTCGGCGACTATGACGGCGACGGCGATCTGGATATCTATATATCCACCTGCATCCAG
Organism: Candidatus Sumerlaeia bacterium; assembly: GCA_038208905.1. Taxonomy (GTDB): domain Bacteria; phylum Sumerlaeota; class Sumerlaeia; order SLMS01; family SLMS01; genus JBBQYG01. The sequence goes on along the minus strand of JBBQYG010000091.1, from coordinate 6,853 downwards.
GGCGGGAACATACGGAACAATTTCTTCGAGAATCGCCTCGTCCCCGATGGCACATTGACCTTCGTCGATATCGCCGATTCAAACGGCACGCAATACCTCGCGAATAGCTATGGCACGGAGTTCGTCGATCTCGACGACGACGGCGATCTGGACCTCTATGTGACCGGGGCCGACGGCAATCCCACCCGGATTTTCCGCAACGATGGCGGGGGAGCGTGGAGCGATGTCGCGACGGTCCTTGGCAGCCAGCCCTTCGCCAATAACGGCGCCGACCTCAATGGCAGCAAGGCGGTCGACTATGACAACGATGGCGACTTGGACTTTTTCTTCCACGATCACTTGGCGAGAACGTTGAATCAGGCGATGGCGCTCTATCGCAACGATGGCAACTGGGCCTTCGTCGATGTGACCGATGCGGAGGGACTCCTGTGGGAGAACGAGGGTGGCTATGACAGTGCCTGGGGAGACATCGATGGCGACGGCGACATGGACCTGATCACTGCCACGAACTCCTCGTTTCCCGAGCGCCTGTATGTCAGCAACGCAGCCGCCAACGGAAATCACTGGCTGCAAGTGCGCCTGCGCGGGCGGAAGGAGAACACCACGGCGATCGGGGCGACGCTCTATGCCACGATCCACAAGGGAACCCCGCAGGAGCGCACCCTGCGCCGCGAGGCCAACACCAACGCGGGCACGTTCAACCAGAGCGATCTTCCCGTGCACTTCGGGCTCGGCGCCGCCGCTGTCATCGAAACGCTTCGCGTCGTGTGGCCGGACAAGAAGGAGCAGATTCTCACCAACGTCGAGATCGACCGCTACCTGACCATCCAGTATCCGGAAGGCGACGTCTGGAGTCTTCAGTGATCCGCCATCGCCTTGCCCAGGTCCTACGCATCGCCGCGGTCCCCTGCCTCGTGGCCACGGCCACGGCATTCGTCGCGCGCGTGCCGGGTCCCAAGCAGGGGGCCGGCCTCCCGCTCGAAATGGCGCAGTCGTCGCTTTTTGCCGGCTCCGGGAATTGCGAGTTCTGTCACACCTCCGATGGCGAGGTCCTGCGCGACAAGGAGGGAAACGACCTCTCTCCTCCCCAGGATTGGCGTTCGACGATGATGGCGAATTCATTCACGGATCCGTACTTTCAAGCCACGCTGGAGCGCGAAGTGGCGCTTCGCCCCGGGCGAAAGGCTGAGATCGAGGATTCCTGCCTGACATGCCATGCGCCGATGGCGAGGACCCAGGCGATCCACGACGGCGCGACGAGCTTCTCCCTCGCACAGGCCGAGGTATCGCCGCTGGCCCGCGACGGCGTGAGCTGCACGCTGTGCCACCAGATCCAGCCGGACAATCTGGGCACGCCGGAAAGCTGGAATGGCGGCTACGAAATCACAGACGAGCGCGTGATTTTTGGCCCCTACGCGACGGAGGACATCTACCAGTTTGCGATGCAGAGCGCGCTGAACTACACGCCACAATACGGCGCCCACAAGACGCAGTCGGAAGTGTGCGCGACGTGCCACACGCTCTTCACTCCCATCGTGGACGATCTGGGAACTATTCTAGGCCAGTTCCCGGAGCAGACGCCGTATCTGGAGTGGAAAAACAGCGTGTTCTCCCAGCCGGCCTCGATCCAGAGCTGCCAGGATTGCCACATGCCGATCACCACCGACCCGGTGGTTATCTCCAGCTTCCCGCCCGGCGTCGAGCACACGCCATTCTACAAGCACTACTTTGTGGGCGGGAACGCTTTCATGCTGAGCCTGTTGAAGAATAACATCGACGGCTTGGGGTTGACAGCATCGGAGGAGCAGTTCGACCGCACGATCGAGCGCACTCTCGATCAGCTGCGCACGCGCACGGTGAACGTGAGCGTCGCGGAACTCGACGCCGACGATGGCAAGGCGCGGGTGGCCGTGCGGCTGGAGAATCTGGCGGGTCACAAGTTCCCGACGGGATATCCGGCGCGGCGGGCGTGGCTGAAGTTCGTGGCGCGTGACGCGGGCGGGAACGTGCTATTTGAATCGGGCGCGTGGAATCCCGACGGCGAGATCGTGGGATTGTCTGATCCGTTTGAGCCCCACCACGACTTGATCGCCAATCCCGCGGACGTGCAGGTGTACGAGCCGATCATCGCCGACCTCGGCGGCGCCGTGACTACATCGCTCATGGGGGCGGCGTCCTACCTGAAGGACAACCGACTGCCGCCTCGCGGCTATCTGTCCACGGGTTCCCACGCCGCCAGCACGGCGATTATCGGCGATGCGGCCACCGATCCCAACTTCAATCGGGATGCGGCGGTGGAGGGAACCGGCGCCGACGTCGTCACCTATGAGTTCGACATCTCCGCCGCCGATGGAGCCGTCACGGTGGAGGCCACGCTGGTTTACCAGAGCGTCGCCCCGCGCTTCGTTGCGCCCTTTCGCGATACGGCAATGCCCAAGGCTGTCAGCTTTCTTGCGATGTATGACGCAGAGGAAAACGCACCCGCCACGGTGGGCCACGTGTCCTTCCTTCTGGGTGCTCCGGGCGATGCGTCCTGGATGATCTTCTGAGGCCGTTTGGCGTTTCGCCTTGTGTGGAGGGGGCCTGCGGGCAGAGGATCGATTCGAATCCTCAGAACGGGGAACGCGCCATGAACGATCAGGATTTCGACCAACCGCAAAGCAAGGAGACCATCGACGCCGCCGTGGAGTTGCTCCGCGCGCGGCAGTCGGAGTTGTTCCGGGAGAAGTCCACCCTTCATGCCCAGCGCGAGGCTCTGATGCGCGACCTCTCCGTCGTGGAGGCGCGGATGGAGTCGCTGTCGCGCCGCATCGACGCAATCCGCGAGGTCCTCATGGTGGACCTTCCCACGGCGCGTCAGGGCGTGCGCATCAGTTGGCAGCGCTTCACCTTGCCGGAGGCGGCGGCGTGCCTGCTGGAGGAGGTCGGCGGCTACCTCTCCGAGTCGCAGATTCGCGCCGGCCTGGGCGAGCATGGCGTCTCGGTGGACGACACGCAGACACTCGCCGACGCATTGCGCGTCGCGGCGGACGACGGGGCGCCGCTGCTGCGCGTGTCGAGCGATCAGTGGGGGCACTACGCGTGGGTGGATCAGGCGCGCTATTCCCTGCCCCACAAGTTTAGGAAGACCACCACATGAGCGCCCACCCCACTGTCCACGTGGCGTTTCACCGCCCCGGCCTGCGCTCGCCGCGCGAGGAGCTGGCCGTCTATACACGCAAGCTGCTGACTGGCGCGCTGGAGTTGCGCTCGCTCCCCCTTGCGGAAGTCTCGGTGCTCTTCTGCTCCGCCTCGCGCATGGCGGAACTCCATCGCACTCACCTTGGCGAAGACCACGCGACCGACGTCCTGAGCTTTCCCGCGCTCGATGATCCAAAGCGCGCGCCTCGCGCACACACCATTCATCTGGGGGACATCGCCGTGTGCCTGCCGGTGTGCGCTCGCCAGGCGCCCGATTTCGAGCGCACGACGGATCAGGAGGTTGCGCTCCTCCTGGTTCACGGGCTGCTGCACCTGCTCGGCTACGACCACGATGTTCCGGCGCGCAAGCGCGCCATGTGGGCGGAGACTGATCGCATTCTGGAGGCGATGTCGCGCATCCGCGCGCCGCGTCTCTCCGTCGTCATTCCGCGCACACACGGAAACCATGCCACCACCTGAAACTCCCTTCCGCGCGGGCTTTGCCGCCCTGCTCGGAAAGCCCAATGCCGGAAAGTCCACACTGCTCAACGCCATCGTGGGGGCCAAGCTCGCCGCCGTTTCCGCGCTGCCCCAGACCACGCGGGACAAGTTCTCCGGCATCTACTCCGATGACTCCCGCCAGATCGTGTTTGTCGATCTGCCCGGCCTTGTGACGCCCGACGACAGGCTGAACGAGTGCCTGCACTCCAACGTGACAGAGGGCATCAGCGGCGTGGAGGTCGTCATCCACCTGGTCGACGTCGCAGACAAGGAACCCGCGGGCGACGAAGTCGTGCGCGCCGTTGCCAGCGTGCGCGGTCCCATCATCCTCGTTGTCAACAAGATCGACGGATCCCACGCGCGCGTCGACGCGGGATCGTGGGCGGGGGAGCATCTGCCGCCCGAAATGAAGAAGCGCTACGCGACGATCCTCGGCGTGTCCGCGCGGGAGAAGAAGGGCCTCGATGGCCTCCTCTCCGCGATCGGGGCGCACCTGCCCGAGGGACCGCCGCTCTACGACACGGACATCCTGACGAACCGCGACCTGCGCTATCTTTCCCAGGAGATGATTCGCGAGAAGGCGTTTCAGTTCCTGCATGAGGAGCTCCCCTATTCGACAGCCGTCCTGATCGAGGAGTTCACCGAGCGCGCCGAGGGGAAATGGTATATACGCGCCGTCGTTTACGTCGAGCGCGACTCCCAGAAGGGGATCGTGATCGGCAACGGAGGCGCGACGCTGAAGAAGATCAGCACCGCGGCGCGGCGCGATATCGAGGCGCTCTGCGGCGCGCCGGTGTATCTGGAACTGTTCGTCAAGACGCGGGAGAAATGGCGCCGCAACGATTCCGACCTGCGTATGTTTGGCCTGACTCCCCCCAAGCGCGGGAAGCCGCGAAAGACCAAGCCATGATGACAACCCAACGACCGATCCCAACCAGCCCGGAGCACCATGCCCTGCGCGGGCATCTGCGGGCGCTTTATGCCGCGTCGCTGGGTTCCGACGCCCCGAGCGACCACTTTCTTGCGGGATACTTGAGGAAGCACAAGGAGGTCCGCGGCGCCGCCAGGGCCTTCCTCGGCGCGACGCTGTTTGCCTGGATGCGCATGCGCGTGCGGACTTTGATGCTGACAGCGACGTGGCGCGGCGAGGCGCCGCGTTCAGTGTTTCAGGACGAGGCCATTGTGCCAGGCGTCACACCCGAACGTGAGGCGAATCTCGCGATGATCCGCTGGCTGGTGGAGGACTGCGGCGCGGATGCGCCTGCGTCGATCGCGCTCCTCGAAGCCGCGGGCGGCGAGGCCGACAACCTCGCCGGGTTCGCCGCGTTCGTGGCGAAGCAATCCGATGGCGCTCCGGGCGACCTTGCGCTCGAAACTTCCATTCCACCGTTTCTGCTCGATCGCTGGACCCGTCGATTCGGCCAGGATGTTGCCGCGGGCCTGGCGCGAAGCATGGGAACGCCGGCGCCGCTGGACCTGCGCGCGAATCCGATCATCCGCTCGCGGCAGGCGCTGATCGATTCGCTGAACGCGGGCCGGCCGGAGCCGCTTGCATTGACCGCCCCCCATGCGCCGCTCGGCGTGCGGTTGCGGTCGAAGCTGAACCTGCAAAATGTGCAGGGGCTGGAGCTGGGCTGCTACGAAATCCAGGACGAGGGAAGCCAGCTTGTGGTGGAGGCGCTGGCGGGCCTGCCCGAGAAGGCGCGCGTGTTGGACGCCTGTGCCGGGGCCGGTGGCAAGGCGCTCAATATCGCGGCGCGCTTTCCCGAGGCCACGCGCATCGACGCGAGCGACAACGATCAGGCGCGGCTGGAGAAGCTGGCCCCCCGCGCGGCGGACGCGCGCGCCACGGCGATCAAGGTGATGCCCGGGGATTCGCTCCCCGACGCGGCGGTTTACGACGCCGTGCTGGTCGATGCGCCGTGCCTTGGTCTCGGTCGGCTCAGGCGCGATCCCGCCAGCGCTTGGCGCGGGTCGCTGAGGGAACGCATTGCCCTCGCCACCGCCCAGCAGCGCGAGTGCCTCGCGCAATACGCTCCCCGCGTTCGCCCCAGCGGCCTGCTGGTCTATGCCGCGTGCAGTTTCGAGGAGGAGGAAACCGCGGGCGTGGTGGAGTGGATGCGCGAGAAGTTTCCCGACTTCGCTCCGGACCCGCTTCCAGGCGTGTTCAAGGATGCCAAGTTCGACGCGACGCGGTCGGCGGATGGGTCCTCGGTGACGCTGCTCCCCTCGCTCCACGGCACCGACGGGTTCTTCATCGCCCGGTGGCGGCGGAGTTCCGCGGGCGGCGACTGGCGGAAATTCCTGCTGACACCCAGCGGAGTTAAAGCCTGATTCCCCGACTGGCGCCGCAAGCCCGGTCCAATTGAAAGAATTCGGAGAATGTTTCGCCACAATGGGCCTCCTCCTACGCATCTACGGCGATCCCGTCCTGCGCACCCGGGCGCGCGAATTTGCCCAGGGCGAGATCGACGCGGGCTTTCACGCGCTGGTCGAGGACATGGCAGAGACCATGTACGAAGCCAGCGGCATCGGCCTTGCCGCAAACCAGATCGGCGAACTGCGCCGCTTCTTCCTTGCCGATTGGGCCCAGGCCGGCGACGCACCGCGCAAGAACGGCAAGCGCGTCAAGGACCCCGCCAAGCGCGAGCTGCACGTCTTCATTAATCCCACGATTCTCGATAGTTCGCCGGAGGACGGCGACTACAACGAGGGCTGTCTCTCGATTCCCGAGCTTGAGGCCGATGTTTTTCGGCCGCTCCGCATCCGGGTGGCATACCGCACGCTTGAGTGGGAGGAGAGAACGGAGTGGCTGGAGGGTCTCGCCGCGCGCGTTTTTCAGCACGAGCTGGATCACCTGGATGGCATTCTGTTCATCGACCGCCTGCCCGAGTCCCAGCGCCAGCGCATGGCCGGGGCGCTAAACCGGATTAAGAAGCAGTCGGAATCCCCCGCGGAGACGGCCACAGCCGGGCCGCGCTGACAGAAAGCGAATCGCATGACACCCTGGATCGAGAAGAATCGCAGGCCACTGGGAATGACACTCGTCGTTGGTGGGCTGGTCCCGTTCGTTGCCCTGATGATCTACATCGTAGCTCAGGGAAAGGCCAACATCCCGCTGATGATCGCCACACTCTCCTGCTGGGTGTTGGTGTTCCTCGGCAAGACGCTC
>JBBQYG010000090.1:0-15627 GCA_038208905.1 Candidatus Sumerlaeia bacterium | reverse complement strand
AACTCGAATGTGGTCCTTGCAGTAGTGGGTACTCTCGCAGCCATTGTAATTGTCCCGTGCGTGTTTATGATGTTCTTCAATTCGACGCAAGCGCCGGTCGCAAAAGAAGCGCCTACCCGCCGCCCTAGCATTGCCGCCCAGCGTCCCCCAAATCCAACGTCACTGCCGAGTCAAAAACCGATCGGAACTCCGGTGCCGAAGTTGAACTTCGCAATAGATCAGGTCTTTGTAACCTATGGAGACCTCCCAGTTTGGGATCTTCCACCGGACGTTGACGCGCGCACTCGCAGAAACGCGGTCGCTCCGGTCGCCTTCATCGTAAAGCACCACGCCTCCTACAACGGCAAGAATTGGATTCGCGGGCAAATCCAACTGAGCAATCCGGCACGGCATGTTACGGCGTGGTGCGAGGAATCCGAGTTGAAACGCGCCATGTCGCAGCCACTTAGGGATCAATAGATCTGTTTTCGAATTGTCATATCCATCCGGCGTTTAAAAAAAGTATTCACCACAGAGTACACAGAGAACACGAAGGAATAAGAGGCACAATTGCGCATGTTGGCGGCAGAATTTTCCGACTGGTGGGAGGAATCGAAATCTGCGTACGATCAATTTCTGTTCCCCTACTGGCATCAAGGTTTAGGCTACAGGAGAGGGAAGAGTGCCACAAGTTCCCGCAATCGCCTAAACATCCTCTGTGATCTCTGTGTCCTCCGTGGTGACCGCTGTTTTTGTATCTGGCCATGACATTTCGAAAGCAGCCCTGCACGCAAAACGCGCCGCCATCGTTTCCGATGGCGGCGCGTTCTTGTCTGCGGCGTGGCCGACTACTCGGCGATGGCGATCTCTTCCAGGATGAACTGCTCCAGGACGATGGCGGCGTCCTGCTCGGTGGTGCCGTCGAAGTGCATCAGGTCGAAGGACGCCAGCAGGGTGTCGGTGCCGGGATCGTTGGCGGGGACGACGACGTACACGTCGTACACGCGCGACTCGGTGCGCAGGGTCTCCGTTGCCGGGCCCGTGGGGTCGATGTTGACGGTGGTGGCGAGCTGGAAGCTCGACGTGTTCAGGCGCAGGCGGAACCGTGGCACGCGGGCCGTGTCGGCGGTCGTCGTGTGGGCCAGGAACCGCGCGCGGTACACGCGGCCCGGCTGGACGGCGACGCCGGTGTCCTTGGTCCAGAACCCGAATGCGTTCCGTCCCGAGGGCGCCATCGTCAACGCGCCGGGCTCGGAGCTATGGAACGGCGCGGGGAAAACATCGGGCGCGCCGCCCAGGGTCCATCCGTCGGTGCCATTGGAGAAGTCGTCCTCCGCCAGCACCGCCGCGACGCCAATGCGGTCGGAGGCGATGGGGCTGACGGCGACGTTCTCGATGCGGAAACGCGCGCGGTCGAAGCGGTCCTCGAAGCTGAGGACGTCGAGCGAGGCGAAGAACCGCGCGGAGACGTCGTCGGTCGTGGTCGCGAACTCCGCGGGCGGCATGAACAACATGCGATACAGGCTGGTGGAGGTTCCCGGCGTGTGCTGGAATCCGCCGGCGCTGGTGATGACGTAGGTGGAGCCCTTCTCGAAGTTGGCCGTGTTCAGGCGCAGGCGCGTGACCGGCACGCGGAAGGGATTTTCTACGTTGGTCGTAAGGCCCATCGTCAGTTCGTAGAGCGTGTTGGGCTCGGCGAGTTCCATCTCCACGGGAAGCGAGATGAAGCCGAAGCTGTTGGCGGGGTTGTTCCCCTCGATCCACGGGTGGCCGTTCTCGTTGCCGTGGCCGGTGCCATCCCAGTTGCCGATGGGGCCGGAGCGGTCGGGCAGCGCGACGCGCAGCACGAAGGTCGCAACGCCGTCGTTCCGGCGGACGCGCAACAGATCGCCCACGACGAGATCCGCAAACGCGATGTCGCCAGTGGCGGAATCGCGGAGCACGGTTGCGTCGGTGACGGCGAGTCTCTCGCCGGCGACGGTGATGGTGTTGGGATCGGTCCCGATGGATTCCAGGATCGCCGCGTTCAGGCGGACGCGCTTGGCCACAAAGGCCGGCGGCACTTCCCGCAGGCTGTTGTCCCCGCGATCGGGGAACGCCACCACGGCGTCGCCGACGAGGATGGCGGAGGAGTCGATCGCCTCGCCGCGCGGTCCGATGAACTCGGTCTCGGCGGTGAGGACGACGTTGCGGTCGCCGATGGTCAGCGAGGCGGGGAGCGCCAGCGCCGTGATCAGGCCGCGGATCGGAAGGAGCGGCTTGGGTTCCAGATTCTCCTCCTGCACGCGGATGCGGGCCGCCGCCAGCACGCCATCCGCCGAGCGCAGGCCGCGCACATCCACCAGAAGACCAACGGTCAAGTCCCCGAAGGCGAACTCGCCATCGCGGCGGCCGATGATCTCGGTCTCGTTGGAAACGGTGATCGTCGTCTCGCGCACGACGAGCGTGGCGGGCGACGTGGTAATGGAATCGATGCGACCGACGATGCGGTGCTCGATGGTGGGGGGCGGCTCGGGCGCGTCGCCCAGGCGTATGAAGCAGGCGACCATCATCGAGCGCGTGTCATTGGTTTCGGAGAAGGCATCGACGTGAGCCAGATCGCCCACGGCGACATCGGCAAGGGCCAGGCGGCCTTCGTTGCGGCCGGTGATGCGGGTCTGCTCCGTCACCAGGACCGTGCGGTCGCCGACCACCACCGTCGATGTGTCGGTATCAACCACGCTGACGATTCCGGCGAAGGAGATGTTGGCGCGGCAGATCGGCTCCTCTTCCCGCTCGGGCAGAAGAACCACGTGGCGGGCAATGCCGCCGCGGTCGGGCCGGATGCAGCCCTTGATGGCGACGCGGTCGCCCTCGGCGAAGTCGGCGATGGTCAGTTCCTCGCCGCGCGCGGTGGAGAACTCGGTCTCGGAAACGATGGAGAAGCAACGCTCGCCAACGCACCACAGCCGCTCGGCGGAGGTTCCTTCGGCGGGGTCTTCGCCGATCGAGAAGGCGAGGTCGCCCTCGGCGACGGTCTCGAGGCATGGCGCGCGGAGCAGTTCGATGCTACGGGCGGTGACTTCGGGGAGGAGCGGCTGTGCGATCTCGGCCAGCGTCGGGAAGGGCGCATAGGTACCCTTCACGCGGATGTTGTCGCCCACGCGCAGTTCGGCGAAGCGGATCACGCGCCCGTCCTGGTTCAGGACAACGGTATCCGACGTGGCGTTGACGTTGGTCCCCGCAGCGAAGAGGCGGCGCGTGGCATAGTCGATGTGGGCGATGGCGCCGGTGAATTCCGCCGGGGGCGGATCGGTCGGACGCGGCAGGCGAAGGACCAGGCGCGCAATCACCACGCCCTCCTCGGCCTTGGCGCCGGTCACGATCACCCGGTTGCCGACCATCAGGTCAACGAGTCGGAATGCCGTGCCGCCGTCGTCGCGGAGTTCAGTGCCATCCGTCACGCGGACAAGGACGCCGCGGACGACGAACTGGCTGCGCTGGAGGCTGATGGACTCGACAACGCCCTCGATGCGGATGGGCGGCTGGCCGATGGGAGTTCCAACGGGAGTAAAGGTCGGCCGTGGCGTTTCGGTAGGGCGGATGGTCGGGCTGGGCCGCGGCGTTTCAACGGGAGTAATCGTCGGTGTGGGGCGCGGCGTTTCGGTATTGCGAAGGACGCGGACCTCGCTGGCGATCAGCGTCGGCGCGAAGATTTGCTCGGTGGGGCCCGGCGGCGGAGCGGGAAGGAACTGGCCCCTCGCCTCGATCCGGTCGCCCACCGTCAGGTCGCCGAAGGAGATCGGCTCGCCATCGCGACCGATGACCCTCGCCTCAAGGTCCACGATGACGGCGAGGCCGATTGTGCCCGCGCTATTCCCGAGGCGGAAGCCGCCCTGGTAGATCGCGGGGACGATCAGGAACTCGGCGATGGTGCCCTCGCGGCGGATCGGCTCGCCCGCCGTGGGCGAGGGCTGGATCGTGGGCGTTGGCTCTGGATTAATCGTGGGCGACGGGCGTGGCGTCGCCGTGGGCGCGGTGCCAAGCACCTTCACGCGGCTGGCGACAAACGTCGGCGTGGCGATCGGGGGGGTGGACTCATTCACCCCCGGAGTGATGGACGACACCAGAAACCGGCCGTCCACCACAACGCGATGGCCAATCGTCAGGTCGCCAAAGGAAAGCGCATCCCCCTCGGGCCCGACAATCTCGGCGTCCAGCCCCACCATCACGGCGGTTCCGGGCGTTGCCGTGATCGTCCCCAGGCGAAACCCGCCCTGATAGATCGCGGGGACTACCTCGAAAATTTCGGCAATCACGCCGTCGATGCGGCTCGGCTGCTCGGGCGTCTTGGTGGGCGGCGCCGTCGGCGTGGGCTCGCCGATGGTCGGCGTGGGCAGCGGCGTTTCAGTTCTGCCCAGGATATTGACCTGGGACGCGATGATCGGCGGGCCGAAGGTCGAGTTCGCAGGACCCTCGCCGGGGCGGCCAACCACCACCACGCGCTTACCTACGGCAAGGTTGGAGAACGGCACGTCATCGCCGTTCAGCCCAACGATGGAGGCATCCAGCGCAACGAGGATCGTCTGCTCGCCCATGCGGAACCCGCCCCGATAAATCTGGGGAACCACTTCCAGAATGGCCGTGATGTTCCCCTCGATGGTGATCGGAGGAGGTAGCTCGGTGGGGAGCGGCTCGGTCGGCTCCTGTGCGCCGACGGATCGAAATGCAAAGAGCGCCAGAAGGCCAAGAAAGCAGAGCAGACGCTTGGCAACGGCGAGGCAACACCGACTGTGGAACATCGCAAGCACCTCTTATGAATGAAATCCGGGACCTAGCCCGGGGGGGGCGGAAAAACTGTGAAAACGCCATCCAGCCAAAAGTTCGCCACCTAGCCCAATTTCCGGAACAGCGCCAGAATCAGCCTTCTGCATGCTTTGAGTAAGTGATCCCTTGTTCCAAAGCGTACAGTCAAGGCCGGACATGGGAACGGCGATCCCCCGATCGGCGGGCGGCAGGACGTGGCGGGTGGCGAACAGGAAGGCTGTCGGCAACGGCGCCAATACGGAGATTGGCGTTCCCAGCGGCGAGGTGAGTGGCGTTCCCGAGAGGACTCGAACCTCTGACCCCCGGTTTAGGAAACCGGTGCTCTATCCAGCTGAGCTACGGGAACGCGGCCGGGCCCGGGAGTGATCGCCAAGGCGCGGGGCCAAGTCAACCGGGCAATTCCGGGGTCGCCGGGGGACCCAAGGGGCGGCAGAGGCGAAAGGGACAAGCCCACGCGGCACCCAAACCATTCCCAATTCCCCATTCCCCATTCCCCGCTGTTCCCGCTGTACCCGCCGTTCCCTGATTTTCCCTGCCATCCGCCTGCCATTATCTCTTGACGCGCCCCGGCCTCATCCCGACGCTCCCAAAGCCTTGCGGGTGACGCCGCGCGAACCTGGGCGGATAGCTCAGCCGGTTAGAGCACCAGCCTTACAAGCTGGGGGTCACAGGTTCAAATCCTGTTCCGCCCACCAACGGCCACCAAAGCCGATGGCGGAACGCCAGAGGACCGGGGCACGCAGTTTTGCGGGGGTGTAGCTCAGCTGGTTAGAGCGTCGGCCTGTCACGCCGAAGGTCGCGGGTTCAAGTCCCGTCACTCTCGCCATTTCTTCCTTCACAAAATCAAGTGGGAACGCCAATCCCCGTATTGGCGCCGTTGCCGTTTGCTTTCGCGCTTACCATTGGGCCGCGCGGTTGGGCCAGCCGATCGGGAGATCGGCGTTCCCATGGGCATCATCCCGCTTTCCCTTGGGATCGGGATTGGTCAAGGCTGCGCTCCAGATCGAAAGGAAGCATCCCGCCCCCATGTCATCCGCCACCGAAACCTCCGCCGCCGAAGCCGATTATCTCGCCGAGTTGAAGGCGATGCTGGACGCCGCGCGCGAGGAGGCCCGGGCGCGGCACCGGTCCGTGAATGGGCTGGAGGCGGTGGCGCTCTACTCGGCCAGCATCCAGCGCCTGTTCCACCATCACATGGAGGCGACGGCGAAGCGGCTGGGTTGCGAGGCGTTGCGCGAGGGGTTGGCCCTGATCGCCATCGGCGGCTTTGGCCGGGGCGAGATGGTCTTCCACTCCGACATCGACTTCTGTTTCCTGACGGAGCGCCAGCCGACGCCGGAGGAGGAGGCCTTCATCAAGGCGGTGCTCTATCCGCTCTGGAATCTGCGACTCGATCTGGGCTACTGCGTCCACTCGATCCGCGATGCGCTGGCGGCGCTGGGCGAGGACCTGAACAAGACGACGGCGTTCCTGGAGACGCGCCACATCTGGGGCGAAGTGTCGCTGTGGGAGGAGCTGACGGAGCGTCTCCACGCGAAGCTGCGCAAGAACCACCTGCTGTGGTATGTGGAGTCGCTGCGCGCGGAGATCAAGACCCGCCACGTGCGCCACGGCGACACGGTGTTCCTGCTGGAGCCGGATATCAAGAATTCCCGCGGGGCGCTGCGCGATCTGCACTACATCCTGTGGATCGCGTTTGCAAACCACGGCGTCTCCAACTTGCGGGTGCTGGTGGAGAATGGGCTCATTTCGGAGTCGGAACTGACGCGGCTTCTGGCGGCGTGGTCGTTCCTGCTCGACGTGCGCAACAGCCTGCACCTCTCTGAAAATCGCCGCGTGGACAAGCTGACGATCGAGCGCCAGATCAGCGTGGCAAAGACGATGGGGATGGAGAGCACCGACGCCTCTCTGGCGGAGGAGAGCCTGATGCGGCAGTACTATGACCATGCCTCGCTGGTGGAGCGCATCGGTCGCCGCGTGATGGATTCGGCGCTTCGCCACACGCCGGGCACGCAGGAGAGCATCAGCGAGGTGGCGCTCCCCCGGCCCGCGGGCCGCGACTTCTGGGCGCGCAGCGGGCGCATCTGGGTGGAGGAGCGCGACCTGAACGCGCTCGACGCGGACAAGTTCTGGACCATGCGCCTGTTCGAGGCGGCGGCCCGAGACGGACACCAGATTCCCGACGCGACGCTGCGCCACATCGAGGACCGCCTTCCGCGCATTGACGACGCCTTCCGCAAGTCGCCGGTGGCGCGCGACATCTTCCTCTCGATCCTGCGCAATCCCGGCAACATCGCCAACACGCTCCGCGCAATGAACCGCTGCGGATTCCTCTCGCGGTTCCTGCCGGAGTTCGCCTGTGTCCACAACCTGCCCCGCATCGACCACTATCACCAGTTCACCGTGGACGAGCACCTGATCCGCAGCGTGGGCGTGTGCGAGGAGCTTCTGCGCGAGGCGCCGCCAGAGGGAATGGAGCACGTCTCCGAAGCGGCGAAGGAAGTCCTGCGCATCGACCTGCTGCACTTCGCGCTGCTGCTGCACGACGTGGGCAAGGGAGAGGGCCGCGCCCACGTGATCCGCGGAATGCACACGGCCCAGCGCATTTCAGAGCGCATGGACCTGCGCCCCGTGGAGCGCGAAATCCTCCGCAGCCTGATCGCCAACCACCAGAAGATGGGCCACATGGCGCTCCGTCGCGACATCGAGGATCCCCTGGTGGCGCGGGAACTGGCCGAGGCCGCCGCGAATCCCGAGATGCTGCGGATGCTCTATGTGCATTCGATCTGCGACCTGCGCGCGGTATCGGCCGAGTCCTGGAACGCCTGGCGCGGGCGGCTGATGATGGACCTTTTCGAGCGCACGCTGGACGCGCTGCGCGGGGTTCATCGCGAGCGTACCCACCGCCAGCCCCGCACCCACGAGCGCGAGCAGATCTGGGCCGAGCTCTCCAAGGCCGCCCCCGGCCACGAGTGGCAGCGCGGCGATCTGGATCACTTCCTCGGCGACATGCCGGAACGCTATCTCGCGTCCGTCCTTCCCGTCGATATGGTGAAGCACTTCCTCCTCTCCACCGAACTCGTCGGAGAGCGCCGCATCGTTCACCGCGTCGATAGCTACGAGGGGAGCAGCTACGAGGAAATCACCTTCGTGGCGCGCGACGCGCCGGGGCTCTTCAGCAACCTGTGTGGCGCGATGGCGTCCAAGGGATTCAACATTCTCTCCGCCCAGATCTATACAGCCGCCTCCGGAGAGGCCGTGGATATCTTCCAAGTCCAGGTGCCCCCCGTGATTCGCCCGTCGCTGGGCGATGTACTCAATCGAATCTGCATCCTGATGACGCGCATCCTGCAAACGGGCGAGAAGCCCAACTGGTCCAAGAGCATCGACAAGTCCAGCGTCTTTCCCATGACGCCCGACCGCCTCAACCTGCGACCGCCGCGCGTGGACATCGGCAACGAAACCTCCTCCTCCCACACCGTCATCGAGGTCCGCGCGCCCGACCGCCCCGGCCTCCTCAGCGAGATCACGGCGGTCTTCGACACGTTCTCCATCAACATCGACCTCGCCTTCATCGCGACGGAGAGCTATCAGGTGGTCGACGTCTTCTATGTCACCGATCTGGAAGCCAGCAAGCTGCAGGAAGGCCCCAAGCTGGAGGAGCTCCGCGCTGCACTCATGGACACGATCATGAAGCGCATCGAGTTCAAGCCCGAGACGGGCAAGGGCGCCGCGCGCTGATCCTCGCCATGGATTCCGCGCCGCCGCTCCTCGTCACGCTCTCCGGAGTCGATGCCTTCTACTACGGCGGGTGGTTGCTGCGCGATGTGGAGTGGGAGTGGCGCGCGGGGGAGAGTTGGCTGCTGCGGGGCGGGAACGGCGCGGGGAAGTCGAGCCTGCTGAAACTGCTGCGCGGCGATCTGTGGCCGCATCACACGAGCCGGGGAGCGCGTGTCTACTGGCTCGGCGGAGAGCCCGTGGAATCGGCCATCGGCGCCCGAGCGCGCATCGGCCTCGTGAGCGCGGAGCAGCAGGAAACCTATCGCCGCCAGGAGCGCCCGATCATCGGGATCGACGCGATACGCTCGGGCTTTGACGACAGCGTCTATCCACAGTGGCCGCTGACACCGGAGCAAAGAGTCGTTGTCGATGCAGTGGTTGAGCGCCTGCGCATTGGGCACCTGCTTGCAAAGAGCATGATGGCGATGTCGAGCGGCGAGGCGCGGCGCGTGCTGATCGCGCGGGCGCTGGTTGCGGGGCCGCGGATCCTGCTACTCGACGAGGTTTGCAATGGCCTCGACATGGAATCCCGGGCCGAGGTGATCGCCGCGGTATCGGAGGCGATTCGCGGCGGCGTGGATGTTGTCTATACAACACACCGCGCCGGGGAAATCGTCCCGGGACTGACCCACGCGATGGTGGCGCAGGGCGGGCGCATCAGGGTGATCGGACGGCTTGAGCAATCGGTGCCGTCCATGCTGTCCATTGCGTCCGTTTCGTCCACCGGCCCCAATCGCCCAACGCCTGCCGACGACGCGGCGCCTCTCTTCGAGGTCCGCGATTGCGATGTCTATCTCGACCGCGTCCCCGTCCTTCGCGATCTAAACTTCACCATGCGCCCGGGTGAGAACTGGCTGCTGCTTGGGGCGAATGGCAGCGGAAAGAGCACCTTCCTCCGCCTCCTCGCCGGCGACGAGTACCCGGCCCACGGGGGCCTGATCCGGCGACTGGGGCGCGAGGGCGCGACGAATCTGTGGGAGCTTCGGCAAGAGATGGGCATCGTCTCCGCCGCGCTGCAGGAGGCCCACGGCGACGCGATCTCGGGTGGGAGCGTCGTGCTCTCCGCCTTTGAGGGGAGTATCGGCCACCGCGGCGAGCCCACCGCCGCCCAGCGCGCCGCCGCCGATGCCATGATCGAGCGCATGGGGATCGGGCACCTCGCGGCAAAGAGCGCCAACGCGATGTCCTATGGAGAGCTCCGCCTGCTGCTGATCGCGCGGGCCCTAGTGCATCGTCCGCGCGTGCTGCTGCTGGACGAGCCCTTCAACGGGATCGAGCACGACGCCCGCGCCCGCGTCATCGCGATGCTCGGGGAGGAACTGCGCGCGGGCGTGAATATGATCTACGCGACGCACCACCCGGAGGAACGCATCGCCGGAATCAATCGGGTGGCGCGGATGACAGACGGCGCGCTGGAGATAGCGCCATGGGCATTGCGCCCATCCCCCCGATCATGCCTGCTGCCGGGTGGAGGCCCCAAATGGCGCGCTGGCTGATCTTGGCAATCCTGCTTCTCACTGGCGCGGCCCATGCCGCGCCGCCCGATGTCTATACGCTGGACGATCTGCTGCGCCTCGCCGACGAGAACAATCCCGGCATCGTGGCGGCCGCGCGCGCAGTGGAGGCGGCGGAGGGCCGCCTCGTCACGGCGCGGCTCTATCCGAATCCGGCCATCGCGGCTACCCAGGAGGACATGCCCATCGACGGCATTCAGGCCGACAAGGGGAAGTCCTCGGTGGCCCTTGAGCAGCCGATCGTCATCGGAAACCGGCGCCGCGCGGCGGCAAACGCGGGCCGCGCGGAGATCGCCGCGCTGAAGGCGGCGCTGGAGTCGGAGCGCCACGCCGTGTGGGGAGAGCTTCACCAGTTCCTCGTCGAGATGCTCTACCTCGAGCGCGCGTTCCAGCTCCAGTGGTCGCTCGTGGAGGACGCCGAGGCCGACGCGGCGGCGGTTCCCGAACAGGATCGCCCGCGCATGGAGTTCGAGGTCCAGCGGCTGCGCACGGGGCTGCTCACCACCGTGACGCGGCGGTCGGTTGTGGAGCTTGAGATCCGCCGCCTTGTTGGCGGCATCGTCGTCCCCCGCAATCGCCTGCGCGGCGCGCTGATCGAGAAGCTGGACGGGCGCGAGCTGGCGATCAGCACGGAGGACACCGTGGCGGAACACCCCGACACCATGGCCGCGCAGAGCCGCATCGAGCAGGATCGCCGCGGCATCGACCTTGCCCGTGCCGAAATCGTCCCCGACATCACCATCCGCGCCGGTGCCACCTATGACCAGCGCGAGGACGACACGATGGCGATGGTCGGCGTCTCGATTCCGATCCCGCTCTGGAATCGCAACCAGGGGCGCATCCGCGAGGCCCGCGCCAACGTGGCAATTCGCGAGGCCGAGCGCGACACCGTGGAGCAGGACCTCTCCGCGCGGATCGACACGCTCCTGCAACTCCTCAACGAACTCGACACGCTGGCCCAGGACTATGCCACCACGCTGGTCCCGATGGCGGAGCACGCCCACACCGCCGCGCGCGATGCGGTGGCGGCGGGGGGCGGCACGGCGCTGGAACTGCTCGACGCGCAGCGCACCCGCTCCGAGGCGCGGAGCGAGGCGCTGCGCTATCGCTACGAACTCAACCGCTCGCTGGCGGAGCTTCGGCACCTGCGCCGCTATGCTCCCCCGCCTCAATGACGTGGCGGTGCGCCAGCCGCGTCAGCCCCGCGTCGGCAAGGTCCAGCAACAGGTCGATCCCGCCCAGCACCACCGGCACCAACCCCGCCACCAACCGCGCCGACGGCAACACCTCCAGCAGGATCGCCCGCAACGCATCCTCCAGCGGACGCCCCGTCGGCGTCACGATCGTCAACGCGCCCCCCGCCGCGATCCACCGGCGCAACGTCGTCAGCACCGGCCGCAACATCGCCAACCGGTCATACAACGGCAGCCCCCCATCGAACAGACACCCCAGGCACTCCGCCGACAGCACCAGATGCGGCGGCGGCTCCCCCGATTCCAGATACGGCTTCAACGCCCGCACAACCGCCCGCGGCGCGCGCACAGTGGGCTTCAACAGCAACACATCGGACATGGCAAAAACCCCCTCGGGTTGAGATACCCAAGATGTGCGGCGCGGGGCGTTGAGGCGTATCTTGGCGGGGTCTGATTTTGGGATGAATCGGGAGTGAGGTTGGAGGGGAGAGCTCTGCGTGTCCTACTCTGAATGCTCCGCAGCGGCAGTTTGCTTCGCTGCACTGAAAAGCAGGGGAAAAAGTGTTGGCTTGGATCAGGTCGGGATCTGGATTCCGAGCTGAATGGCTACGGGTGTGTAGAGGTCAACACTCTGGGCGGGAGAATGGAGTGAGACGACGAGAGAATATCGGGTGCTGCTGTCCCATCGCTGAAGCTGGGGCCGCTCCCGCCACCAGCCGATCACAGGGTATACGGCCACGAGCTTGCAGGCCGCGATGTCTGCCGCAGAACCTTCCCACAGATCACTATGTACGGAACCCACATCCCGCGTCTTCTTTCCAAAACGCCACCTGTCGCTTCCGGAGTCGTATGAGGTTTCCTCCTCATCGTCTCTGGCCTCCGCGTTTACACGAGCGATGAATGTGTCGCGCGACTCTGTGGGAGAGTTGATATCGAATCGGAGTGCATGGGATTGATACCGATACCGGTCCTTCCAGCCGATCTCTCCAGGACTCGGCTCGATGAAGTAGGAGAGCGTCACCCGCATCTGAATGTCCAAATCAGCGGGGAGTTGCTGGAGGACGGCCGTCGGCCACGGGAGCTCGTAGAAGTGCATCTCCTTGCTCCGGTACCCGCCGCCTTCCTTCCGGTCGAAAGGCTGGAGCGACTGCTGGGAAACCAGGCTGACGGTGTTTCGCGCGTACTCGATGGCGCGGTCGGTTCTCGGCACTCCATAGCCGCAAATGCGGAGCAGCCTTCGGAGTTCCTGTTTCGAACCACCGGGCGCGAACTGGCTGCGCATCGTATCGGTCCACTCGGCAGAATGGACCATCAGAGCCCGGATGGTCTCCGGCCAAGCGTCTGGGTAAGCCGCCTGAATCTGCGCAGCCATGCGGGCAGCGAGCGCCGTCGCGGCGCTTGTCATATTCGCAGAGGTAAACTGACGCTCGGTCGGTTTGAAATGGGTCGAGATCAAACTCAGATCGTCGCACTGGCTCACCAATCCATCGGAGTCTTTGACCAGATTTCCCCCTTCCATAACGATCTCAGGCTTGATTGGCCACTTCTTCTGATCCCATGTCGCTGAAGTGGTACTGAAAGGAGACAGCCCATCACTTGGGGCAAGTGGGCGGTATGCCCGCAGGGCAGGGTCGGTGAGTTCGGACTTCGCCGTATAGGCGCCAACTGTGAGGGCGTTCCACGCCTGTCCAGGATCATGAACTTGGTCGGTCAAATTTGAATCGGGATAGCTGCCCCAGTGTGTGATATCTGCATTTCCCGAGGCGACGATGACAAGCCGCCGTCGTTCCGGATCAGACGCTATCTGATCGACCGCTCCAGACCAAGATGAGGGTTTTCCTCGATCCCTGTCATCAGTCGCAGTGACGGCGAGGGAGAAGACGCGCTTTCTGTCAGGGGATGCGATCTCTGCGTGTGCGGCTCCGCGCTTCGTCATGTCGCCCCATAGATGCTTTGGGTTCGGATCGAAACCGTGGGGAGGCAATATCTTCACGGATTCGACGCGATGGGCAAGAATGACGGGTCCCCTGGCTTCGAGCGCGTCACGCAGGTCACCGTAGGCGGCGAGACCGCTCATCAAGGTCCCATGCCCGTCCCCGTCGTCGGTGCCCCATCGCACATCCACCGTATGAACTTCGGCTCCTGAAATGACGGGGGCGAGCAGGGCATGCCCGTGGTTCGTCCCCGTATCGAGGACGCACACTCCCACCGATCCGTTTGCGGTGACCCGGACGCGAATCAACAACTCACTCACCCATTCCGCCTGATCCGCGGGCGGGAGTTCGAGAAAGAACCGGGCTGTTTCCTTTGCCAGCCGAAACTCCGCAACAAGATCGCTGGACTCGATCAAGCTGGTGAGCACGCCCTCGTTGCCGAGGACTAGTAGAATCGACCTCTCGGGAAAGTGGAGTGCCTCATCTGCCGGTGCGGGCAGGCCCAGCCTGTCAAGCAGTGCTCGGAACTCTTCAATCTGCTGGTCGCGACTCGCCTCCTCGCGATCCACGTTCAGCCAGACTTCCACCCACTTTGGCTCCGCGCCCGGAAGGAGGTCGCGTGGGTCGTTCCAAAGGGACTCCAACACAGCGAGGCGGATATCTTCGATTCCCTCGATCAGGTTCTTGTTTTTCGGTTCGCCCTTCTTGGCGGTCTCCTCTTCTTCGTACTGGCGCAGCTTTTCGAGAAACACCCCCTGCTTGCCGTCGGGTACATAGATGACCGCGCGCGGCGGGTCTCCGTCGGGGTGCGCCTGTAGCAGCCGGATGCCTTGGCCGATATCTTCGAGCGACTTGTGGACGAGGTCGAATCCCGCTCGCCCTCGTACCTCAATGTAGCAGCCCTGCCTGGCTGGCAAGGAGAGCGCCTGGCGTTCCCGCTGGCGCAGTTCCCATGCAGTACGAATCGCTTCGAACTGGTTCCTCAGAGTCTGGGCGTGCGGGACTCTGGATCGGCTCGGAAGGTTAGGTTTGGGGCCTCGTTGCCCGATGCTGGTATAGCTGCGTGACTCCGGGGGCCCCTCAAGGAAAATGTGCTTCGGCATTCCTTACGCCCCCTGGCGCGGTCTGCCGTAAGCACCCAAGCGCTCCTCCAGCATCGTGGAGAGCAATGAAGTCGAAACCGTCTTCTGGTTCGACATGATCGTCTCCTTGATCGCGTCGTCGCAAGCCTGTGTGATCTCGGCGTGGCTCAGGCGTTCTGCCGCAGCAGCAAGAGGCCCGATCTTTAGCGACCGGCCCTTGAACACTCCCAGCCTGTTCGCGATCAGACGCTTGCGTTGATCCAAGTCCGGCAATTCGAAGTGGAGGACGTCGTCGAATCTGCGGAAGAGCGCCTGGTCGAGGAGCCGGAGGTTGTTCGTCGCGGCGACAATCAGACCGCCCGACTGGTCGCGCTCTATGAACTGGAGAAACGCGTTCAAGACGCGGCGCATCTCTCCCACATCATTGGCCAGTCCTCGTTCCCCGCCGATAGCGTCAAACTCGTCGAACAGAAAAACCGCACGATGCTCCTCGATGACGTCGAACACCTGCCGAAGCTTCGCGCTCGTCTCGCCCATGAACTTGGTGACGAGCTTGTCCATGAGGATCGTGCAGAGAGGCAGCGACAATTGTCCGGCGAGCACCTTGGCCGTCATCGTCTTGCCCGTACCCGGTGGACCGGCGAGGAGGAGCTTCCTCCTGTTCCAAAGGCCGTGCTCACGCAGTTTACTCTGCTCACGGAATTCGCGCACGACGCGCTCCAGCCGCCGCTTGATCTTCACATCTACGACGAGATCGTTGAGTCTGGTGGGAGGTTCTTCGTGGAGGATCAACTCGCCCAGATCGGGGCGGAACGGGATGACGCCGCCCCGGTCAGTTTGCGACCTGTCGATCAGACCGCGAATTTCGGTGGCTACGGATGCATGGCCTTGTCGCGCCTCATGGGCGGCGACCTGCAGGGCAAGCGTCGTGAAACGCTCGGGATTCTGATCAAAGTGGGCTGAAATCAAGGCTTTGACTTGTTCTGAAGTAGCCACGTAGCGCGTCCCAGTTTCCGTCCCTATCTCGTCTGCCGAAAGAGGAAACTACAAGATACAGTACGATCTCAACAGAAGTCTGCGTTACTTGCGTTAGGTCTTCGCGGGGGACTAGGCCTCCGTCGTAACCACTGGCTCCCCATCACCAACCTTGATCACCTGCGGCGGTGCTTCTCAGTCACCGGGCGGCGAAAAGTTCGGGGCGGGATGCTGATCGCGGCGCGACCCAGAGGCGGGACCCCCCCCCACGCTCCAAAAATCCTTCCCCTTGCCTCAATCCAGCCCCAAGCCGTCCACTCTCCCTTGGCGCAACCGGCGCCGGAGCAGGGCCGTGGCCTCCGAG
>JBBQYG010000089.1:0-15777 GCA_038208905.1 Candidatus Sumerlaeia bacterium | reverse complement strand
GAGGTTGTCCCGAGGCAGGTGATCGGCGGCGTGCTCTATGAATTCGCGAATAACGAGTGGAGATCGCGGGTGTCGGTCGCGCGATTGGTATTTTCGGACTTCGCCGACGCAGCGATTCTATTTCCGTTGGCGGTCTATTGGTGCTATCGATTTGGGCGCTTCGCGGGTTTGCGGTTCTTTGCGCAGGTCGAGGGCGAGACGCTGAGGCGGGTGAGCTGGGCCTCGATGGAGGCGAGCGGCTGGACGGAGCCCGAGGAGCGCGCGGCGGCGTTGTGGCCGTACTTCTGGCGCGTGGCTAAGCGGGCCCCGGCGACGTTTCGCGCGATGGTCCCAGCGGCGTTGCTGACGTGCGTGGCGATGATGGCGGGCCTTGCGGCGCGGATGGCGGTTGGCAGGGGAATCCACAAGTACCTCGCGACGCTCTTAGGGCCCAAGGCCCTGCTCTGCTTCCTGGTGCTGGTCGCGATCATCGCGCTGCGGCGTCGCGAGGGAGAGGCCCCGCCGACAATCCTGACGGGTTCATACCTGCTGAGCGCGGCGTGGCACGGCGTGATCCTTTTTTTGCCGGGGCTGTTGGTGGGGGGGGCCTATGGAGCCTTCGAGGGGATGAGGATGGGAAGGGGCATGAACCAGATCCTCCTCGGCGGGAGCAACGTGATCGGCGTGTGTGCAACCTTCTTTGTGATTCTTCAACTGCCGCTGCTGGCACTCCTCGGGTCGCCGCCGGGTCCGCGCGCGATTCGCCCGCTCGTGTTGCTGACGATGGGCCTGACGGTTCTGCTCGTGGCCGCGGGGAACGATTCCACCTGGCACTTCCGCGCCCCGTCCCAAGCGCAGTCACTGGACTCGTTTGTCATCGTCGCGGTGTTCCTCTCCCTCTTTCTCCTGCCGCCGGTGCTGCTGCAGCGCATGCACTCGCGCAGGGCGACGGACGGCGAGCCGCACAAAGTTGTATAGATTGGCGATGGCGGCACTCGCTGTTCCCCGCCCTCCGATTCTGCGGGATTTCCCGAGGCCGCGCGCGATTTGGCCGGAGAACCTTGCCTTTATTCTCCGAATCTTATTCTTCTCGAAGCGACGGGTTGACGCACGCCGAATGGCGTAGCCATGCTTTCGCCATTAGTAGTCGCAATCGATCTTCATCCTCCCCGGAGCAGGTGTGTCCGGGGGCCACGGACGGACTCCCCCCATGTCCTTTTGCGCATTCCGCGTGGCCCGCTGGTTGGCCGTCTCGGCGATTCTCTTGGTCTCGGGCGTTGTGGCGGCCCAGCCGACACAGCTCCGCTTTGGCGACATCACGACGGACATCACGAATATCGCGGTGCTGAACGCGGCCCAATTTTCGGGCACGATCAGCTGGGGGCCTTTTCCCGCGCTGAACACGGGCCTGCTGGATGCGGCGCCCGACGGCGGCAATCCGGCGGTTCTGGTGGTTCTGGGCGGAAGCGTCCCCTTTGTGCTCCCCCAGCCGTATGAGGCCCCCACGGGGAATTGGCCATACTTCTCCTCCAACACGGCGCTGGGGCCCGGGGGCGCCACGGGTACTTACGCCGTGCAGTTGGCCGCGCCGCTGGTCTATAAGGAAGTTGATACCTCGCCTTGGTATTCCGACGATCCTATGCCGTTGTCGATGGGGAGCATCGACGAGGATCTCGTCCTCAAGGCGAATGCGGCGGTCGGCAACGGCCTCAAGCGCGTGAAGATCGAGGGCCAGCCCTTCACCGTCGCGATTGCCAGCGCGACCTTCAACGATGCGACGGGCTTTCTCCTCACCGTGGCGTCGGTGGACTACATCCACGCCGACGAGATCGCGCTGAGCAGTGCGGCGCGCGGCTCAAACGACGCCTATTTCGCCAACGCCGTGGCGCCGTCCAACACCGCCTTTATCGACAAGAACGGCCTCGCCGTGCAGTTGGAGAGCGACGGCAGCGAGACGTTTGTGACGGGGTTCCCCTATTTCTGGCTGGCCGGGTTGGCGGAGTTCCAGCTTTCCTATGTCGCGAATCAGATGCTGGCCAACGGATCGATGACGCTGCAGGGGCTGTTGACGGAGTTCCGCCAGGATGCCTGCTCGGGTTCGCCGAACGACAAGCAGTCGGTTGCCTATGGTCCCGCAACGCTGGCGATCGGCCAGGACGGCGGCCTGCTGGGGACGGTGGACAACAGCGGGCAGTCGGCGAAGACCTATGAGTTCGACGCGTTCTCCTACGGGCCGCTTTCGGCTGACGGAACGCTGTATCTGCCGGGCTTCCGCATCGTGGGCGGGACGAGCACCCCCGCGCAATACCTGCTGGCGGGGCGCGTGAACTCCGGCGTGAACGCGGCCTCCCTTGCCGTGTATGGCGAGGAGGAGTACAGCATCGGCGACGGCCACTATGCGGGCTACAACCTGCCGCGGAGCGAACTGACGGGGACGAATTTCAGCCTGGTGCTGGCGTGCAAGAATGCCCCCTTCACCGCGTCGGACGCCAACAAGCTGTATATACGCCCTGGCGGAGTCAGCGGCACGATGGAGGCCTCCGACGCGTCGGTGGCGGCGCTGCCGCCGCTCGATCTCTACAACGAGTACCCGACAGTCCTGACCAAGTTCAACTACACGCTGCTGGACAACAAGCAGCACGCGGACAGCCAGATCGACGGCGTGGTCTCGCTCCCCTTCCCCGCGGGAATCGACTTGGCTTTCGAGGGGCTGGAGCTTGAACAATGCGGCGCCCCAGGCGGCGCCCGGGTCGCCCAGCCGGCCAAGGAAACGCTGGCCTATTGGAACCGCGACTTCAATTTTTCCAGTCTCGACTTCCGCCCGCTCGCCGATCCCCAAACGGTGGACTGCGGCGGCATCAGCACGGAGGTCCGCACGCTGTGGACCACGAGCACCAACACGGTGCCGGAACTGACCACCGTGATCCTGCTGGAGACAAACTTCGCCGGCAACGGCGACATCCTGCAGAACTCGGTGCTGGGCGAGCCGAGCGCGACGCTGCAAGGATACGACTTCACGCTGCGCTCGATCTACTATACGCGCTACGGCGGGGGACAGGCGCTGGCGGGCCGCACGATCGTCATCGGCGACATGAAACTCCCCTTCTGGGGCGCGACGCCGGTGGTGGCGCTGTGGGATATCGGCGCCACGCCCCAGGTATTCGACGGGCGCGCCTATGCCGCGACGCCGCCGGGCGACATCGACCCCGACCGCAACGGTTTCCCCGCGGGCGTGAGTTCGGTGGACGCCTACCTGAACGCGCCGGATCGCCGGCCCGTGGTGCAGGGTAGCTTTGCGGGCATCATCGACCTGGAATACCAGGTGAAGTACGACAACATCTCGCGCCGCTTCGCCACCGTCGGCGGAGAAGAGAAGGGCCGCGACCTCGTCGTGGTGGAGGTCTCCTCGTCCGTCCGCGGCATCACGCGGGAGGACACGGAGATCCTCTTCGGCCTGAGCTACAACGGCCTGCCGGTGCTCAACCTGTCGAGCATCGTGGGCGACATCGCCGACCCGGCGGTGCAGGCGCTGCTCTCTCCCCTCAAGAACGCGATGGACGACGTGAACCAGTCGCTCTCGGGCAGCCTTGCCGACGCGCTGCGCGGGCCGCTGAAGAACCTGACGCGGCCCGCGGTGGCGCCCCTGGTGACGGAGCTGCGCAACATCGGCCAGGCGGTTCCCCAGGGCCAAGTGAACGTGAACCAGTTGACCGCGGCGGTGAACAACCGCATCGGCAGCATCGAGCAGGAAATCCGCGACGCGATGAACTCGCCAACGGCGCCGGTGCTGGCCAAGATCGACGAGGCGCTGACGGCGCTGGAGACGATCGCCGACACGGTGGACTCGCTGGAGACGGAACAGATCGGCCAGATCCTCACCGCCCTGGTGGAGATCGCGGGCGGGGATTCCAGCGGCGTCGAGACGGTGTTCGCGGACCTGAACACGGCGCGCGACTATATCGTGAACGTCCTCATCAACGAGAAGCTTCGCCCCGCGCTGATCCAGCTTCGCAACACGATCGGCGCGCCCGGCGACCTGGTGAATCTTCCCCAGATACAGGACTTGATCGATGGCCCCCAGTTCAACCAGGCGATCAGCCAGATTCAGTCGAAACTGAACACCTTCCTCTCCGCGCGGGCGTCGGACTCGGCCAAGATCCGCAACCTCGACGTGGACGAGGTGAACACCTTCATCGTGGACACGCTGCTGAACACGGCGTTCACCCAGGCGATCAACCAGGTTGTGGCAAAGCTGCTGGAGCCCTTGCGGCAACAGGCCCAGAACCTCCTCAACGGCCTCTTCGACACGGTGAACAACCAGATGAAGGCGTATCTGGACGAGATCGGCGGCTCGCTCAACAACGTGACGCAGCAGTTCAACGACGTGGTTGGCGTGAAGGCGGCGGAGATGAGCGGCTACGCGGTCTTCGGCGGCCAGTCGCTCGACCGATTGCATATCGACGCCGCGTTCGAATTGTCGGTACCCGACGACATGGGCTTCCGCGGCGCGCTGGACATGGAACGATTCAAGAACGATTCCGAGGGCGTCATCTGCGGAACGCCCGCGGGGGCCGAATCGATTCGCATCACCATCGCCGTCTTCGACCTGCCGATCCGGGTGCCGCGCGGCAAGCTGGTGGCCGATATCATCGAGCTGTCGCTGCGGCTGAATTCCAAGCTGCCGCCCGAGCCCGACGACCCGCTGATCTTCTATCTCTCCGACGTGGCGGGCCGCATCGAGACGACGGGCGAGATCAACTTCGAGGCCGTCAAGATCCTCTCTCCCGCGTTTGCGGCGGGGGTTGGCGAGAACGAAACCTTCATCGCGTTCCGCGGTTCCGTGGTCTTCAACAAGGTGGCGATGCGCGGCGGCATCTTTCTGGGCCGGACGTGCAATGCGATCGAGATCATCTCCACCATCGATCCCGAGATCGACGGCGTGATCACCAAGGACGAGCTGACTGGTATATACGCCTTCGGCGAAGCCTCGATTCCCATCGTGGACTACGGATGCTTCCTGCGGGTAGGCGCCACGGCGGGCGCCGGATTCTGGTACTTCGCCGAGGGACCAACCTATGGCGGCAAGCTGACCGCCGGGGTGTATGGCAAGGGCATCTGCATCATCTCCGTTCGCGGAAAGCTGGTGCTTCTGGGCGGCAAGGAATCGGGCGGCTTCTTCTTCAAGGGCATCGGCTGGCTGGCCGGCGGCATCGGCTTCTGCGAGCCCGAGGCATGGTTCACCACCGACGACGTGTGGGCCGACAAGTGGTGCGCCACCTGCGTTCTCTATGCCGACGCGCTGTATCGAAACGGCTGGTCAGTGGAAACAAAGGCGGACTGCGGGCTATGAGCATACTCCAACAGGGACCAACGATGAGACCATCCGCGATGGCAAGGCTGGCTGTGCGAATCTTCCTGGTGGCGTGCGCGGTGTTGGTCGCCGCGGGCTCCGCGCGGGCACAGACGCAGCCGAATCCGATGCCGCTCTACTACACGGGAATCGTCGGCGGGGACACCACCGGCGGGCGGCGCGTGCTGCTGCGCTGGTACACGCTGGAGGAACTGATCCAGCTCGATTCCTCGGTGATCTTCCGCACCGGGAACAACGGCGTCCGCGAGCAGATCGGCACGGTCAAGAAGACGCGCTCCGTCGCCGTGATCAAGGGCATCTTCTTCCGCCCCGGAGAGGGACGCATCCTGGAGCACGCCAGGGAAACGCTGAAGCGCGTCTATGGCAACGCGGGCCAGAGCGAGGATGAATTCGCCCAGCTTTGCATCGACCTGCTGGAGGGGAAGGACGCCTCCGACTACGCCACCACGCGCCGCAATTTCCTGATGCAGATCAACTACGGCTTCTCCGTGATCGAGGGCTTCGGCTACCTCGACGTGGTGGACGTGAACGGCGGGCCCTATGTCTACGAGCTGTGGCAGGGCGACGCCGCGGGGAACGCGCTGAACGCGCTGGGCAAGATCACCCTCGATCCCACGGAGCCGCTGGTGCTGCCGGCACCCGCCGCGCTGAAGGAAGTCTTCCTCAGGGGCCGCGATGGCTTCACGCCCGCGCGCGGCAACCACCGCCGCGTCTTCTTCGACTGGGACGTGCCGCCGGAGCTGTACGACAAGCGCGACGTGAACTTCGGATACGACATCTACAAGCTGGGCCGCGCGCTCGGGCCGGGCGAGGACTTCGACTCGGTGAAGGCCGACCTAACGCTCGTCAACGAGTTCCCAATTCTTCCGCCGTCGCCGATCCCCGACGAGCCCGGGGACCAGTCGTATGTCTTCGCCGACGACGGATCGTGGCTCGATACGGAGAACGAGGACGATCTTCTCCCCGTCGGCGCGACTTACACCTACTGGGCCGTCGCGCGCGATCTGCTGGGGACCGCGGGCCTGCCGAGCAACGCCCTCCAGGCGACGGTGCGCGACACCTTCGAGCCCAACACCCCGCGCGGCATGAACGTCGTCAGGGAACGCGGCGCCAACGATGTCCCCTTCCTCCGCGTGTTCTTCACGCGCCAGGACGAGGATACGGCGACCTATCGACTCTATCGCTATCAGAAGTACGAGAACCAGGGACTGAAGGGTCCGTTTCCCGCGGTGGACGGCTTGACCGAGGGACTGATCACGGCGCTCAACCAGCCCGCCGATCCCAACGAGCGGCGCATCGTGTTCGACGATCTGCCGCCGGGGACCACGACGCCGGGCCGCGTGTTCTGGTACTGTGTTTCCGCCGTGGACGCGCACGGGAACGAGAGCGCGCTCTCGCCCCCCGCGCGCGGCGTGATCGACGATGTGTTGCCGCCGACGCTGGAGGGAATCCTGGACATCTGCGGGACGCGCGCGCTGCCGTTCCTCGTGGGTTCCACGCGCGAGGTGCCCGGCACCTCCCGCGATACGTGGGTTCCGCTCCTCAAGTTCACCAAGGCCAGCCAGCTCTACACCGAGGTCCGCGTCTATCGCACGGAAACCGACGTGACGGGCGGATCACGGCAGGAACTGATTTCGACCACCAGCCTCAGCAGCCTCGGCACTCAGATTGTCGATCTGCCGGAGGATGAATCCGTCACCAGCAGCCGGGAGATTCCGACCTACAAGTTCGAGGCGGTCACGTTTGACGGCAGCCTGACCACCATCGATGTCGCGCCGCCGCAGACGTGGGTGCCGGGCGGGCCGCGCGTGTGCTACGAGGTGTCTCTCGAATCGCGCGGCGTGGAGGAGAACTGCGTGGGCGGCAACCTCGCCAACGAGCCGTTGCAGCTCATCGCGTTCCCCGGCGGAAACACCCCGCCGATCCGCCTCAAGGTTGCCTGCGGCGGCGGAGAGACGGCTGGGTTTCGCCTGTATCGCAGCGTCGATGGCGGGAATTCCTATACCTTGGTGAAGGAGTTTCCCTGCGGCGTGGAGGCGACCCTCGACCTGGTGGACGACTACCATCCCGAGGGCCTGGCCCAGGTGAAGTACAGCGTGGCCCCCTTCGACAAGCACGGCAATATCGGCATCCCCTATGTGGTGCCGGCCGAGGTCGTGGTGGTGGGCAACGTGCCGCGCCCCACGGTTCTGGAAGTCCTCGCCAGCGGCGACGACATCCCCGCCCAGCGCGCGGTGACGGTGAAGTGGACGGGCCCGCGCCAGGGGATCTCGCACTACAACGTGAAGATTGCAAAGAAGGCGGGAATCAACCAGATCGGAACGCCGACGCTGCCGCTGGAGTTTCCGCTCTCCGACGTGAACGACCCGGGAGCCGTGGGGAATTTCTCCTATGACGCGGCCAACAACGAGTACTCGATCACGACGCGCAGCTTGGACCGAAGCGGAAGCGATTTCGATACGAACGCGGAGTATCAGGTCAGTGTGGCCGCGGTTCCCAAGGCCGGCGCCGCGGCGTCCAGCACCAACCAGCTCCCCCTGATCTGGGCGTCCCAGAAGTTTGCGCCCGGCGGCATGGGGCTTCTGCGCTGGGCGGCGCGCCCCCTGCCGGAGTCGGTTCCCCAGGGCAACCTGACCATCACCTCGGAACAGGGTGTCCGTGGCGGCAGCGTACTGATCGGCATCCGCTCGGAAAACCCGGAGTTCCCGCCGCTCGATGTGCTGGAGCCGCCGTTCATCGTCTGGCGCAGGCGGTCGGACCTGAGCAGTGTCCAGTGGCACGCGGTCTCTCCCGTGATCGAGGAGATCCGCCGGACCAATGGCGTCATCGACGATCCCTTCTTCTTCAAGAAGAACACCACGGTCTTCTTCGTCGATAACTCGGGGCATGTGCCGTTTAGGCCCTACGCCTACGTGATTCTCAAGCTGAACAAGAAGACCTTCGAACTGGAGCAATTGATCGGCCCGCTCCAGATCGAGGTCCAGATAGCGCCGCAATGACCAATTCCGTGTCTATACAACGCCTCCGCAAGGAGCCTTCCGTGCGACTCAACAGCCGGTATCTCGCCTCGCTCCTCCTCGTCGCCGCGTCGGTCGGCTTTGCTGGCGCCCAGGCGCCCACGAGCAACGTGTTTTTCTACAGCGGCAATCCCGACACCGATCCGGAGGCTTACCCCCTGGTGGGGCGCCTTGTTCCCGGCTATGTGAGGGGGATCGCTGTTCCCTACAACGGGGGCCAGGTCACGGTCGCCCGCGACACGACCAGCGCGGCCACGGGCTTTGCACCGCAGTCGAACCTCGTGGTGGAGCAGGTCGCTCCGCCGGGGGTGTTCGTTTCGATCAATCAGGTGGCCGCCGACCGCGCGGTGTCCTTCTTCGGGGCGCCGGGCGTGTATGACTTCACCGGCGCGCTGGCGACGCCGAATCCGGGGACTTATCTGACTCCGCAGCGCGTGCGGTTCCAGACGCCCGATGCGCTAACGACGGTACAGTATGCGATTAACGGCGGCGGGTTTCAGGATTGGGATTCCAGCGCCATCACCGTTGTCCAGACCACCACGGTCGCCTATCGCGGCGTGCGCGGCGGCGACACGGGCCCCACCAAGACCGTTGTCTATACAATCGATTCGCTCCCCTGTTCGGACGTGGATGGCGACGCCATCCCCGACCGCATCGAGGTCGTGGTCGGCACGGATCCATTCATCGCCCAGGGCGACGCGAATGGCAACAACATCAACGACCTGGACGAGTTGCTGCGCGGCGCGCCCACGATTCTCCCGATGAGCGTGGCGCCGCAGTTCGCGGACACGGATGGCGACAATTGGTCCACGCTGGACGAGACGCTGCGCGCAACCGCGGCGGGCGATGTGAATTCGTTTCCCGCGGCTCCGTCGCTGGATGTAGTCGAGCTGACGGTGGGCGGCGCGGTTGCCCCCACGTCGGCGGGCGTGATGCCGCCGGGCGCGCCGGTTCCGCTGAAGCCCTATCCTGCTTCCTATGCGGTGGAGGTCCTGACACCGGGCGGCCTTGCAATGTCCTCGCCCGTGCAGACCGCCGCCAATTTCGGCATCCGCACCTCCGGCGAACAATTCCACCTGATCCGCGCAAAGGCGCTGGATGGCAGCGGGCGCCAGCTTCTGGCCGCGATTGCGCCGCGTGGCCTGTGTATCGATGCGGCGGCCTTCTGCAACCAGTCAACCACGCTGGCCACATGGCGCACGGCGTATCGCCTGCAGTACGATGCCGCGATCCTGCGTGCGATCAATGGCAAGGCCGTCGATCCGCGCTCCACGGCGGCGGCGTTCCTGCTCAATCACTACTACGAGCGCGAAATGGGCGAGAGCTACCTGCCCGGCGTGGAGAACGAAGGCCCGCCGCCCGAGGTGGTCCTGTCCCTGCGCGCCAAGCGCAACGAGGCGTTGCTGCTTACCGCCATCGAGGCCGCCGTCACGCCGGAGATGATCGCCGTCGTCACCGACTACTTCCGGTTCGCGACCTCGCCGGGAGAGATCTCCATGAACCGCCAGATCGCCTCTGTTTTTTCGGGAGAGGCCATCGACCCGCTCAAGATTCCCGCCGGCGTGCGCATCACGAACTTCCCCTTCGTGGCCGCCCAAGTGGACGCATTCTTCGCGACGCTTGCCCCCGCGGAGACGGTGCTTTCCGGCACGATCATCGCCGCGCCCTCGGGGTTCCGGCTTACGGCCAATGGCACGACGTATCGCCTCACCGGGCTGGCCGATACGTTTGCCGACAACAGCTCCGTGGTCCTTCGCGCCGTCGTGAATGTGGACAACTGCAGCGAATCGTCCCCCCGTGCCCAAGTGGTGGGCATCGTTTCCCGCGCGCCCGGGGCCGTTCCGCCGTTCGTGGATAGCGACGGCGACGGGCTGGACGACGATTGGGAGATCTTCAACTTCGGCAACCAGAACGAGGGCGCCAACGACGACTCCGATGGAGACGGCCTGCCCAACATCGAGGAGCAGGACAACGGCACCAATCCCAGCCAGACGGATCCGCCGATCGTGGCGGGGTATCAGGGCGACGCGGACCTGAGCCTGTTCGTCAACGCCGCCGATCTGGTCTTCGTTCAGAGCAACCTCGGCGCCGACTATACCTGCGTCGAATGCCGGGGGCGTGGCGACGCCAACGGCAACGGCCTGGTCACGAGCGCCGACCTCGACACCGTGGGGCTCAAGCTATTCAGCGAGTACGTCGGCGCGCCGGGTTGCCTGCTTGTGGAGGTGCCCTGCAACTTGGGCGAGTTCGGCAAGTCGCTTGTGGGCGAGGACCTCTCCGACGCCAAGGGCGACACCATTTCCCTCAGCATTCAGAACTTCCCCTCCAACGTGGTCCTCAACCAGGAGTTCTCCGTCAATCTGGTGATCGAGACCGGCCCCAACGCCATCCGCGCGGCGGGAACGCGACTCACCTTTCCGCCGGATATCCTGCAGGTGGCCGGCGGCCAGGTGAATCCGCTGATCTTCAACCAGGCAACGGTGATGAATCCCTTCACGGGCGGGGTGGATCTGGCGGGGCTTTCCGACACCGACCGCCCGGGAACGCTTGCCTTTGCCACGATCCAGCTCCGCGCGATCGGCCTCGGCCAGGCCATGCTCGGCGTCAGCGGGGATGCCCGGATCACAAATATCGTCCGTGGGAACGGCGCCACGGTCGATGGCCTTTCCGGGCTGGGCGGCACCGTCACCGTGGCGAATACCAACGCCACGATGTGGATGCTCCATTAGAGATTACAGAATCGGGTTGCCTTCCGCCCGGCACGATCCACACCCTTCGGCCGTATTGCGAAGGTCATTCCCGTATCCCGGATCGTGCCGCCGATGGAACCCAAACAGATCTTCATGCTGGCTTTCCTGCTTACCTCCGCGGTGGTGGGCTGCACTATATTGCTCGCCACGCTGTTGAAGCTGGACCATGCCGAGGACGAGGGCGACCAGGGCGCGGACCATCACGATCATCACTGACATGCCCCCGGCGGGCGCGCGGATCACCGAATGAAGATCCTCATCGACGCGCGCTATCTCGACGGCTCCTTCAGCGGCATCGGCACGTATTCACAGAACCTGATCGAAAACCTCTCCCGCGTGGACTCGGAGAACGAGTACTACGTGCTCGTGCGCCCCGGGTTCGGCGCGGGGCTTACCGTCGGCCCAAACTTCCGCCTGATCAGCTACTCGCCCAAGCCCGTCAGCGTGGCGACGCTGGCGGCGCTGGGAAACTACATCGACTCGCTTCGCGTGGACTTGGTACACAGCCTCTTCCCGCTGGCGCCGCTGGCGATGCGGACGCCGTTGATGGTGACGATTCACGACTTGCAACCGTTTGTGGACCCGGAGTTCTCCGCGCGGCGGATGCCGTGGATCCAACTCGCCTATCGCATGTTCTATGGGTACGCCTATCCGGCGGTGCTCAAGCGCGCGAAGTGGATCATCTCCGTCAGCTATCACACCCAGGACTTGGTGAAGGAGTTTTTTCCCGCGGAGATCCCCAAGCTGATCGTCATCAACTCGGGCCTGGACAAGAGCCTCTTCGAACCACCCGAGCGCGACCCCCGCGAGGTGCAGAAGCGGTATCAGCTTCAGCGGCCCTATCTCCTGTACTACGGATCCACGCGCCCCAACAAGAACCTGCTCAATATCGTGCGCGGGTTCGACTTGCTCATCCGCCAGGCGGAGGAGGAGGACACCGACCTGCTCCTGATCGTGAAGAAGGACCGATTCTATCGCGACGTGGAGCGCGTGATCAAGAATCTGGACCGGGAATCGCGCGTCCGCGTGCTGGACCAGATTCCGCCAGCGGACCAGCGGGCAATCCTGGGCTCGGCGCGGGTGTTCCTGTTTCCCACCAAGTACGAGGGATTTGGCTTCCCCGCCCTGGAGGCGATGGCCGCCGGCGTCCCCGTGATCGCCGGGCGGTCTGGCGCCCTGCCGGAGATCTGTGGCAACGCCGCCGAGTTTGTGAATCCCGACGAACCCGAGGACATCGCGGCGGCGCTGATCCGCATCCTCGGCTCGGCCAGCCTCCGCGAGGACCTGATCGCACGGGGCCACGCCCGGGCCCACCAGTTCGACTGGCGGGAGGCAGCGGAGCGCGTCCGCGATATCTATCGCCTGCTCTGTTAGCCCGGGTTTCCCACAAACTTTCAGGCGAGGCGAAGAAGCGCCCGCACTATCAGGTCTTTCCGTCGTTGAGTGCCGTGTGCCGGGGCACATCAGCGGCGACGAGACGGCGGGAGGCCGCAGTTTGCGGGGCGGCTCGGTGCCGGAGCGAAAGGCTCGCGTGAAATCCGGGCTTGGGTCTCACGCTGAGACTCCAATCCATACAAGTTTCAGCCCGGTGACGATCCACTCGCGCCCAAATCGAGTGGAATCAAGGTTCCCCGCCAGCACCGCAGTGCGATGTTGTGTCGGTACGATTCTTTCCTTCCCCAGTCGAGAAGACGATTGCGAGTGAGGGATTCTCGATATGTTTACGCTCAACTTGGTGCCCGACGCCGAGAAGGGACTCCTCCGCGCGGGGGGCGATGACCCACTCGAGTTGTTCGACTCCATTGCATCCGTCACGGACCGGCGCTGCTTCGACCGCGAGGTGGTGCTGCGAGTCCTCCACGCCCTAAGCGACCGCCGGGTCGAGGTCCGCCTCCTCGCCGCCCACGCCCTGGGGGAGATGAGCGACCCCTTTCCCGAAGCCACCCCCTTCCTCGTGAAATCCCTCCGGGACGAGAGCCCCTTCGTCCGCAAGGCCGCCGTCGCCGCCCTCGGCCTCCACGGCGCCGGCGACTCCGTCGCCCTCGCCGCGCTGGAACGCAGCTTCGGCGACCAGACCAGCAACACCCTGCGCCGCGAGATTCTCACCGTGGTGAGGCGCCTGCAGAAACACGCCCGCGACGGCGCGACGCCCGCCGACGGGGATGCGGACGCGGCGAAGTAGGAGGGAGCAATCGCGAGGGGTGCCAGCCGCTTTACACCCCGAAGGTCGGGGGACTTTCACAGTAGGTGCGCATCGGGCCTTCTCCACAAATAATTCCGCATTGCCAGAATTTGAACCCTTGGCCGCCGAATACATCTGCTGCTAGGGCGCGGAGCCAACGACTTTGTAATCGTGGAAATCAAAGAGGGCAAGTCGGCCATGCCTAGCGTTCGAGACCAGATTCTCGACTATGCTGAATGCCTCGAGTACCGTAGTTCAAACAATAGGGGACCTCGCAAAGAGTCCATCAATTTTGATCACTACGCGGTGACTGATTGGGATCGCTTCGCAGAAACTCTCGGATCCTAGGGACGATATGTCCCAAGATCCCCCCCCTCCGTGCTTCCCAGGGCGCGTCCGGAATCGTCTTGGTTTGTCTGGGGTCGTTCTTCACTTCATTATTGCCGACTCTGGACCCGCAAGAAAAGCATTCCGCCACGGAGTGCGCGGAGAGCACGGAGCCAGTCCGGCGCCCTTGTATAGATGCCTATACAGACAATCCGAAGAACGAAGGCCCTTTCCAACACGGCCTCCCATTCTCCCCACACAGATGATCTGGGAGCATAACCCGCTACCCGCAGTGCCTTTCTCCGTGTCCTCTGTGACCTCGGTGGTGAATGCCGTTTTCTTCGGCATGGCTTCGCCACAACTGAAAGGGTCGTAGAATTCCGATACCATAATGCAACTTGGGTATCGAAATCCTACAGGCAGTGCGCCACACAGGGGACT
Source organism: Candidatus Sumerlaeia bacterium (assembly GCA_038208905.1). Lineage (GTDB taxonomy): Bacteria > Sumerlaeota > Sumerlaeia > SLMS01 > SLMS01 > JBBQYG01. Next base: position 1,710 of record JBBQYG010000089.1, on the reverse strand, counting down.
ACACGCTCCCGCCTTAGCCTCGCTACATCACCTTCTTCACCGTCTCCAGAATGTGCCGCATGTCATCCTCCGTCTGATAGACGTGGGGAGAAATGCGCAGGAATCCGCGGCGGGCGGCGGCCCAGACCTTGCCCTCCTTCCACATCGCCGACGCGGTAGCCTGGGAGTCCACGCCCGGGCGGTGGGCCGCGATGATGGAGGCCGAGCAGTCGGCGGCGGCGGGCGTGGCCACCGACCAGCCGAGGTCCGCCAGGCCCTCGCGCAGCACGCGGCAGATCGACTGGTTGTGGACGGCGATGCGGTCGATGCCGGTCTCCAGAAGGAACCGCAGCGACTCGCCCATCGCCAGCGTACCCGCCACGTTGGGCGAGCCCTCCTCGAAGCGGCGCGCGGTCGGGTCCGGCGGATGGTCCATTTTCTCGTACTGCCCGAAATTGCGCCGCCCCATCCAGCCGACGAGCGCCGGATCGATCATCTCCAGCCGCTCCTTGGCGACATAGAAAATCCCCGCCCCCTCCGGCCCCATCAGCCACTTGTGGCTGTCGGCGGCCAGGAAGTCGATGTGGCACTTCTTCACGTCCAGCGGGAACACGCCCAGCGTCTGGATCGCGTCCACGCACAACAGCGCGTCGTATTGCTTGCAGAGCTTCCCCACCGCCTCCATGTCCTGACGAAAGCCCGTGGCGAAGTTGGCGCTGGTCGCCGCGACCAGGCGGACGCCGCCCTGCTTGAGGCGCGCCTCCAGATCCTCCAGATGGTACTTGTAATCGGCGTGCTCCGGCCACGACCACAGCTCCGCCCCGCGCCCGCCCGCGATGTCGCGCCAACCGATCCAGTTCGCGGGAAAGGTCTTCTCCTCCGCCACGATCACATCGCCCGGCTTCCAGTCGATCCCCAGCGCCACCAGGTTCAGCCCCGCCGTGGTGCTGCGCGCAAAGGCCACCTCCGCCGTGTCGCACCCAAGCAACCTCGCCGCGCTCGCCCGCGTCGCGTTCAGGCCCAGCGTCCACTGGTCATACACCGAACTCGCATGACCCGACACCTCGTCGGCAAACTGCTTCAACCGATCCGCCGCCGTCCGCGGAATCGGCGACGTCCCCGCGTGGTTCACATAAGTCAGATTCTCGCGAATGGGAAACAGCGACAGGTCGATGCCGAGGGGATGCGTGTTCATGGGTGGGGGAGGGTCCTTCGCCGGGGTGATTGGGCTGCGGGGGCCATGAGGATGGCGCGGAGGAGGGGGAGGCAATGGGGGAGTGGGTGGGGCACTCCTCATCGCCCAGTTCTTCGAGGTCGATAAGATGGACGCGAAGCCGTCCTCTAGGCGCGCGCTCGGGCCGCTCGTTGGTCAGGTGCGCGCGTTGGTCCAGGCCGCTCGCCGCGCGGCAGCGGCGAACGTCAATCGGCTGCAGGTGCTGACCGACTTCGAGATCGGGCGGCTCATCTTCGAGCACGAGTAGGCCGACGCTAAGCGGGCGGCTTATGGCAAGGAGACGCTTCAGCATCTCTCCGAGGCGCTTGCGGCGGAGTTCGGGAGGGGGGCCGTTAGCAATCTGAAGACGACGCGGCTGTTCTACTTGGGATGGCCCGAACTGGTCTCGCTGGATCCCGGCTTGGCTCCGGTCGTCCTTGCAATTGGTCAGACGCTGTCCGACCAATTTCAAGGCTCGTATACGCGCGGATAAGACTCGTCACCCGAGGTACCCGATC
>JBBQYG010000088.1:0-15797 GCA_038208905.1 Candidatus Sumerlaeia bacterium | reverse complement strand
GCCGCAGCCTCCGCCGCCGCAGCCCGTGGACTTGGCGGGGGTCGCAGTGGTGGCCGTCGCGGATTCCGTGGCCGTGGAGGTGGAGCTTTCTGGGGAGGGGGAGGCCGATTCGGAGCCCTTCTTTGACGAGCCGCCTCCCTTGTAGTCGGTCTGATAGAAACCCGATCCCTTGAAGATGACGCCGTTTCCGGCGCTGACGAGGCGGCGGACGGATCCCCGGCTGCCGCAGGAGCAGTCGGTCAGCGGGGTTTCGGACATCCGTTGGACGGCCTCGAAGTCTTTTCCGCAGGAATCGCAGTGGTAGTCGTAGCGAGGCATGGTTTTCGGCACCTGTGTCAGGATGGTCTCACCGGCGAATGGTGCGCGGTGCATGATCCCCCTGTAAAGCAAAGTCCGATCCCGCCCCGGCTTTCCCTTGTCCCAATGGGCTCGGCGGGCGATTCCTCCCTTCGCAATGCAACCCACCCACCACGCGCCACCCGGAATGTCCACTTTCGCCGAGATCGACTTGAAGGACATCCGCACCGATTGCCGTTTCTACACGGGGTACAAGCCGTGCCACAAGAACGACGGATGCCCGGGATGCACGCACTTTGCGCCGCGCGGGGTTCAGATTCTGATTATCAAGCTGGGAGCGATGGGGGATGTGCTGCGGACGAAGGCGATCCTTCCCGCGCTGAAGCGTCGCTTTCCCGAGTCCTGGATCGTGTGGATCACGGCGCCGGGGAGCGAGAGCCTGGTGCGCGATCCGATGGTGGATGAAATCCATGCGCTCGGGCCCGAGGGGCTGCTGGCTTTGGAGGGGCGCCCGTTCCATTCGGTTTACTGCCTGGACAAGGACCGCCATGCGATGGCTCTCTCGGCGAAGCTGGACGCCGGGCGCCGCCTGGGCTTCGCGCCGACGGCCTATAACACGGCGACGGTGTGGAACGATGCGTCGATGTATGCGCTGAGGCTGGGGCTTTCCGACGAGCTGAAGTTTTTCCAGAACCAGAAGACGGTGCCGCAGATCGTGGCGGAGATGTGTGAGCTGGATTATCAGGGCGAGCCCTATGGCTTGCAGATCGGCGCGGCGGCGCGATTCGAGGCGGCGCAGATCTGGGCGCGCCTCTTTGCGGAGCACGGCGGCGCGCAGCCCGCGGGCGCGAAGGTCGTGGGGCTCAACACGGGGTGCGGACCTGTGTTTGCCACCAAGGCGTGGCCCGTGGAACGCATGGCGGACTTCGTGGCGTCGGAGGCGGCACGCGGCGACCGCGTGTTTGTGCTGCTGGGCGGCAAGCGCGAGGAGGCGATCCATCGCCGCCTGATGGAGGCGGCGGGCCCGCTTGCGGGTTCGCGCGTGATCGACGCGGGAACGGGGAATTCTCTGGAGGTTTTTTTCGGCCTGGTGGAGCGCTGCGACGCGGTGCTGAGTGCGGATTCCCTCGGCATGCACGTGGCCATCGCGCTGGCCCGGCCCGTGGTGGTTTGGTTCGGCCCCACCTGCCATGCGGAAGTCGATGTCTTTGGCCGCGGTGAGAAGATCGTCACCGACTTCCCGTGCTCGCCATGCTATTTGAAGGAATGCCCCAAGCCGGTGTTCTGCCTCGACGCGATGAGCATCGACAGCGTCCGGGGGGCGCTGGACCGCGCGCTCGCGTGAGCGGCGGGGAGCCGCCCCAAGGTAGCAGGGGCGCCTCGCCCGTGCAGGAGTTGGCCGGGAAGGCGGGGCACGGTAGCGCGGGCGTCTCGCCCGTGCCCGAGCAGGCTGGGCCGCCGGGGCATGGGCAGGATGCCCATGCTACTGTGGGGCGTCACTCGAAGCCCTCGGTTGCTGGAGAAATCGTCACCGCGCTGGTTGCTCTCGCGCTTGGCGTGGTCGCATTCCTCGCGATACGGCCCGCCGTGGTGGTGGTGCTCGCCTATCCCTATCAGATCGATCGCGAGGAGGGCTTCCTCGTGAATCAAGCGGCGCGGTTGGTGGCGGGTGAGACGATCTATCCGCCGCTGACGGACTACCCGTACCTGGTGGGGAACTATACGCCGCTCTATCCCGCGGTGTCGGCGCTGATGGGGCTGTTGTCGCCTTCCCAGATCGGTGCGTGCCGATTGCTGACGCTGGTGTCGGCGCTGGTGGCGATGGCGCTGGTGGCGCTGGTGACTCTGCGATTCACGCACAGCATTGCGGCGGCGGCGCTGGGCGCGGCGATTTTTCCGGCAACGTATGACGTGGCACACTGGCTGCCATTTGCGCGCGTGGACTTCATGGCGGCGGCGCTGGGCGTGGCGGGGATGGCGGTTTTCCTGCTGGCTCCGCGGAGGGCGGGCCTCATCGCGGCGGCGTTGCTTTTTGCCGCGGCATTCCACACGCGCCAGACTCAGTTGTTCGCGCCCGCGGCGGTGCTGGCGGTGTTGATGATGGAGCGGCGCTGGCGCGATGCCGCAATCCTTGGCGCAGTCTCGGCGGGCGTCGCTCTGCTGGCGGTGGCGGCGCTGTCGATCGTCACCGGCGGGGAGTTCTGGCGCCACACCGTCACCTACAACGCCAACGAATTCGACTGGTGGCAGTTGCGCCGATGGATGGTGCATCTGTGGTTCTTCCAGCGATGGCTGCTCCTCGCGCTTCCGGTGGCGGGAGTGGTTCTTTGGCTGGCACGGCCCCTCGCATCCGCGCCGGAAAATCGCGCCGCCGCGTTGGCAATTGTCTATACGCTGCTGACGGCGATCTCGCTCGTCGCCATTGCCAAGCGTGGGGCCGCGGCGAACTATTTCATCGAGTTCCACATCGCATGCGCGCTGATGGCGGGGCTGGCGGTTGGTTTCGGAATCCGGCGGCTGCGGGGGGGCGTGCCACCTCGTATCGGCGTCGTGTTGGCGCTGCTGGCGATGTTGCTGGCGCTTCACGCTTGGCGCCTTTGCTCGCCCAGCTTTCTTCCGATCCTCGCGCCACGCCCACCGACCGCCGCCGACGCGGAGGCCGCTGCCCAGATCGCTGTCCGCATTGCCGACGCCGATGGTCCCGTGATTTCGGAAGACGTGCAGGCGCTCCTGCTCGCCAGGCGCCCGGTGATCTATCAATCGTTCATCATGGCCCAGCTCGCCAACGAGGGGAAGTGGGACCCGGCCCCCTTCCTCGCCGATGTGGCCGCGCGCCGATTCGCCCTGATCGTGACGGAGAAGCCGATCAAGGAGGAGTTCTATTTCGGCTTCACCGGGGAGATGCGCGACGCGATTCTGGCCAGCTATGAATTGGAAGGCTCGATGCCCGCCTACTCCATTGGCGGGCGGTCGGCGCGGTTTTTCTATTTCCCTCGGCGGTGAGTGGGAGGAGGTAAATGCCATTGAGAATCATCGGCCGACACCACCCCCCCTCACCAACTGTCATCGGTCCCATCCCGCCCATCCCGGAGCCCCGCCCTTGGCCAAGCACGCCGCATCGACCCAACCCACTGTCGCCAACGTCGCCGCCGCGGTGGATCGCGTGGCTCCCGCGCGGCTCGCGGAGAGCTGGGACAACGTGGGGCTTCAGATCGGAGACCCGGGCGTTCCGGCGGGGCGGGTGCTGGTTGCGTTGGAGGTCACGCGCGAAGTCATCGCGGAGGCGAAGCGCCTCAAGGCCCGGACGCTGGTTACGCACCATCCGCTGCTTTTTCGCCCGCTGAATTCGCTCGTCGAGGACAGCTCTGTTCCCGCGCTCGCGAGCGAGTTGATCCGCAGCGGGATGGCGATGATCGCGGCGCATACGAACTTCGACGCGGTGGCGTGGGGAACCAACGGGGTGTTGGCGGATGTGATCGAGCTGCGCGCGGCGGGGCGCGGCTTCCTGATGCCGATCGCGCGCGAGTCCTCGTCGGTCAAGTACGTTGTCTATACACCCGCCAGCCATGTGACCGCCGTGGTGGGGGCGATTGCCTCGGCGGGCGCGGGGGAGATCGGCAACTACTCCCACTGCACGTTTCGCGCGCCGGGAACGGGGACGTTCAGGCCGCTGGCGGGCGCGAATCCCCACGTCGGCGCCGTTGGCAGGCTGGAGGAGGCCGAGGAGGCCCGCCTCGAGTGCCTGTGCCCTCGGGCGCGCCTCGGCGCGCTGATCGCCGCCGTGCGAAAGGTGCATCCTTATGAGGAGATCGCTTTCGATATTCTGTCCCTGCAACCAGAACCAGGCGCCGATTTCGGCTATGGCCTGGTGGGGGAGTTGAAGGAGAAATCCACCATCGCCAAGCTGGTCGCGCTGCTCAAGCGGCGCCTCGGTATAGACAGCGTCGGGCTTGTCGGCGACGCGAAGAAGTCCATCGAGCGCATCGCGATCCTTACCGGCGCCGGCGGAGAAGCCATCCGCCGCTGGCGTCCCGGCAGCGCCGACCTCCTTGTCACCGGAGAGATGACGCATCACGACTGCGCCGAGGCCCACCACCGCGGCGTCCCCGTCCTGCTCGTCGGCCACTGGACGAGCGAGGCCATCGCGACGCCGCGCATGGCGGAACTGCTGACGATGGCCCTCGCCGAGGAGGGATTCCCCAAGGCCGATGTCCGCGCCAGCGCCAGGGAAAGCAATCCCCTCAAGAGAATTTGATGCGGGGGCTGGCGGCCCGCCGTGTCGGCGCGTTGAATTCTGAGTGGCGGGCGGGATTCATCTTGCTTGCCGGGCGCGCTGGCTTTCTGCTCTCCCTGCGTTTGCAGCCTGCGGCGTCGCCCCCCCGGATTGGTCCCGTGAATTCTTACTGTCCTTGAACAAACTGCTTGATAGGACCGGACTGGCTGGGTGACGCTTGCAGGTTAGGACGCGGAGCCCTTCCCCGGGCCCACACCCCCCCCCAAAAGAGAGGACCTCACCGTGAAGGCACCCACTAGTAAGTGCGGATTTACGCTGATCGAACTGCTGATCGTTGTGGCCATTATCGCCATTCTGGCTGCGATCGCCGTTCCCAATTTCCTGGAGGCCCAGACACGGGCCAAGGTTAGCCGCGTTAAGGCCGATCAGCGCAGCATCGCCATCGCGGCGGAGGCCTACTTCGTTGACTATAACACCTATCCCGCGTCGGTGCAGTTCTTTGGCAATTCAACCCGGGTGCTCTTTGGCGGAATCCCTGCAGGCAGCATGACGACCCCGATCGCGTTCATGACCTCTCTTCCCGGCGATCCTTTTTCCACTTTCATCAATAGCACCACCCAGTCCACCCCCGGCAATCCCCCTTTCGGATATGACAAGGCCGGATTCGGCTTCAGTTCCACCGGGTCATACCCCAACGGCGTCTTTTCCCTCTTCACGACGTCTGGCCCGTCGGGCAGTGGCTTTGTGGTTCAGCTTCCGACCGACTTCGCCGCCGGCCTCAGCGCGAACGGAGCCGTCACAGTCGAGACTAGAAACGTAAACCAGAGTCCCCTTCGCTGGGCTCTTTGGTCTGTCGGTCCGTCCAACGCGCTTCCCCCCGCGCGTCCCGGCGACAGCGCCCGCTCGCGCTTCGTCGTCGATGCCCGATATGACCCGAGCAACGGCACCATTTCATCTGGCTATGTGATCCGCTACGCCTCCGGCGGCGTGCCCTGATGCTCCCGCCTGAGCACGGCTGAGAATATCGAACCGGCCCGCGATCATCGCGGGCCGTTTCGTCGTTCAGGGGCTGTCGATGCGCGGGGTCTATACGCTCGCCAGCGCGGGCACCCGTGTCCCCACCACGCCAATCGACTGCTCGAGCTGCCATGCGGCCTGGAGGAGCTTGGTCTCCTCGAAGGCGCCGGCGAATAGCTGGATGCCGACGGGCAAGCCCGCGCTTGTATATCCGGCGGGGAGGTTGAGACCACAGTAGCCAGCGAGGTTGAGGGACAGCGTGAAGATGTCGCAGAGGTACATCGCCAATGGGTCCGCCGAGCGCGCGCCCGCGGCGAACGCGGGGAAGGGCGAGGTGGGCGCGAGGATGAGGTCGGCCTGGGCGAGCGCCTTGTCGTAGTCCTGCTTGATGAGCGTGCGCACCTTGAGCGCCTTCACGTAGAAGGCGTCGTAGAACCCGGCCGAGAGCGCGTGGGTGCCGATCATGATGCGGCGCTTGACCTCGGGGCCGAAGCCCTGGGCGCGGGTGCGGCTGAACATCTCCACGATGTTCTTCGTATCCGCCGCGCGGAATCCGTACTGAGCGCCGTCGAAGCGGGCGAGGTTACTCGATGCCTCGGCGGTCGCCACCAGATAGTAGCAGCTCACGCTGTACTGCAGGTGCGGCATCGAGACGTCCACGATCTCCGCGCCCAGGCTGCGGAGCTTTTCCGTCGTGGCTTCCACGATGGCGGTGACTTCCGGGTCCATGCCCTCGCCGGTAAAGAACTCGCGCGGGCGCGCGATGCGCTTGCCGGCAAGGCTCCCCTCGCGCAGTTCCGCCGCGTAGTCCGGGACGGCGATGTTGGCGCTGGTGCTGTCGAGGGGGTCGTGGCCGGAGATGATCGAGAGCAGTTCCGCCGTGTCCTCCACATCGAGCGTCATGGGCCCGATCTGGTCGAGGGAGCTGGCGAACGCCACCAGCCCATAGCGTGACACGCGGCCATAGGTGGGCTTGAAGCCGACCAGCCCGCAGAATGATGCCGGCTGGCGGATGGAGCCACCGGTATCGGAGCCGAGGGACCACGGGGCCTGGCCGCCCGCGACACAGGTGGCGCTGCCGCCGCTGCTGCCGCCGGGAACGAGGTCGGGGTTCCAGGGATTCTTGGAGCGGCCAAACGCGGAGTTTTCCGTGGAGCTGCCCATCGCGAACTCGTCGAGGTTCGTCTTGCCGATCGGGACAAGGCCCGCCGCGCGCAGCTTGCCGACGACGGTGCCGTCATAGGGCGGGACGAAGTTCTCCAGGATGCGGCTGCTGCACGTGGTGCGCGTGCCGCGGGTGATCATGTTGTCCTTGATGGCGATGGGGACGCCGTCGAATCGGGAGAGCGGCTTCCCCGCCGCGCGGCGCGCGTCCGAAGCCTCCGCGGCGGCCAGTGCCTCCGCCCGCATCACCGTCACGAAGGAGTGCAGCGTGGGCTCGGTGCGGGCGATGCGCTCGAGATATTCGTTGGCGAGCGCGACGGCGGTCGTCGTTCCATCGGCAAGCTGCGAAGCGAGGGCGTGGGCGGTGTGGAGGCTCATGGGAGTTCCGGGTTGTCGATGATATCAAGGTAGCGTGGGCGAGACGCCCACGCTACTTTTCGCTCAGACGATCTGGGGAACGCGGAAGCAGCCGTCTTCCTTCTCGGGCGCGTTGGAGAGCGCCTCCGAGTTGGAGAGCGGAGTGCGCACAACGTCCTCGCGAAATACGTCCTTCATGGGCAGCGGGTGCGCGGTCGGCGGGACGCCGCTCACGTCGAGCTGGTCGAGCTGCTCGACATAGGTGAAGATCTTCGTGAGCTCGTCGGTGAACTTGCGCGTCTCCTCCGGCCCCAGCTCGAGGCGGGAGAGCAGCGCGACATGCTCGACATCCTTGGCGGAAAGGGCCATGACGCGGGCGCCTTACTCGGCGGGGGGAACAACAGGCTCGGGCTCGGGCGCGTCCACTTCCATCTTGGCATGCTTGATGGAGAGCTTCTTCTCGCCCTCTTCCTGGAACTTCACGATGACCTTGCTCAACTCGTCCTCGCCATAGCGCACGACGACTTTCCCAACGCCAAACTTCTTGTGGCGGACGACGGCGGCTGGCTTGATATCCGGCTGGTACATGAAGAATGCCTCTGATCGGGGTCATTTTCCGCGAAAGGCGGCCAAAAAACGGCCACTTCGCGACGGGGCGTAAGAAAGTCAGCTTGCCGTTGTCCGCACAAGGGTTTTTTCCTTGGGCAGAACCACCTTGCCAGCCGTCCAAGAGGCCAGCGCCATGCAATTTCTCCGGATCGCCACCCCCCTGCTGGCCATCGCCGTACTCCTCGGCGGATGCGCGCGCGGCCCCGGCCTCGACCCCGTTCAGTCGCCCATCGATGGCGGCGTCCGGATTGCCACCTTCAACATTCGCGAGCTGTCCACGGCGATGCTCACCCAGGTCGATGCCAAGGGCGCGGGGATCAACGCCCAGGCGCTCTCCGCCGCGCGCGTCATCCAGGCTGTGAGACCCGACATCCTCGCGATCAACGAAATGGATCACGACTACTCCACCCCCGCGGCCGAGCGGGAACCGTGGCTTAACGCCGTGCGATTTCAGGACAACTACCTGATGCGCGGGGATTCGCCGATCATCTATCCCTACATCTACGTCCGCCCCTGCAATACCGGGATCCTCAGCGGGCGGGATCTCGACAACAACGGCACCGCTGCCACCATGGCGGAGGTCAACACGCGCGACTATGGCAACGACTGCTTTGGATACGGGAACTATCCGGGCCAGTACTCGATGGCGCTCTATTCGATGTTCCCCATCGACTATGATGCCGCGCGGACGTTCCGGCTCTACCGATGGATCGACCTGCCGGGAAACCACATCCCCGCAGGCTACTATTCGGAGGAGGCCCTGCGCGTCTTCCGCCTCTCCAGCAAGTCCCATTGGGATGTCCCGGTCACGGTCAACGGCAGTACGATCCACCTGCTCCTGTCTCACCCCACGCCCCAGGGCTTCGACGGCGCGGAGGACCGCAACGGGCGGCGCAACTTCGATGAGATTCGATTCTGGAGGCTCTATCTGGACAACGCCGAATCCATCTACGACGACACCGGAACGCGGGGCGGCCTCGCGCCCGAGAAGGAATTCGTCGTCCTCGGCGACCTCAATGCCTCCCCCGTGGAGGGCGCGCGCTACGATGGCATGTTCGCCATCCAGCAACTCCTGACCCATCCGCGCGTCGTGGATTCCACGCCGTTGCAATCCAGCTTCGGCTCGCTGAAGGGGAGAACCCCGGGGGCGCCGATGTTCCGGGAGCGCCACACCTTCGGATCGGGCGATACCAGCCAGATCGACTATGCGCTGCCATCGCGCGGCCTTCGCGTTCTCGGCGGGGGAGTGTACTGGCCCGCCGCCCAGCACGATTACTGGGGGACGGTTGTGGCGGAGCACGCAAGCGACCACCGCATGCCGTGGATTGATGTGACGCCGGTTTCGAAGCTGCCGCGAAAGTAGCGCTTACAACAGCAGGAAAATGCGCCGCACATCCGCCGCGTCGATCTTGCCGTCCACATTCTCGTCGAGCGTGAATTCGAAGATGGGATCGCTGGGGATCCTGCCAAGGATGCGGTCAATGGCCTGGCGGAACGCCACCGCCGGTTCGGGCTTGCGGATGAAGAGGGGATTGCTCCAGCGCTTGACGAGGATCGCCTGGGCGGCGATGCCGTTGTCGAAATCCCATGACAGCACGGGGCGGTTGTCCTCCGCGATGGAAAGCGTCGGCGCGTGGGCGCCGAGGACCTTGCGCGCGATTCCCTCCAGCGAGTAGTCCACGCCACTCGACCCGGTGCCGGTTGTCTTGTCGCCAATCGCGGCCCAGCGGGCGCGCTCGTCCTTCCACGAGACGAATATCTGGTACTCGCCGCTGTCGGCGGGGGACTCGGCGCGGAAGGCGACGAGGGGGCGCTCGAAAGAATCCAGCGCGAGCGCGATGGACGATGCCGCGGGGTCCGGCGCGGATGGTGCCACATCGTTCAGCGGCGCGATAGCGGTGAGGTCCCACGGCGCCAGCGGATTGCCATCGTCCACGAGGGCGGTGCCGTTCCATAGGAGCAGCTTCAGACTGTTGTCGGTCAGGTTCTCGAAAGCGAGATGGAACTGCGGAGAGCCGGAAAGCTGGGCCGCCTGCGGCCTGCGGCCAAGGCCGACCACCGTCGGCGAGACCGTGCCGGTGAGCGGACCCCACGCGCCGTTGGTGGTGCTCCAGCGCAACGCCAGCACCGTCTCGCTGATGTTCTGCCGCCGGGTCCAGAAAACTACGGGATCATTGCCCAGATACGCGATGGCCGGGTGCAGATTCGTGACCGTGTCGTTGGGGCTGGTGGCGATGGGGGTGGTATGGGAACCTCCCAGGCCGACCCATGCCGTGCCGTTGAAGAACGCGAAGTAAAGCTCGTGCTGGAGCGCTGGGCCCTTCGTATAGACAAGGGCTGGGCTCCCATTGGGGGCGATGCCTGTGGCGACTTCGTATGTCTGGGTCTCCAGCGAATCGGCGAGCGTGATGCCGCCGTCAGCGAGCGATGTCCCGCGCGGCTCCCATACGCCGGAGCTGTCGAAGGCCGCCGCGTTGGCGTCCGCCGCAATGCGGTTCACCGTGCCGCGCGCGCCGGCGAAGAGCTGATCAGCCGTGGCCGCGATGGAGACACCCGTACCGGGCCACGTCTCGATGCCGGGAAGGACGCGCCCGCCGCTGGCGGAGGAGAGAAAAGCCCACGCCGTCCCCGACCAAGCGACCGCGTGGGTGGCGTTGCGATTGAAGGCCAGATTCGTGGTGGAGGAGTTGAAGAGGAGCACGGGCAACTGCTCCTGAACCACCGCGAGGCGCGGGAAATACTCGCGGCGATTCGTTGCGGGAACGGCGTCGTCAAACTCCGAAAGCCGCATGATCCCCGGCAGGCTGCCGGAACCCGCGCCGATGTCCTCCCAAGTGCCCGTCTGCGCGGGGGCGGTGGCGGCCAGCGCCAGCGTTGCGGCTCCAAGAATCATCCGGTATGCCATCGCGTCGTTTCTCCCTCAGCCTGTGGTGCTTTCCTCGTCCTGCGATCCCCATAGGAGGGGGATGTTCTTCGCTGGCACGATGCCCTCGCGCTGCAACGTCGGGGCGGGGCCGCCCTGCTTCCACCACAGGTAGCTAGGGTGTTCGCCCATGACTAGCGCCGCGCGCACCACTCCGTGGACAATCAATCCGGCCAGAACGATCCCCGCCGCGATGGCAATTCCGTTTCCCCATCGCCCGAGCCGATTCCTGAGCGCCGCACGCCAGCGCCCCGGCATCGCTGTCATGGGGCCAAGCACGATGAAAAGCCCGGCAATTAGATAGCCGAATGGGTTGTACTCCCACGCCGCCACGAATCGCCCGTGCAGCACGGAGGAGACCGACCGCGTGAGCCCGCAGCCGGGGCACGGCGTGTGCATCATCCGCATCATGCCGCAGGTGGATACCGTGAAGCCCTGTGGCGGGATCACCAGCACCCCGACCAGCAGTCCGACCAATGCCACCGCGCACACCCACGGGCTCAGCAGGAAGGCCAGAAAGCCTTCGCCGATCGTGAGTGGGTTTTTATCGATCCGAATTTCCGGCATCGGGCGGCGGCTCCTTGTCCAGCGCCGCGAGCCTTTCCGGTGGGGGTTCCGCCGACAACGGGAATCCGTCGCCTACACCGCCGACTCGCAGGCGAGACCGTTGGCGCCGAGGCAGACGTACTTGCCGTCGCGGCAGAAGAATCCCATCTTGCAGTTCGTGGGACCGTCGGCGGCGGGGCCGGGGTTGGCGAGAAGCATCGCGAGTGTCCAGCGAGAGAAGACGGAGACCAACGCCTGATGGGCCTCTTTCATCGCCAGGTGGTAGGCGCAAACGGGCTCCGGGTGATCGCCGATGGCCTCGCAGTAGTTGCCGATCAGGAGCCCCTGGCAGGCCTCCAGGATCGCGAGCAGGGTAACGGTTTTGGGATCGCGCGTCATCGTCACGCCGCCCGCTGCGCCGCGCTGGGAGCGAAGCAGGTTCGCCTTCACCAAGGCGCCAGTAATCTTGGCCATATAGCTGGGCGACGTCCCGAGCTGCTCGGCGATTCCCTTGGGCGTCATCAACTTTTCCTTGTCGGCCATGGCGATCAGGATCAGGGCGCGAATCGCGGTTTCGGACGTTTGATTGAGCATGACAGCACTCCTTCGGATAAAGTAGATATAAGTTGTCCATGTTGGTGCTCTCAGTCAAGGCAAACAAGTGACCCCATTGCAATGGTGCAATTCCCCAACATTCACCTTCCAATCTGGGCGGAATGGTTACCCTGGACTTGGCCGATGTCCGGCCCGCGCGCGCTCGGCCGAGGGATGGCCCTTTCGGGTTGATCCGAGCCAGCACGCCCGCAACCTTTTCCGCATCCCCCCAGTAAGGACCACGCCATGAACTATGCCGCCGCGCGCCAGGCTCTTATCGAATCCGAGATCGGCAGCATGCTTCCCGGGGAAATGCTGGCGGAGCTATTCTGGGGCGCACAGGCGAAGGCCTTCGCGGCGGGCGACATCGTGTTCCGCAAGGGCGAGCCAACCGAGGCGCGGTTCTTCCTGTTGGTGTCCGGCGAGCTTTCCCTGCTGGACGAGACGGCAAGGAAGGAACTTATGCGCTATGGGAAGGGTACCCTCTTGGGCGAGGTCGGCCTCTTCAACCCCAACGAGACGCGCACCGCCACGATCATGGCCGCCGAAAAGTGCGAGGTGATGGAGTGGGATTTCGCCGCGCTCAAGGTGGACCTGCGCCAGACGCTGGGCCCGGTGCTGGAGAAGATTGCCTTCCAACGCATTTCCAACTACACGCCATAGCTCCGCAGGCATCCGAGGGTCCGGGAACTGTCCGGATGCGGGATCGATCCAAGCCACCCCCGGGGCGCGAATCGTGCGCCCCGATTTCATTCATCCATCCACTTGGAACCATGCCCAAGCCGACCATTCGCTGTCATGCCTTTACACTTCTTGACCTGTTGATCGTGGTCGCAATCATCGCCATATTAGCGGCGATCGCCGTGCCGAACTTTCTGGAGGCCCAGACGCGCGCCAAGGTCTCGCGCGTACAGAGCGACCTGCGGTCCGTGGCCACGGCCTTGGAGGCCTATCGCATCGACAGCAACCGCTACCCCCCAACGATGGCTTATTCGCGGTCCTCCCCGTGCAGCTCTCGACACCGGTGGCGTTCCTGACCAGCACCGCGTTTGCCGATCCCTTCACGGCGAAGGAGAACGATCCCGTCGTCGGCGCGCTCGTTGCCCACTGCACTTACAACCGGAGCCTGCCAGTTTCGGAGTCCCTCGCCGAAACGCCCCCCGGCGGCACGCTTCCCCTCGAGGCGGCCGATGGTCCCGGCTCCCACCTCGGCGCGCTGGCGCGCTACGGAGAGTGGAAGCTCCTCTCCCTCGGTCCTGACAGGAAGTACGCCGATCCTGTGTCACCGATAGACTTCTTCAACCCGATTCCCGCGTGCTGAATGGGCTCGATGCTCCCTACGATCCGAGCAACGGCACGGTGGGCCTTGGGAACATCATCCGGACGCAGAAAGTGGCGAACTGGCCGCAGGAGCGGCTATGCTGCGGGGGGTAGCCTTGCCTCGACGCAACCAACCGGCACCCGTGTGTCGCGGAGCCGCTGATCCAGCACGAAGTCGTCCGTCGCCACGATGCGCCATCGGTTGCCGTGGAGCGCATTGAGCCCGGTGGCGATGCGATGGAAATCCAGGCCGGTGCTGTTCCCCTCCACATGGTGGATCCCCGATCCCGCCCCCGGAAGCGAGAGGAGCGCGTCGGCGGTGTCCTCGAGGAACGAGCACGCGGGAATCCAGCGGGTGCTGGCGCGGATGGCGCCCGATTCGCGATTCGTCCGCTCCAGAAAGTCGATCATGTTGTTGGTTCCCGGCGCGCTGCCGATTTGCCAGCCCAGGCGGGCGACGATGGCGCCGGGATTCTGGTGGAGAACCTGCTCTTCCGCGCGGCGTTTCTCGGCTCCGTATCCCTCCGTCTCGTCGGCGGGCGTGGCCGGATCGCGCGGACCGGGAACGGCATTGGTGTAGACCATCACGGTGCTTGTATAGACAAAAGGAACACCAAGTTGGCGGGCGATCCAGGCCAGCTCGCTGGGCCACTGCCAGTTGACCAGCCAGCCCTCGTTCTCGATGCCAGTCGGCTTGGAGGCGAGGGCCAGGTGAAAGATCGCGGAAGCTCCGCTTTCGCGAACGAAGTGCTCCATCGCGCCGTAGTCGTCGATGGGCACGCGGGCTCGGTCCCACGGAATGGCCTCGCCTCCCGCTGAGACGATGCGCTGGCAAAGCACGGCGCCGAGAGTGCCTCGGGCACCGGTCACAATAGCTCGGAGAGTTCCACCCATCCGCTTCAAACTCCTTCGACGCACCCGCGGGTTGATCCAGCTACCGGAGGAACGAATCATCCACGCGACCTTGGAGAATCGGCGCATTGGCGGGCCTTCAACCCCAGCATGCCTCGAACGGCCGGATCTACGCGCGCCCGACGGGCCGCTCGGCGCTGAACTCGGGTTCGCGGGGGGCGACGCGCTCTGCGTGCGGAGCCACGATCATCTGGAGTCCGCGAATCGACTGATCGCGCAGCAGGCGTGGCCGCCGTGGGCGCTTGGGCGTGAAGAACGTCATGATGATGATCTTCAGGTCCAGCCAGTGCGACCAGTTTTCGATATAGTACAGATCATAGCGCAGGCGCTGCTGGATCGACGTGTCGCCGCGAAGGCCGTGGACCTGGGCCCAGCCGGTCATTCCCGTCTTCACGTTGTGGCGCGACATATAGCGGGGGAACACCTCGCGGAACCTGTCAACGAACCACGGTCGCTCGGGGCGCGGGCCCACCAGCGACATGTCTCCGCGCAGGACGTTGTAGAGCTGCGGCAACTCGTCGATATTCCACGTCCGCATGAAGCGCCCGATCGGCGTCGAGCGGGGATCGTCCTGCCGCCCCCAGGCGGGGCCGTGCTCTTCGGCGTCCACGGTCATCGTGCGGAACTTGTAAATCTTGAACTCCTCGCCGTTCAGGCCAAGGCGCGTCTGCTTGTAGAGAACGGGGCCCGGCGAACTGCGCTTCACCAGAATCGCGATCACGAGCAACAGGGGCGACAGGACGAACAGCCCCGCGCCGGCGCCCATGATGTCGGCCACGCGCTTGAGGGAGGCCTTGTAGCCTTGCAGCGGCGTTTCCCGCATCGAGTAGATGGGGACTCCGGCGACCTCGTCGTAGTGGATCTGGGAGCGCATCATTTCGACCAGCGACGGGACGAAGCTGACGCGCGCCCACTCCTTTTCGCTGTCGATGAAGAGCTGGAAGAACGTGTCGTTGGGGATGTCCGTCTGGGCTACGAATACTTCCTCCACGCCGTTGTCGCGGATCAGGCGGCGCAGGTCGTCGCGCGATCCCAGAACGGGAACGCCACCGATGAGCTGGCCGATATTTTGATCGTCGAGAGAGACAAAGCCCGCCAGCTCGTAGCCCATGTCGCGGTGGGTCTTGAACCGCGCCGCCAGGCGTAGCGCCACCGGCCCGAGCCCCACGATCAGGGCCCGACTCTGGGCGCCGCGCGTCACCATGAAGCGCGTGATGAAGCATTGGAGTAAGAACCGGTTCAGAACGACCACTGCCGACACGCAGAGGAGCGCCATTGGGTAGATCAGTCGTGCGACATCGTACTCGCGCATGAAGTGATTCCGCACCACCATCAGCATCGTGGCCAGCGCCCCCGCATACAGGATGCGCCGCGCGCGGTTGAAGCTGATGACGCGTGGGTGGGCCGCAACGACGCCGGAGAACGAGAGGCAGGCCAGCCACAGGCCAAGGGCCCACCAGAACTGAACGATGTAGTTGGTGGAGGCGACGGCGTCGGGGTCGAGCCCGCTCATGAATCGAAGCCAATAGGCGCCGAGCAGTCCCGCAGCGACCGACAGGGAATCGCTGAGGTATTGCAGGACGACGAACTGGTCGCGTTTTCGTCCTCTCACCAGACAAACCTCGATTCCTTCTCGATCCAATCCAGAATCGCGCGACGAAAGGCCTCGGGAGAAAACTCCTCCGCGCGCGCGCGAATCCTCGCGGTTCGATAGGTTCCATCCTCATGCCGCCTCAGGAGACGAGCAAGGCTTTTGGCGTCGGGGTCCTCGAAAAAGGCACCCGTTTGCCCCTCCACCACAGTCTCCGAAACGCCACCTCCTCG
>JBBQYG010000087.1:0-16345 GCA_038208905.1 Candidatus Sumerlaeia bacterium | reverse complement strand
GAGCAGGGTGGCGGCGAGGGGCAGCAGCAGAGCCAGCAGTCCGCGCAGCAGGAGGAGAGCAAGTCGGGGAACTCCGACCAGAGCCAGCAGAAGAGCCAGCAGGCCAAACAGCAGGGGAGCCAGAGCGGCGAGCAGAAGAGCCAGCAGAGTGCCTCCCAGCAGCAGGCCGCGGCTCAGGCGGCGGCGGCGCTCCAGCAAGCGGCGGCCAGCGCGGAGGACCTTAGCCAGATGATGCAGCAGATGGCCGCGATGTCGCAGGCCCAGAAGTCCATGGGCGAGTGCATGAGTCAGTGCATGGGCGGCGGTGAGGGCGGGGCCAAGCCGGGTCAGGGCAAGGGTCAGGGTCAGGGCACCCAACCGGGTCAGGGCGAATCTGGCGGCGGCTCACCGAGCCAGCAGGCGGGTGGAAGCCGCCCGGGCAACACTGCGGGCCAGAGCGACTGGAAGGAAGGTATCAATGAAAGCAGCAGCCTTGGCAGCGGCGGCCCCGGCCGTGGCGAGGGCGGCCAGGTTCCCCACGGCGGCGATGGCAATTTCGACTTCAAGGACGAGTTCATCCCCGGCCAGAAAAACGAGGGCGAGATCATCGCCGTCATCGAGATCGACGCCCCCGCGCCGCGCGGAGAGTCCAATGTCAGCTACACCCGCGTCCCTCAGGAATACCGCCAGAAGGCCGCCGACGCGATCACCGACAACGAGATCCCCGCTGGAATGAGAAACAGCGTGAGGGACTACTTCGAGGCGATCAATTTCGGCGAGACGAAGAAGTAGGGATGAGGTTCGAGGGACGAGGGATGAACGGCAACGGCAGGGATGAACGGCGGGGATGGGAGTGGTGAGAGGCAGGACCAAAGGGACGAAGGGGACTTATGGGACAAGATGAGGCAGGGCCACATTTTGAATCAGCAGCGAGGGATCAATTGGCGCAATCATCCCTCATCCCTCATCCCTCATCCCTTCTGTTCATTTCTGTATTCGCCATCCTCCTTCTTGCTTCGTGCGGCCGCGACAAGTCCCAGTCCAATTATGGCGGCGCCGTTGCCATCGGCCACGCGGGGCGGCAGCCCGGTCAGTTCACAAAGCCGCGGGCCCTGGCGATTACGGCGGCGGGGGAGATCGCGGTGATCGACCGCTCCGGGCGCGTGCAGTTCTTCGAGGCGGAGTCGGGGGAGTTCATTCGCCAGTGGCGCCTTGCGGAATACAGCAACGGCACGCCGACGGGGATGAGCGTGGATCCGGTCAACGACTCGCTGTGGATTGCCGACACGCACTACAGCCGCATTCTGAACTACAACAAGGAGGGCGAGTTGCTTTTCTCCTTTGGGGTGAATGGCGAGGGGCCCGGTCAGATGATCTTCCCGACGGACGCGGTTCCGGATCCCGACGGTCATACGTTGTGGGTGACGGAGTACGGCCGCGCGAACCGCATCATGCGGTTCACGCGGGAGGGCGTTTTCGAGAAGGAGTGGGGGAGCCCCGTTTACGAGAGCGATGAGTTGTTGCGGCCGATGGCGCTGAGCGTCTCGCCCGACGGCAAGTCGCTGTATGTGGTGGACGCGGGGAATCACCGGATCGTGGTGTATGACCGCGAGGGGAACGTGCTGCGGCGCTTCGGGCATCTTGGCAAGGACTGGGGCGCGATGAAGTACCCGCTGGACATGGCGATGGCAGCGGACGGGAGCGTTTTCGTGTTGGAGTACGAAACGGCGCGGATCAGCCACCACAGCCCCGATGGCAAATTCCTGGGCTCGTGGGGAGAGCCGGGAAAAAAGCTGGGCCAGCTCTTTCTCCCCTGGGGAATCGCCGTGGGGCCGGGCGGGGAAATGGTGATCGCCGACACCAACAATCAGCGCTTGCAGCTATTGCGGAATCCTGTTCGCTTCTTTCGCGGGGAAGCGCCCGGGGGCGTTGCCAGCGCCGTTGCGGAATCGGTGGCGAGCCTGTTCGATTCAGCGGGCAGTACGCAGTAGGGGGGAATTGGGAATTGGGAATGGTTGTCTTGTGCGAGATTGCAGGAAATTCGGAACTCTGATCGGTAGGGCGGGCTTCGTTGGATGATCCATTTCGCCGAGCCCATTTTCCTGTGGCTGCTGCTGTTGATACCACTCTCGTGGTACTTGTCGCGGAGGTTGCGCCTGATCGCGTGGGGACGGCGCGCGGCGATCGTCACCGTGCGGACGTTGCTGCTGCTCGTACTGGTATTGGGGCTGGCGCGGATGGAAATCCGGTGGGAGAGCCGCGACCTGGCGGTGTTGTTCCTCCTCGACCGTTCCGATTCGATTCCGGCGGAGCTTCAGACGGAGCAGGGCAACCTGCTCAAGGCGCTCTCCGGGCGGGCCGGCGTCCGCGACGAGACCGGCGTGATCGCCTTTGGCGAGAAGCCCTCGATCGAGACTCCCGCGACGCGGACGTTCGACTACGAGGGGCAGATCCTGAGCGAGGTGAATGGAGAGCGCACCGATCTCTCCGCCGCGCTGCGGCTTGCGCTGGCGGCGTTTCCGTCGGACCGGATGCGGCGCATCGTGGTGATGAGCGACGGGAACGAGAACTTGGGCTCCGCCGTGGAGGTTGCCCGCGTGGCGCGCAACGGCGGCGTGGCGGTCGATGTGATTCCGATGAACTACGAGGCGCGCAACGACGTCCAGCTCGAGAAGATCGTCGTTCCCCAGCGCACGAGCAAGGATGCGCCATTCGATATAAAGATATACACGAGCGCGGAGAAGGAAACGCCCGCCCTGCTGCGCGTGTACGAGGACGGCAACGTCATCATCGAGGAGCGCGTAACCGTGCGCCCCGGGCGCAACGCGCCGCTCACGGTGTCGCGCCGGCTTTCCGAAGGCGGGTTCCACACCTACACGGCGACGATCGAGGCGGAGGGCGACCTGAGGCCCCAGAACAACCGGGGGAGCGGGTTCACCTATCTGAAGTCGGAGCCCCGGGTCCTTCTGGTGGAGGGCGGCATGGCCGAATCGGCGCGCTATCTGGCGGGCGCCCTTCGCGCGGAGAACATCGCCGTGGAGATCGGCGGCCCCGGGGAGATACCCACCAGTTTCGACCGCATGCAGCGCTACGACTCGATCATCCTTTCCAACGTGCCGGCGGATGCGATGAGCGTGGCCCAGATGCGATTGCTGGAGCGCGCCGTTCACGACCTGGGTATCGGCCTCATCATGATCGGCGGAGAGAACTCCTTCGGTGCCGGCGGCTATCAGGACACGCCGGTCGAGCTGGCGCTCCCCGTGTCGATGGACATCAAGCAGAAGAAGATGCTTCCCAACGGCGCGCTCGTGCTGGTGCTGCACACCTGCGAAATGCCAAGCGGCAACGATTGGGCGCGAGAGATCGCGCTCGCGTCGCTCAACGTGCTCTCAGCCCAGGACTACTTCGGGATCAACTACCTTGGCATGGGCGCCTCGGGCCGCGGGGGCTGGGGAGAGGAGTGGCTGTGGGACGCGCCCATTCAACTCGTCGGCGACAAGCGCGCGATGCGCACGGCCATCAAGGGCGTGACGCCACTGGACGCGCCGTCCTTCGACAGCCTGATGAAACTGGCCGCCGATGAACTGGTGCCCATCAAGGCCCAAACGAAGCACATCGTGGTCATCAGCGACGGCGATCCCGCGCCGCCCAGTCAGGCGGTCGTCCAGAAGATCCGCGACGCGGGGATCACCGTCTCCGGCGTGGCGATCTTTCCCCACGACCCCAGCACGGTTGAGTCGCTCCGGCACATGGCCACGTGGGGAGCGGGGAATTTCTACTTTCCCAAGACGGGCGCCGAGCTGCCTCGCATCTTCACCAAGGAGGCGACCGTGGTCCGCAAGTCGCTCATTCGCGAGGAGACGTTCACGCCGCGGTTCGGCGCGCCGAGCGAGATGCTCCTGGGATTCGCCGCCGTCCCGGACATGAATGGCTATGTGATCACGACGGTTAAGGATCTGGCGACAGAGGCGCTCTCCACCGGTTTCGACGATCCGCTCCTCGTCCACTGGCGCTATGGCCTTGGCAAGACCGTCGCGTTCACGTCAGACGCCAAGGACAAGTGGGCGACGAACTGGGTGGCGTGGGGGAGCTTCTCCAAGATCTGGTCCCAGATGGTGCGCTGGTCGCTGCGCGAGGCCAACAGCCCCAACTTCCAGGTCAACACGGAGATCGTGGGAGGCACCGGCAAGGTGACCATCGACGCGGTGGACGACGGGGGGAATTTCCTGAACTTCATCGACTTCGACGCGAGCGTGATCGATCCCGAGTTCAAGTCGGTTCCGCTGGACGTGCGTCAGGTCGCGCCAGGGCGCTATGAGGCGAATTTCCCCGCAACGCGCGTGGGCACTTATATGCTCAGCATGGCCACGGGGGAGGAATCGCCCACGGGCTCGCCGCAGTTCCTCACCAGCGGCGTGGCGCTGTCGTACTCTCCCGAGTACGAAACCAGCCAGACCAACACGGAGTTCCTGAAGAAAATCGCCGAGGCCGCGGGCGGCAAGTTCGTGGAGGGCGGCGTCGCAAACTACAATCCCTACCTGCGCGACTTGGCGCCCTCGCGCCGCCCGCTGGAGATGTGGCCGTGGCTCCTGCTGCTGGGTGTGATGCTGCTGCCGATGGACGTGTTCTTCCGCCGCGTCTATGTGAATTGGGGCGAGGCGATGGGCTGGCTGGGAGAGAAGTTCCTGGGCATGATCCCGCGCCGCGCCCCCGCGGAATACGACGCGCGCATGGCCAGTCTTCGCGCGGCCAAGACCCGCGCCACCCGCGACAAGGAGGAGGAGAAGGCCGAACGCGACGCCCGCGCCGCATTCCGCGACCGACTTTCCGACACGGAGTCCCGCGGCCAGGGCGAGAGCGTCTTCGGCGCCTCTCAGGATGCCGACACCGCCGCTCGCGGGCAGAAGCAGGCCAAGCCAACCGATGCCGACCCGCCCATGCCCGGTGCCCCGCCGCCAGGGGGGATGGCGAGCCTGATGGAGGCGAAGAAGCGGGCGCAGCAGCGGCGAAAGAAGTAAGGATGTGGCCTTCGCTCTTTCTTCGCCCATCTATTTCCCTTTCCCCCTCCGAAGTCATCTGATAGCCTGCTTGTTCAGCGGTGGGGTGTGAGCCAAAATACGTCACGCGCCCCGCCCTCACATCACGACCAGGTATGTTCAAACCCATGATGAAATTCAAAATCGGTGAGACAATCATCGAGCCCACCAATGGTATCTGCACCATGGAAGGCATGCGCCGGATGAAGGTGGATGGTCAGGAGATGACGGTGTACATCTTCCAGGCCCAGAGCGCGAAGGTGTATGTTCCCGCCGCGCAGATCGAGAACCGGAACATCCGGCGCCCGATGGACCGCGAGGAGGTGAAGAAGGTCCTCGCGTCGCTCAAGGTGCCCGTCTCGCCCAACCGCGACGACGCCCGCCTTCAGTACACCCACTACCGCGACATCATGAAGTCCGGCGACCCGATGAAGATCGCCCGCCTCCTCCGCGACCTGTACATCCTCGATCAGGCGGACGACCTGAAGGGTAAGGAGAAGGAGATCATGGAGCAGGCGAAGAAGTTCCTCTGCGACGAGGTCGCCTACATCCGCCAGGTCAGCAAGACACAGGTGATGGAGCAGATCAACGAGGCGCTGCGCCAGATGTTCAAGAAGAAGGTGTTGAAGGACAAGGAGCGCGCCAAGAAGGGCGGCACGGGCCTCTCGATGGGCGTTCTCGGCTACGAGGACGAGCCAGAGGAGGTGGAGGACGACGAACCGGAAGAGGAAGAAGAGGCCCCCAAGCCCGCCGCCAAGGTCAAGAAGGCGGTGGCGGTGGACGAGGACGACGACAAGGAAGACGAGGAAGAGGACGAGGACGAGTGAGCGCCTCAGCCGAGCGCGCGATCATGGCCCCGGCGTCGAGGCGCCGGGGCCGTTTCGCGCCGCGCGGCGTGCGAATTTTCTCCCTGCGACGGATGAACCTTTCGTGAGCGACAAACAGAAGCGAAATGCGGCGCGGGCAGCGGCGGCGCTGGTGGGATCGGGAATGCTGGTGGGGCTGGGATCGGGCTCCACGTCGGCAATCGCGGTTGAGGAAATTGGCGAGCGAATCCGCCGCCGCGAGCTGAGCATCGAGGCCGTCTGCACGTCCAAGCGCACCGAGGAAATCGCGCGCCGCGCGGGCATCCCCGTGCGGCCGCTGACGGCGCGCGTGATCGACCTGTATATCGACGGCGCCGATCAGGTGGATGCGCAGGGCCGCATGATCAAGGGCGGCGGCGGCGCGCTGCTGAGAGAGAAGATGGTGGCCGGGAATTCGCGCCGCCACGTGATCGTGGTGGACGAGAGCAAGCCCGTCACAAATCTGGGCGTGGGCTTTCCCGTTCCCGTGGATATCGTCCCGTTTGGCGTGGATCACCTGATCGACCGCATCCGCAAGGCATCGGGCGGGCATCCGGTGCTGCGGCGCAACGCGGGTGCATCCGATCCCCGGCTGAGCGACGACGGAAACCTGATCGTGGACTGCCATTTCGAGCACGGCATCGAGCAGCCCGAGGAAGTCGCTGCGCGCATCCGCGACATCGTGGGCGTGGTCGAAGTCGGGTTGTTTTTTGGCCTTTGCGACACGTTGATCGTGGGCCACGATGACGGGGTCGAGACGCGCGATTTCACCGCCACTTCCCGGAGCGCACCGTGACGATCAAGGCCGCCTGCATCACGTTTCCCGGCTCGAATTGCGATCAGGATATGCACCGCGCCATCCGCCACATGGGTTGGGAGCTTGTGAAGGTGTGGCACAGCGATCCCATCGAGCAATCGGTGGACGTTGTGCTGGTGCCGGGCGGGTTCAGCTATGGCGACTACCTGCGCTGTGGCGCGCTGGCCCGGTTCTCCACGGCGATGCGCTCGGTAAAGGAGCACGCTGATCGTGGCGGGCTGGTAATGGGCGTATGCAACGGGTTCCAGATCCTGTGCGAGGCGGGGCTCCTCCCCGGCGCCTTGACGCGGAACAAGGGGATCAAGTTTCGCTGTCTGTGGACGCACCTGCGCGTGGCCCATTCCGACTCGGCGTTCACCGCGGCGTGCGAGCCCAGTCAGGTGCTTCGCATCCCCATCGCCCACGGCGAAGGCAACTACCAGATCGCGGCGGCGGAGCTTGCGGGCCTGCGCGAGCGCGGGCAGATTCTCTTCGAGTACTGCGACGCCGGGGGCGTTGTCTCCGACGCGGCGAATCCCAACGGCGCGGTGGCTCACATCGCGGGCGTCGCAAACGCAGCGGGGAACGTGATGGGAATGATGCCCCATCCGGAGCGCGCGATGGAGGATCTTCTCGGCGGCACCGACGGACGCTTCATTTTTCGCTCGATCGAGGCGGCTCTCTCCCGCGCGGGGGCCTAGGCCTTGCACGCGGCGCGGGCGATCGTCGCGGGGCTGCTCTGCCTCGGCGCGATCCTCTGGGCCGCGGGGTTGATTCGCCAGGACAATGCACGTCGTCAGTTCGAGGCGGTTCGCCGCCAGGGCGAGGCGGCGGTCCTTTCCGCTGTCGATATTCCTACAACCGCCGAGGCACTCCGACTCCGTGCCCAGTTCCGCGAGGAGAAGCTCTTTCCCGCCGACCGTGCCGGCGCCATCGCGGATCTACGCGACGCGCTGCTGATCGAGCCGATGCGCTCGGGCCTGTGGTTTCTGCTCTCGCGCAACCTCCTGTTCACCGGCGATTCATCGGGTGCCCGCGTGGCGCTCTCCCGGGCGGACGAACTCGATCCGCGCTATCCCCGGCAGCGGCTTCGCGCGATTCAGCTATGGAGCCTTCTCGGCGAACGACAGAAAGTGGAGGACCTGGCGCGAGACGTGTCGGGACTCGGCCAGATATACAGGCTCGATGCGGCGCGCCAGCTTGTGGAGATGGGCCTCCCCGTTGATCGTGTCTACGAACTGGTGCAGAGCACAGAGCTTTCGCCCGTGGAGCGAGGCGAATTGCTGGAGCGGCTCCGCTCGCGCGACCGACCGGCGCTGGGACGCGTCTTCGACGCGATTCCACCTGCCGCGTGGGACACTCCGGATTTCCGCCTCGCGGCGCTGGCCCGCGCGTCCGACCCGCTCCTCTACGACGTGGCGCGGCGCGCTTGGGAGGCGGAGGGCATCGAGCTACTGGATCGCGCCGATGTGATTGTCTATACGAATCCCGATCTGGCCGCGCCGCCGTTTTCCTCGGCGCTTGCGCTGGGCTGGCTTCCCTTCGCGCCGCGCGGGGGCGAGTCGGGATCGTGGTCGGCGCCGGGACTCCTGCACGACGATCCACACGGCGTCATGGCGATTCGATTCGCGCCTCCGCTCAGGGAGCGGGAGGTCAACTTGCGCTATCGGTTCCTGCGGCTTCCCTACAGGTCGGCGGAGCCGCTGCTCTTTCGTGTTCGCGTTCGGCCCACGCATCCGGGGCAGACCTCTGGGTGGCTGCTGGCCGCGGCGGGCGAGACCGCAACGCGCGGGCGCTCGGTTGACTTGGCGGAGGGCTGGCAGGAACTCGCGGTGATGCTTCCCCCCGTCGCCGAGCCGACGATGCTGGAGATCACGCTGGATGCGCGGTTCACACGGCGCAGCCTGATGGACGATCCGATGCTCTATCTCGGCCCTATTGGATTCGGGGCGGAGACCAGCTATGAGTGACGCGCCGCGCCGTCTCTCCCAGTGGGCGATCCTGAGCGACCGCGTCTCGCTTTGGATTGTTGCTGCCCTCTTTGCTGGGGCATTCTTCGCGGAGGGATATGCAGCGGATTCGGTGCTGAGAACGAGCGCGTGGTTGGCCTGCGCGGCGCTGGGCTGCCTCGGCATCGCCGGCTGGGCGGCGGGCCGCGGCGATGGGGAGCGATGGAACGCGGCGCGGTGGTTTGCGGCGCTGATGCTGGCGGCGGTTGGGTGCGGGGC
This sequence comes from Candidatus Sumerlaeia bacterium, assembly GCA_038208905.1. Taxonomy (GTDB): domain Bacteria; phylum Sumerlaeota; class Sumerlaeia; order SLMS01; family SLMS01; genus JBBQYG01. The sequence continues at coordinate 7,461 of JBBQYG010000087.1, read as the reverse complement.
GCTGCACTTGATCCCGATCGCGCCCGAGCATGCGCGCGAGCTGTCGCCGCTGTGGCGGGATATCCTCGATTCGCTGGCCGCCGGGGGGATTGCCGCGCCTGAGTCGGTAACGCTCGCGATCGCGCCGGAGCACGCGCGCCGCGCGCTGAATCAGCTCATCGCCTCGGCGCTCTTCTTCATCGGAATCGTGCCGCTGGCCTCGCGCAGGAGCGGTGCCGTCGCACTCGTTTCGATGGTTGCCGTCGCCGCCGTGGCGGAGGGGATCGTGGGCCTCTTTCAATTCCTCGCGTGGGGCCTGCCCCGCGCGCGCGGTGCCGTGTTCAATCCCAACCATCACGCGGCGACGGTGCTGATGGGATTGCCGCTCTGCTTTGCGGGGCTGGTGCAGTGGCGTCGGCTGAACGCGCGCTTCTCGGAGGACCTGCTGGGCGGGACGAATCCGGTACTGCTGCTCTATGGAGTGGGCGTGGCCGCGACTTTGGGGTGGCTTGCGGCGTTCTCCCGCAGCTCGCTGCTGATCGCGATTCTGGTGCTCGCCGTGTATGTAACGATCGAGGGGGTCGGGCGCTGGCGGCGGAGGGAGAGAGACGTCCGCCTGGGCATCGGTGCGCTTGCCATTGGGACGGCGTTGCTGGCGATGGGCGCGGCGCTTTCGGCGGTGCTGGTCGAGGGAGTCTTCGCGCGGCTCATGGACGACGATGCGCTGAGCGGGAACTCGCGACTGCACATCTGGGCGGCGAGCTGGCGCGGCCTGCAGGAAACCAACTGGTTGGGCCTGGGCCTTGGCGGGGTGGAGTTCACGATCAACCGCTATGCGGAGTACCCCCTGTTGACGATCCCGATCTGGTCACACAACGACTGGCTCCAGTGGGTGTGCGATCTGGGGGTGCCGGGGGTGGTGGTTTTGATGCCGCTGCTAGCCGCGTTCCTGGCCTCGGCCACGCGTGATTACCGCGCTCGGCGCCCGCTGGCGGGATTCGCGGATCGGATGCTGTACCGGGCGTGCCTGGCGGGGTTGGCGACGGCGCTGCTGCACGCGGCAACGGATTTCCACCTCAGGATCCCGCTGACGGGGTTCATGGTGCTGACTCTGGTTGCCTTGGTGGTGCAATCGGGGACACTCAAAGTCAATCTGACGCGGTGAGTACATGACGACGGCATTTCCCGGAACATATTGGTGGCGGTGGGCGCCGATGGCGCTCGCGGTGATTCTATTTGGCTGTGGCACGCGCGGCCCTAACAGCGCCTTCATCCCGCCACCGGAGGATCCCGAGCGCGAGGCCGTGCAGTCGCGCATCGACCGGCTGCTGCGGTCGCCGGAGTTGCAGCTTGGCGCGGCGCGCGACTACTACATCGGGCCCGGGGACATCGTCTCTCTGGCGCTGGTGGGGCGGCCCGACGTGTTTGGCTCGACCGCCGAGGGCCCCGAGCGCATGCGCATCACCGTGACGGAGAATCCCCTGATCACGCTCCCCTTCATCGGCGCCATCAAGGTCCACGGAAAGACGGCGGGGGAGTTGCAGGCAGACCTCAAGACGGCCTTTTCCGTCTTTGTCAACGATCCCGAGCCCATCGTGGTGATCGAGGAGTACAACTACAACCAGGTCACGGTGCTGGGTTCCGTGAAGGTTCCGGGGCGGTATCCGATGGATTTCGGATCGACGCTGATGGACGCGATCTTTCGCGCCGGGGGCCTGACGTTTGGCCGGGACACCGGCGGGCCGCCACCGGGGCGCTATGTGAAGGTCTATCGCGACAAGGTGACGCCGCGGGAGAAATCGAATCTATCCATGGAGCAGCTTCTGGAGCGCCTTCAGGAGGAGGACCGCATCGCGCCGCGCGAGGAAATCGTGGTGCCCATCGAGGATTTCATCAACGCGGGCCAGCTTGCCTACAACATCCCGCTGCAACCCAACGATATCGTGTATATACCGCCCGCGGGAACTGTGCTGGTGCAGGGACACCTGAACCACTCGGGAGTGGTTTTCCTTGGGCCCAGCCTCCGGACGCTGGGCGGCGTGCTGACGGAGAAGGGTGGCCTGAAATGGGGCGCCGCGTCCCGGGTCGAGATCGTCCGCCCCCAGCCGGGCGGCGAGCCGATTTCGTATTTCCTAAACGCGCGGCGCATCATGGAGCGGCGCATTCCCGATTTCCTGCTTCGCGATGGCGATATCGTCATCGCGTTCCGTCATCCGACAAGGGCGCCGCTCGAAACCATCGGCGAGATCTTCAGCGGCTCCGTTCGCGCTGGCGCCAATGCAACCTACAACCCCATCTCGCCGTAGCGACCCGAGGCACAACTTGAGGAGAGACGCAGCCAACAGCCCCCAGGACGATTCGCGCGCGCGCCGCACGGAACTGGTGATCGATCCCGAGGCCGACGAGTCGATCGACTTTCGCCAGTACCTGCATGTGCTGCTCTATCGCAAATGGCTGATCGCGGTGACCACGCTGGGGTTCCTGCTGCTGGGCGCGTTGCAGCTCCGCAATTCCGATCCCGTGTACTCGTCCACGGCCACGATCAGATACGATCCCGTGGGCCTCCAGATTGTGAACTTCACGGAGATCGAGGGCCGCACCAAGCTGACGGAGGAAATCCGCACGCAGATCGAGGTAATCCGCAGCCCCCGTCTCGCGCGCCGCGTGATCGACTCGCTGGGGCTTTATGGATCCGGCGCGCCGGTGCCAACGGCGGAGCCGGGCGCCGCGTCGCCGCTAGCGCGATTGAAATCGGGCATCGGCGGAGCTTGGGAGGCCGTGCGGTCGCGGCTGGTGACGTTCGAGCCAGAGGCCATCGATCCGGAGGTCGCCACGCGCCAGCGCCAGGAAGAGCACCTTCGCGCGCACATAGAGGTCTCCCAGATCCGCGACACAAAGCTGATCGAGATCGCGGTGTTTGACACCAACCAGTCCCGCGCGGCGCGCATCGCGGATGAGTTCTGCAATCAGTTCATCCTTAGCCTGCTCGAGGACAAGACCAACACCTATCGCCTGGCCTCCAAATGGTTCGAGGACCAGCTGACGGAGAAGCGCGGGCGTCTGCTGGATGCGGAGCGCGCGCTCTTCGAGTATCAGGGGCAGTCGGACATCCGCGTGCTGCAGCAGAACTATGAAATCGCCAACGACACGATGAAGAACCTGACGCTGGCGCTGGAGGAAACCCGGAACGAGATCGCCCGGTACGAGGCGGAGAGCAAGGCGGCGGACGATACAGGGCTGCTGGCGGCGCTGCTGGAGGAGGACGCTGTCTATACAGCGGTGAACGCGCGGCTGAACGAACTGCGGCTCCAGCGATTCACGCTTGTCGCGGAGAACACCGTGCGCCACCCGTCGGTCCGAAAGATTGATCGCGAGATCGAAGTGCTCACGGCGCAGCAGGGCGAGATGGCCACGAAGCTCAAGGCGGAGGTATCCGCGAGGGAGCAGATCGCCCGCTTCCGTCTCGCCTCGCTGGAGGAGCGGCTGTCGGAGCAGGAAACCTCCATGCAGGCGATGCAGAAGGACCTGATCGAGTTCCGCGCGTACCAGCGCGAGGTCGACTCGACGCAGCAGATATTCACGTCGCTCCTCGATCAGTCCAAGAAGATCGACGTCTCGGCGGACCTCGATCCATCCAATGTGACGTTGATGAGCCGCGCGCCGATCCCTGAGTTCGCCAGTTCGCCCAAGGTGATGCGGACGCTGATGCTGTTCAGCCTCTTCGGCTTCTCGCTCGGCGTGGGCATGGTGCTGCTGATTCACAAGCTTGATCGCTCGATCAAGGATCCCAAGATGGTGGAGGCGCGGCTCGGCCTGCCCACGCTGGGGATGATTCCGCATTTGAAGCTGCCTGGAAAGCTCTTCGCGCGGCGGCGCGCGGGGCACTCGCCGCTGCTCAGCGACTTCGATCCGAAATCCACCGAGGCGGAATCGTTCCGCGTGCTGCGCACGGCGCTGCAATACTCAAGCGCCGGGCGCCCACCCCAGGTGATTCTCGTGAGCAGTTGCTTCCCGCAGGAGGGGAAATCGACCGTCGCCGTCAACATGGCAATCTCGTATAGCCAACGCGGTGGAAAGGTCCTGCTGGTGGACGCCGACCTCAAGATGCCGGTCGCCCACAAGTCGTTCCACAAGGACCGGATGCCCGGGCTTTCCGATGTGATCGCGGGGCAGAAGAAGCTGGACGATGTCATCGTGCCCACCGGGGTTGAGAATCTCGACCTGATCCCCGCCGGCCATGCGACGCCCTCTCCGGCGGATCTGCTGGAGAGCGACGCGATGGCGGCCACGGTCGAGGCCCTTCGCGGGCGCTACGCAATGGTGATCGTCGATTCGGCGCCGCTCACGGGGATGGCCGACACGTTGGTGCTGACGAAGATTTCGGATGGAATCTGCATCGTGGTGAATCGCGGCAAGACGCCTTTCGACGCGCTGGGCAAAGTGGTCTCGACGCTCGATGGCCTTCAGGCACACATCCTCGGCGTGATCTACAACTCGCGCGCGCGCACGGTCGGCGAGGGCGTTGGGATGGAAGCCTATGGCTATGGCGTGAAGCATGGATATACGGTGAAGACCGAGTGAGCTGGCTGATCGACCCGCACTGCCACACGGCGGAGCACAGCTATGACGGGCGCATTCCCGCGGCGGATCTGGCGGCGCGTCTATACGCGCTTGGTTTCGGCGGCGTGGTGTTCACGGATCACAACTACTGCTGGCCCGCGGAGGAGTTACAGGCGCTGAGAGCGAGCGCGGCGCTTGCTCCGGACTTCGTAGTGCTTTCCGGCCAGGAGGTCCGCACGGCCCTCGACGGCGTGACGACGGGCGACCTGCTGGTGTATGGCCCCGTCGCGCCGATACCCGACGACACGAGCCCGATGGAAGTTTTTCGCCTGGCGCGCGAGGCGAATGGATTCTGCATCGCCCCGCATCCCGCCGTGCCACGCATCGGATTCGGCGCCCAAGTGGAGAGTTTTCCCGTGGCGGGGATCGAGGTCTGGAACGGGCGCCACGGCGAGGCAGCGAATCGGCGCGCGCGCGAGTTGTGGGAACGCGTCGGCGGCGCTGCCACTGGCGGAAGCGACGCCCACCATCCGGCAGACATCGGCGGTGGCGGAACGGTGTTGGCGCGGCCGATCGCCACCCTCGCGGAACTCGGCGCCGCGCTGATGGCGGGGGAGTCCGCCCCGTGGAAGCCCGGCGTCAGCGGGATGTGGAGCCGCCTGAAGATGCGCGCCACCGGGCACTGAGCATCGGCGCTTGCCCACCGCCGCCCCCGGCAAAAAGGATTCGCCCATGACCCCCGAAACCTTCGCAGAGAAAGTCGATCAATTCTCCCTCCTCGTGGACGAGGAACTGGCGCGGCTGATCATGGTTAGGCGCCCGATTCCGAATCTGCACGATGGGATGGCGTATGCGCTCGGCCTCGACAGCGAGGACCGCAAGGTGCGCGGGAAGCGGCTGCGCCCGGTGCTGTGCCTCGCCACGGCGGAGGCGCTTGGCGTCCCGATCCGCCGCGCGATGCGATTCGCCTGCGCCATCGAGATGCTTCACAACTTCGCCCTCGTCCATGACGACATCGAGGACGGCGACACGGTGCGCCGGGGGCGGCCTTGCACCCACCTCGTCCACGGCCTGGCGCATGGGATCAACATCGGCGACTACATGCTCTCCCGCGTGTTCATCCTGATCCACGAGGACCCGGAGAACGACGCCGACACGCGGCACCGCCTGATCGAACAGCTCGACCGCACGCTGGAGAACCTCTTCGGCGGGCAGGCACTCGACATCTCCGCCCGCGAGTCGCGCAGCTATACGCTCCGCGAGTATGAGCGCACGGTCGCGATGAAGACGGGTTCCTACCTCGCCGCGCCGATCCTTGGCGGCGCCATGATTGCCGGCGCGGGAATCGGCACGCTGGACGCGCTCTCCGACTATGGCCGCGCGCTGGGTCCGCTGTTTCAGGTGAAGGACGATATCATCGACCTGACCACCGGCAAGGGCCGCGGCCACACGGGGAATGACATCCGCGAAGGGAAACGCAGCTACCTCGTCGCCGCCGCGCTGGAGACCTGCGCTCCCGTTGACCGCGAACGTCTATACGACATTCTCGACCGGCCGCGCGAGCAGACCACCGACGCCGACGTGGCGTGGGCCGTGGACCTGTTCCAGCGCTCCGGCGCAATGACGCGGGCCGAGGATTACTGCGCGACGTTGCAGAATCAAGCGGTGGACTCGCTCGCAGCGCTTCCGGCGAAGCTGAGCTCGGTGCTCGAAGCGGCGACGGACCACATGCTGAAGCGGACAACGTGATGGAACGCGCGCCGCTCGATCTCGACGCGATCCTTTCCTCGGCATGGGACAGCTTCGAGGAAGGCGCGCGTTCGGGCGACAGCATCCATCACACCCCCACGATCGCCACCGTGCGCGGGCGCATGGCGACCCAGCGGACGGTGATCCTCCGCCACGCCGACCGCGCAACGCGGCATCTGGTCTTCCACACCGACTGGCGCGCGCCAAAGGTGGAGGACTTGCAGCGCGGGTCCGCCGTGGCGTGGCATTTCTATTCGCCCGCGGCCAAGGCGCAGCTCCGGATCGAGTCGGTTCCAACACTGCACCACCAAGACGAAGTCGCACGCGCCGCGTGGGATCGCATCACGCCCTTTGGCCGACGCGCCTATCTCGCGCCGAGCGCGCCGGGCGAGCGGAGCGACGCGCCCTCCCCGAACCTTCCGCCACACCTGATCGACCGCGCCCCCACCGCGGAGGAGAGCGCCCCCGGCTACCTCAACTTCGCCACCGTCTTCTGCCGCGTTGTGCTCATCGATTGGCTATGGCTCGCCAGCACCGGCCACCGCCGCGCGCGATTTGCGTTCGATGGGAGAGAATGGAAGGGCGAGTGGGCGGAGCCGTAGGGCACGGATCGGGATTGCCAACGATCTGATCATGGTGTTGCCTGCGTTCAAGGAGCGAACGTATGAAAATGATCCATGCCATCTTCGAGCACGGCGTTCTGAGGCCGGAGGAGCTGCTGGTGCTTCCGGAAGGATCACGCGCCGAGCTTCAGCTTTCGGAGGGGGCCCCTGTCACCGATGGCAGCACGCGCTTTGCGCATCTGATTGGCTGCATTCCCGCCGATGAATTGGATCAGATGGAGCGGGATATCGAGGAAGCGTTTGGCCGAGTAGAGCCCGATGCCTGGAAATGATCTGCTGCTTGGGATGTTGCGATGGCATATTCCTACTTTCGCGATCATGATCCGCGTGGGCTGCACAAGAGGAAGCATCCATAGATTTCACAGATGGAGACTCCCACTTCCGGCCCATCAAATGCGTGAATCAAGCTTCTTGGCGGCAGAGTCCATTGTTCAGGGACCTCTCTTTCCCAATGGTTTTCCTCGCGCCACAAGGTGTCTATATTCACATGCAATGGAGATGACGGGAGCGAATCTCCGAGGCCGAGTAGGCAGCACCACGATTTCCACCT
>JBBQYG010000086.1:0-16399 GCA_038208905.1 Candidatus Sumerlaeia bacterium | reverse complement strand
CGAGGGGATTGTCGCGCGCATGGCCGAGGCGGGGGAACTTGCCTTCGAGTCGCCGATCCCGGCGGATATATACGTCCTCGTCAGTCAATCGGGCCGAAGCTATGAGACGTGCCGCATGGCCGAGCAACTCCGCGAAGAGGGCGAACGATTTATCGCCGTCGTCAACGACGAGTCGAGCCCGCTCGCGGAGGGTGCGGAGCTCGTCCTGCCGCTGAAGGCGGGCGCAGAAAATTCAATCAGTGCCAAGACATACTGCAATACGCTGGCGCTGCTGGCGTTGATGTGCTCCCACTTCGAGGGCATCGACACCGGACACGTCGAACAGTCGCTCCTTGGAATTGCGGAACACTGGGCGAAAACGGATGCAAAGGAAATTGAGGCGGCGGCGACGCGGCTTGCGGGTGTTTGCGCGATCAGCTTCCTTTCCACGGGCGGGGGGATGACTGCCGCGCGCCAAGCCGCGATCACCTTCACGGAGGGCGCCCGGCTCCCAACCGCGGCCATGACGATCGGCGCATTCCGCCACGGCCCGATCGAGATGGCCGGCCCGGAACATGGCGTGGTGATTTTTGCCCGCGATGGCGATTCTCTGGAGGCGACTCATCGCTTGGCAGAACGGCTGGACGGCTACGGCGCGCCAGTCGTGCTCATCAGCGACGCGCTCGACGATTCGCACGCGGGGCCAACGATCCACGTTCCGCGTGGCCTCGACTGGCTCTACCCGCTCGCGTGCGCGGATGCTCACGCGAGGCTTCTCGCCGCAGTAGCTCATCGGCGCGGGCTGGTAGCGGGCGAATTCCGTCACGCGCAGAAAATCACCGATGCCGAACTCTGAGATACCGGGCGCCGAGAAGCTCTTTGCGGAGCAGAACCGCTGGGCGTCGCACTGGCAGCGGTCGGCGGATCGCGATGCGCTGCCTGCGGGGCGGCCACTCCCCCGCCGTGCGAAGTACGCCATCGCGGGCCTGGGCATCACAGGTGGCGCTGTGGCGCTGGAATTGACGCTGGCGGGAGTTCCCGCCGACGACATCGCCATCCTTGAGGCCGCGCACTTGGCCTTTGGCGCATCAGGACGCAACGCGGGTTTTGTCCTGAGCTTTCCCGGGGCGGAGATTCTGGATTGGCGGCGAGACTTCGGCGAGGCAGGCTCGCACGAGCTGATACGCCTCAACGAGCGCAACCGCGCGCTGGTCCGCGAGTTTGTGGTTGGAAACGGCCTGTGGCATCAGCCGGGAGGCAGCTTCTTCCTCGCGGCGTCGGAGGAAGAGGGCGGACGCCTGCGCCAGTGCATGGAACTGCTGGGGGCCGCGGGCGTGGATGGCTTCGCACTGCACTCGTCGCATCCGCCCGCGGGCGACGGATTCTTCGAATGCGTCCATCAGCCCGCGGACATCGGCATTAATCCCGTGCTCTACGTGGCGGCGCTGCTCCGGGCGAGTGGAGTGGGATATACAAGCGACTGCGTACTGGCACCCGGCGGGATCAGAGCAGATGGGGAGCGCCTTCTGATCGAGACGAGCCAAGGGACGCTGGAGGCGGAGCATCTGATCCTCGCCTCCAATGCCTTCTCTCCGTTCATCGACCAGCAGTTCTCGACGAGACTTCGCATCGTACCCGCGCGCAATCAGGTCGTGCTGGCGCGTGCGACGGATCCGACCGCGCTGGAGCGGTGGGGCGATGGCATCTACTACTCCAATGATGGCTACGATTATTGGCGAGCGCTGCCCGGTGGCCTGTTCCTGCTTGGCGGGGGGCGGAATCACGACAAGGAGACGGAGACGACGTGGGATTTGACGGAGAATGAGACCATCCTGCGCTACCTTGAATCCACGATGCTGCCGCGCCTGATCGCGCGCGGCGAGTATGAGGTGCTGCATCGCTGGCAGGGAATCCTTGGCATGTCGCCCGACGGTATTCCGATGGCGGGATTCCTGCCGGGCTATGAGGAGCGGGTGTCCTTTGCCGTGGGGCTCTCGGGCTACGGACTCGGATTCCATCGCGTGTTGGCACAGGCGCTCATCGGCACCGTGGCTAAGGGCCAACCAATCGGCCCGTTCTCAGCGGATCGATTCGCCGCGCGCGCGGGCTGACTCCGCCTCGCGCACTTTTGCCATGATGTGAAAGGCTTGAACCGCCTTGAAGCCGCAGTAGTAGAGGCCCGGCACGCCGTCCAGAATGCCCAGCTTGAGGATGTAGAAATAGGCAAAGCGCATGACCGGTAACAGGACGCCGCCATAGGGCAGGCTCCACAGCCGGTCCATGATCCAGCGGCGACGCTCGGCCTGGTTGCCAAAGAGCGATGGCTTGCGCTCGTCGCTCCCCCGCTCTCCCCGGCGGCGCCGTAGCGCAAGCTCCGCAGACCATGTGGAGTATTCGTTGTGCTTCTCGATGTAGCGATGAAGCGAGTGGACGTTCTCGTGCCGCATCGCCGCGCGGCACTGGCCCTCCAGGCCGTCCACGATGACGTGCTCGTGAATCTCCACATCCGACATGCGGGCGTCCTGCTCCGCGAAAAGGCATTCGAACCGCCCGCGCCCTGTGCGAAAGAAGGAGAGCTTTCGCAGACCCGAGCCACCGTGGCGCAGCTCCCGACCCATGAACACGAGCCGAAGGGTGATCCAATAGCCATCCGCGGGGCCGTCGGCCGTGGCGATCTCCGCAAGCTCGCGCCGGAGCGCGGGGGTTACGCGCTCGTCGGCGTCGATGAGCAGCGTCCACCGATTCCGGATCGGCAGATTGTCCATCGCCCACTGGCGCTTTCTCGGCAGTCCGCCTGAGTAGGCGAATTGATGGACTTCGGCGCCGTGCTGCGCCGCAATGCGGAGGGTGGAGTCGGTGCTGGCGGAATCAACGACGATCACCTGATCGCAGAACCGCAGCGACTTCAGGCAGGCGGCAAGGTTCCCGGCCTCGTTGCGCGTGGGGACGATGGCGGTAATGGGGAGGCGGCGGGGCATGGAAAGCATGGCAATCGACGCCCGCGCCGTAGGCAACTGCAAAGTAACCGCCGCGCGCTTCCCTTGACCCGCCGCGCCGCCACGCGCTCCATACGGCGCGCGCCGGGGGGCTTTCCGGCTATCGTTCTCCAAACTGGGAGTTTCCACATGGCAAACGCCGTTCTCGCCTATTCGGGCGGTCTCGACACCTCGGTCATCCTCAAGTGGCTTGTGGAGAAGGGGCACACCGTCCACGCGGCGTATGTGGATGTGGGCCAGCCCTGCGACGATATCGCGCAGATCGAGAGCAAGGCCAAGATGTGTGGCGCGGCGAGCTTTCACAACCTGAACAAGCGCGAGGAGTTGTGCCGGGACTACGCCTTCCCGACGCTCCAGTGGGATTCCAAGTACGAGTCGGTCTATCTAATGGGCACCTCCATCGCGCGCCCGATCATCGCCAAGGCCTGCCTTGAGGTTGCGAAGAAGGTCGGCGGCAACGCGTTTGCCCACGGCGCCACCGGCAAGGGGAACGACCAGTGCCGTTTCCAGCTTACCGCCGAGGCCTTGATGCCGGGCGTGGAGATCATCGCCCCTTGGCGCGACGCCGAATTCCGCAAGGAGTTCCCCGGCCGCACGGAGCTGATCGCCTACTCCGCCAAGCACAACATTCCCATCAAGGCCACGACGGCGGCGCCGTATTCTTCCGACGAAAACTGCCTGCACATCAGCTATGAGGCCGGCGTGCTGGAGGACCCGGAGATCGAGGGCATCAGCATTCCCAAGTTCGACCTCGCCGTCCGCCCCGAGGACGCGCCCGATAAGCCGGAATCAGTGACGGTTGGCTATGAGGACGGCCTCCCCATCTCCCTCAACGGCGAGCGCATCGATAGCGCCTATGAGATCGTCAGGCTCCTCAACGAGATCGGCGGCCGCAACGGCGTCGGCATCATCGACATGGTGGAGAACCGCTTTGTCGGCATGAAGAGCCGCGGCGTCTACGAGGCGCCGGGCATGACGATCCTCTACAACACGCATCGCTGGCTGGAGCAACTTACCATGGACCGCGAGCTGATGCACCTGCGCGACCGGTTGGCCCCCGAAGTCGCCGAGCTGGTGTACTACGGTTTCTGGTATTGCCGCAAGATGGACTCTCTGCTGGCGTTCATCAAGGAGGGCCAGAAGCGCGTGACGGGCGAAGTCACCGCGAAGCTCTACAAGGGCAACGTGACCCCGCTCTCCCGCAAGTCGCCGTTCTCGCTCTACAGCGAGGCCATCGCGACGATGGAGGGCGGTGGCAGCTTCAACCAGGACGACAGCACGGGCTTCCTGCGCATCCAGGGCCTGCCGATCCGCGTTCAGTCGGCCACGGCGGGCTGGGGCAAGGTGCTCGGCTGAGGCTCGACTGTATAGACAAGCCAAGGCTGGCCCCAGGACCGGAAGACAGGAATCGTACCGGAATACTCGAGCGCGGAGAAGCCCTCCGCGCTCGAGTTCTTTTTGATGAAGTCGATATCCGCCGGCCAGCCGACGATCATGGTGATGCGTTGCTCGGCTATGTACTCCTGCAGGCGAGTTTCCCGAAGGGCCGCATAGGCCCGTTGATTCACCACGCCATCCAGGTTCAGTACCTCGTAACCGTTGCGATAATAGGCCATGGCGCCCGACTGGGGAACGCCCAGGATGGCCCCCGGCGGGGCATAGTTCCTGACCCACAATGCGGGGTTGCGATACCCCGCGTTGGGATCGTTCCCCGATAGGAAGAGTTGCAAGAAGAGCGGATGGGCGGCGCAGGCCAGCAGCGCCAACCCCACGGCTCCCTTCGCGAAAAGGCGTCGATCGGCGAATCTCACGGCAGGCTCGACCACTGACATCAGTCCGACGAGTGCAATAATCAAGACCAGCAGAACTGGGAATAAGTAGCGGTCGAAGAACCAGTAGCCAAGTATATACAAGGTATATGCGAGATAGAGTCCCGAAACGAAGCACAGCGGAATGGCAATTGACCGCAGGACACCACCGATCCGCCCGCGGGCTATCACGGCGGCAATGCCACCAAAGACAGGCAACAGAACCAGGTGAATCGGCGAGTTGTCCCAGATTCGCGCGAGGCCCAGTCCCATCACCCAGCGATGGAACGCGGCGTCGATGTATCCGTTGGCATTATTGATCGCAATATTCCTAACGGCGCGCCCACTGACCGGGTAGAGCTGACCGGTATAGTGCCATGAGTAGAAGAGCCACGGCGTATAGACGGCGAGAAAACAGGCTCCAACAACGGCATAAAACGGCACCGTTCGGGTGGCCGGACCACGTCCCCGGATCGCCGTGAACAGATAGTGAAACCCGATGATCCCACCCAACAGGAAGTGATCAATGCGAGCGAGGCATCCCAAGCCGAAGGACACCCCGAGCAATGCCATCCACCGCCTGCTCCCCGGATTCGCGAGCACCAACTCGTAGAGGAGCAGGCTCGACATGAGGAATGTGACCGCCATGCTGGTTTCCAAGCCGTTTGCGCTCGTTGCCAGCACGGTCGGATGGGCCATCCATGTGGTGACCCCACACAAGGTCGCGGTGGACCAGCCAAACTTGCGCCCCAGATACGCGGCCAACAAGACACCTGTCGCCATGTCAAAGAGCATCAGTATTGTGAGCGCTGATTTGACTGCGAAATCCAAGACTACGATGTCCTGAATGTAAGCGGGGCCAAGCACCGCGAAAATCGGCGCCGCGAGGAAAACATAGAGCGGCTGGAATCCGTTGGTGAATTCGCGTCCGTGCAGAGGCCCGTTGCCGAGGCCGATATTCTTGGCGATCTCAAGGGAGAGATAGCAATCGTCCGGGATTGCCAACCCATCGAGCGCGCCCAGCGGGCGAAGCAGCACGCCCAGCCGAAGCAGGAGTCCGACAACTAGGATGGCCATCAGCGCCCGACGATAGAGTGGCGTCATCGCTGTTTTCGCTTCTGGACAAGTGTTGTATATACTCGCTCGTGGCGGATCACCATCCGGGCGAGCGGATAGCGGCGGCGCATCTCCTCCGCGGCACGCGCGCCCATCACTCGGCGGCTTGGGGATTCCAGGATTCGCTGGATCGCCAGGGCGAGTTCCGCGGGGGACGCAACCGGGCAGAGAAATCCAGTGACGCCATCCTCGACTGCTTCGGCGGTGCCACCCGCTCGCGTCGCGACGACGGCGAGGCCACAGGCAAGGTACTCGAGCACGGCGTTGCTGAATCCCTCGTCGCGGCTGGCGTGCACTGCGAAGTCGGCGCCCTTGAGGAGAGGAATGACTTCCGCACGAGGTCCAGCGAGGACGACCCTCTTGCCCAGGCGAAACTTGTCGATGCGGCGCTGGAGGTCGCGCTGCATTCCGCCGTCGGCACCGATGCACACAATGCCCGCGTCGGGATGCTGGATCGCCACCGTTCGCCATGCCTCGATCAGGTCTTCGTAGCCCTTGTGCGGGAGCAAGTTGGCGACTGTGATTGCGATGGTCGTGCAATCCCGCAGCGATGGAAACTCGGCGCGCAGATCGGCGGCATTGGCCGCGGAGATCGCCGCTAGGTCGATTCCATTGGGTATCACGCGCAACTTCCGGCGAATCGCCGGATTTCCCGCCATGGCCACCTCGGCTACCGCGCGCGCGTTTGCGATGACAAGGGTGGACGCCTTGTCTATACGCCGGGCTATCCACCGGATTGGCGCGCTGGCGGGAACATCGGACCACGTTTGGCGCCTGCTGGTAACAAAAGCCGCGCCGCGCGCCGCCGGCAGAATCAGCCATGCCCACAGGTGAGCCCAGAAGAGCCACGCGTGGAGTACGTGTGGCCGCTCTCGCGCGAGGTGCTGCGCGGACCTACGCCAGCAACTCAGCAGCCGCAGCCAGGGAACCGGATTCCAAAGCGGACGAAACCGGGGCAGTCCAACGTGGAAGATCGGGAGCCCCTCCCGCTGCGCCGCCTCGAGGCGCGCGCCCTCGCTTCGCAGAAGCATGATGGAGACGCGCCAGCCACGACTCCGCAAGCCGTGCGCGAGGTGGAGCAACTGACCCTCCGCGCCGCCCTCGCGGAGCGATCCAATGACGAAAACGATGCGGTGGCGCCTTGTCATCGGTGGCTAGAGCAGCGATTCATAGAGTTCGGCGTGGGCGCTCGCGAGGCGGTCAAATCCGTAACGCTCCGCAACGCGCCTCTGGGCGGCGGCGGCGAGCCGTCGCGCGAGGTCCGGATCGCGGTGAAGTCGGAGGATCGCCGCCGCCAGGGCGCCGGGGTCGCCATGGGGAATCGAGATTCCTTCCCGACCATCGCGCAGAACCTCGCCCGCTCCCCCGGCAGGGGTCGCGATCACGGGGCACCCGGCGGCCATCGCCTCCAGCATGGCGTTGGAGAGGCCCTCGAAATCGCTGGCGGAGGCAAAGGCCGAGAACCGGCGGAACAGCGGCGCGGGATCGCGCACTTCTCCAGTGAACCGCACCAAATTCTCGATGCCAAGCCGACGGCACTGCGTTTCCAACTCGGCGCGCTCTCCCAGATCCCTTCCGACGATGGCAAGTCGGAGCGATGGCAACTCGCGCTGGGCGATCGCGGCGGCTTCGAGAAGGATATCATGCCGCTTCTGAGGCTTGAGGTTCCCAACGCAGCCAACGACGAACGCATCGGCCCAGTCGGTCGGAAGCAGGCCATCGGCCGGCTCGGGCGCGGCGGTGGCGAATCGCTCCGCGTTGAGGCCGTTTGGAATCACGCGAAGCCGGTGGTCCGCCACCGCCTCGCGGGCGATCACATCCGATCGCACCGCGAGGGAATTGCAGACGATGGCGGCGCTCAGCGGATTCGTCCAGTTCTCGATGGTCTGGTAGTGCGCCCGCGAGTCCTTGAAGCGTCCCAGATTCCTCCGCCCTGTGACTACCGCCCGCACGTTGGTTGCGAGCGCGGCGGCGGGAATGGCGATCTGGTTTTCCCAGAAGAGGAACGATTGGAGGATTGCGATGCGCTCCCGGCGACAGATGCCTGCCAGGCGGTGAATGGCTGACATCAGGCCCGCCCAGAAGCGCGGGGATGTCATCCCGCCGGAGAGAGCGGCGCCGAGCGCATGAACGGGAATCGAGGAGGCGTCGAGCCTCGCGCGGAGGGCTCCCTCCGAAGCGCCCGCCACGATGACAACGGGGCTCCATCCGGCGGCGGGGAGGCGGCAGGCAAGATCGGCGGCCTGGCACTCCGTGCCACCGGGGTCGAGGTTGGCAACCAGGAGCGCCACGCGGCGATGGGAGACTCGGGATCGGGACACAGCGTGAGGAGGGACCGGGCGAGGCCGGGACTCAAAGGGAATCCGCCGGTGGCTATCCCTCGATGGCGCGCATCACGCGCTGTTTGAGCGTATCGATGGTGAATGGCTTGGTGACGTAGTCGGCCGCCCCCAGCGACTGGGCGAGAGAAATGGTCTCCTCGTCCACATCCCCGGAAAGCATGATCACTTTCGTGTGGCTGAACGCGTCTTCCTCGAGCCCCATGCTGGCGAGAATCTGGAGCCCATCGATGAATGGCATCTTGAAATCGAGGAAAAGGAGCTGGGGGCGGAATTCGTGGAAAACGGTCATGAACTCGCGCGGGTCCATGAGGCAGCGCACTTGCTTGAAACCCCAGACTTCCAGAACCTTCTGCATGAGGGCCACGTTGGCCGGCGTGTCGTCCATCACCATAATGCGGTGTCCTGTTAGGTGCTCTTGCTTGAACATGGCGATGCTCCCTACTTGAGTAGTTGGCGAAGGACTTCGATGAAGGCTCCGACATCGAATGGCTTGGTAAGGTATGCGGAGGCACCCAGCTCGAGGAGGCGTTTGTTCTGATCCTGAGATGCGTCTGCTGTGATGATCACGACCGGCACATCGCTCGTGGATTGATTGTCGCGGAGCATCTCAAGAACCTTGGTTCCTTCGATATCGGGCAGATTCAGGTCCAGCAGAATGAGATCGACCTTATTCTGCACGGCAAGATCGAATCCGATGCGCCCCTGCATGGCAGAGAGCAGCCGGATATTCCCGGCAAAGCGGAGGATGCGCTCAACGAGTTGTAGATTCGGCAGATTGTCCTCGATGCAGAGCACGGTCCGCTCCCTCCGGACGAGAGCGAGGTGACCGATTCCCGAGGACGATCCATCGCTGGAGGGGACGGGGGTCGCGCCCCGATCGGCTGTGGGCAGATCGATGTA
The DNA here is from genome assembly GCA_038208905.1 of Candidatus Sumerlaeia bacterium. Classification (GTDB taxonomy): domain Bacteria; phylum Sumerlaeota; class Sumerlaeia; order SLMS01; family SLMS01; genus JBBQYG01. Next base: position 7,258 of record JBBQYG010000086.1, on the reverse strand, counting down.
GAAGCTTGCACCCTTGCCCTCCTCCGTCTCCACGCCAAGGCGCCCCCCCAGTGCCCCCATGAGGCTGCGGCTGAGGACGAGCCCGAGGCCGGACCCCTCCACCGTGCTCTTCTCCGCGCCAAGTCGGTCGAAGGGCGTGAACAGCCGCCACAGCATTTCCTTGGGAATCCCGGGGCCGGTGTCGGTTATGCGCAGGCGGATCATGCCCTCCGCGGTGGACTCCCGCGAGACGGTTATTGTGCCTTTATCGCGGTTGTACTTGAGGGCATTTGAGAGGAGGTTCAGAAGCACCTGGCGAAGGCGGCTCGGGTCTGCTTTTGCCAATGCGCCATTCCAGTCGGCACGCGCGAAGTTCAGAGAAATCCCGCGGGCCTCCATGCCCGGCTTCAGCATGTCGATGGCCTGGCCGAGAGATTGACCCACGTCCACCGCCTCGAAAGAGATGCGGAAATTACCCGCCTCAATGCGCGAGATGTCCAGAATCTCGTCGATCAGGGAAAGTAGGTGGCGCCCGGCCTTGAGGATGTGCCCGACGCTGGTCTTCTGGTCGCTGCCGGTGGCGCTGATCTCCAGGATCTGTCCGAAACCGAGGATGGCATTGAGGGGAGTGCGGAGCTCGTGGCTCATCCGCGATAGAAATTCGCTCTTGGCCTTGTTGGCACGCTCTGCTTCCTCGCGCGCCACGGTGGCCTCGCGAGTTGCTTCCTCCAGTTGGCTGGTGCGAAGCTCCACGCGCCGTTCCAGATCCGCGGTCAGAAGTCGAATTTCCTCCTCCGTCTTGTTCCGCTCAATCACTTCCGCGAGGATCGTGGCAACGGACTCCAGAAACCGGAGGTCGCGTTCCCCGAAGTGGTTCCACTCCCTTGATTCGACGGTGAGGACGCCATAGACCGACGTGCGCCCCGGGACCACCACAAGGGCCATGCTGCGGATCCCATGATCGCGGAGCATTGTGGAATCTTGAGTGAGCAGGTTGGTACTAACATCGTCGATTAGGAGAGAGACGTTGTTGAGGGCGGCGTGAACTGAAGCGGGGGCGTCCTTGGGATTCAGGAGTGACTTTCCGTCCCCGTCGATTGACCAGCCAATGCTCTTGCGAACGATGAAGGATCCGGCGGATGACGCAAGTTCGAGGAGACGCCCGTCCTCGCAGCCAAGAGTCCGCACGGCGAGCTTGAGCGCGAACTCGGCGAAGCCGTCGAACTCCTCAACGCGGACGCCTTCCTGCCCGAGCTGGGCGACGGCGGTCTGCTGTTCCATGCGAGACTGTTCGGCCACATCGGCCAAGTGTCTTGCCGTGATGTCGCGCTCGATCGCAACGAAATGGGTACACCATCCGCAGTCGTCGGCGAGGGGGACGATCTGAACTTCAACCCAGTATTCCTCGCCGCTCTTGGTATAATTTACCAACTCCTCGCGGATGGGCTGCCAGGTGGAGAGGGAGTGGCGAATTCTGTCCAGCGCGGCGCGACTGGAGTTGGGACCCTGAAGGATTCGCGGAGTTTTCCCGACGAGCTCTTCACGGGTGTAGCCGGTCAGTTTCTCAACGGCGTTGTTGACGAAGAGGATTCGCGGCCCTGGAAAATCGATGGGCGACGCCTCGGTGATAATGATCATGTCGTTTAGGCGGTTCACGCTGGAGAGCAGGAGCCGGAGCTGCTCTGTATCGCGGTGGCGTTCGAGGGCGATCTTGGCGAGTTCCACCAGAGGTTCGAGGGAATGCACCTCGCTTGGTGCGAGAACGCGCTCCTCCGGGATGAGAACCATCAGGGTGCCCAGAATCCTACCTTGGCTGGAAATCACTGGCGTGGACCAGCAGGCCTTGAGGCCGGCCTCATCAGCGACGGTATGAAACTGGACGCAGTGCGAACTGGCGGCGATGCAGGGGATGGAGACGGGTGCCCGGGTGGCGACCACCATTCCAGTGATGCCGGAATTGGGTCCGAGAGGCAGATGATCGAGAAGCCGGGTGAAATCGCGGGAGAGCCCCGGGGCGGCGCCCAGCCGCAGGGCGTCCCCCTGATCGTCCATGACCATGATGGCACAGCGCATTCCGGGATGCTGGTCGTCCACATTCTGGGCGATCGCGTGCAGCACCTCGCGCAGTGCGTCGCCCCGCGCGATGGCGGCGAGGACGCGGCGCCGCTGTTCCGCAAGGCGCGCCTCGCGGCGGCTAACTGTTACGTCGCGCGCGATGGCAAACGTCCTATCAAGCTTTTCGACAAAATGCGAAGACCAGTCGATGTCTGCAATTTTACCGTCGCGCCGGAGGTATCGGTTGCTGAAGCCGTGCGCGCGCCGCCCGTCTTTGATCTCGGAAAACTCGGCGATGGTGCGTTCCCGGTCCTGTGGAATCACCATGTCGATGAACTTCTTGCCGAAGAGCTCCTCGGGCGTATATCCAAAGACGGCCATGCTCGCCCCGCTCACTTGCTGGAACCGTCCGTCTCCATCGATGGTAGTAATCACATCGGGAGAGTTTTGGAGTAGCCGCTTGATCTCATCGAGGGCGCTCTCGAGTTGCCGCGTCCGAAGCTCGAGGGCCGACTCGGCCTCCATCCAGTCCGAGACGTCGAAGGCGATTCCCGCCACGACAACTTCCCCGTCGTCCTGGAAGACCGGGAACTTGATGGAGAAGAACTTGCCCAACTTGCAGTCGGCCCGAAGGGCCGCTTCAACGGTATGGAAAAGCTGGCCGGTCTTCAGGACGTGTTCGTTGTTATCACGATAGGACTTCGCAAGGGCGGGCGCAACCACCTCGTCCACCGGGTGCCCCAGGGGATCGATGCAATTGACGTGGAAAATCCGGGGATATGCGGCATTCACATAGGTCATTTTCCCGTCGGCGGCGGTGACCCAAGCGGGAGTATCGCTCGCGAGCGTGAGCTTGCGAAAGGCATCGAGGGTCAGCCGGGTGCCAATTTCGGCGTCATTTGAAGGCGAGTCGGGCCTCGCGCGGAGTTGTTCGTTCTCCCGCTCAAGTTCCTCGACGCGGCGCACGAGATCGCCATATGGATCGACAGATGGCACTTTTTGCCCCAAGGATCGTCTGTCTGGACAGTGGGCCAGATCGAAACGGCGCGCGCAAGTGTGTATTGAGCGTCTGGCAGATTCCGGTTCGGCTCCAACTCAGAATGCTTGCGCTCGCATGCAGTGGGTGCAATCGTCCTGTATCGATCCGGGAAGGCGGGCACTTTTGTAGGAGATGATATGATGCCGACAGTGGTCGCTTTAGTTCGTGCACATCTTTCAGGCTATAAGCCGATCCCGGGAGTCCTTCTCCACCGGGCGATGGGGGTTGGCTATGCTTGGTGAGAGCCTCGCCGCCTGCCCGATTCTCGTCGTTGACGACGAGGTGGCCAACGTGGTCCTGCTCGACATGCTCCTGCGCGGAGGCGGCTTACTGGAAATCACGGGAACGACAGATCCCGCGCGGGCCATGGACCTGATTCGCAGGGAGCGGTATTGCCTGATCCTGCTCGATCTGCATATGCCCCACCCCGATGGTTTCGAAATCCTCGAATACGTCAGAACGAGGGACTTCGGCGGTGCCGCGCCGATGACCATCATGCTGACGGCAGACATAACCTTCGAGGCCAAGCGGCGTGCCCTTGGGCTGGGGGCGCGCGATTTCCTGACGAAGCCCTTCGACAACGTGGAGGTCCTCCTCCGAGTCAACAACCTGCTGGAGCTGCATCGCCTCCAAGAGCGACTCGCGGAACAGAACCATACCTTGGAGGAGCGCGTCCTGGCGCGCACCCTCCAACTGAATGAGACGCGCCTCGAGATCGTCAAGCGCCTGGCACGCGCCGCCGAGTACCGCGACGATGACACGGGGCAGCATATCATGCGCGTGGGCAGCCTTTCGGCCCGGATTGCCGACTCAATGGGGATGGAGAACGAGTTCTGCCAGACGCTTCTGGAGGCCGCCCCCCTTCACGATGTTGGAAAGATCGGCATTCCCGACGAGATATTGCTAAAGCCGGGAAAACTGACCCCCGACGAGTGGGATGTGATGAAGCGGCATACCGAGATCGGGGCGGCCATACTTGCCGGCAGCCCCCATGCCCTCCTAAATCTCGCCGAGGAAATCGCCCTCAGTCACCACGAACGATACGACGGCAAGGGCTATCACGGAATCATCGGAGACGCGATTCCCGCCTCCGGGCGGATCGTCTCGGTCGCCGATGTCTATGACGCCTTGACGAACAACCGGCCCTACAAGAAGGCGTGGTCGCATGAGGATGCGGTCATCGAGATCACATCCCAGCGTGGTCGCCAGTTCGATCCCGCGGTCATCGATGCTTTTGCCAGAGTCGTTTGACTAACAATTCTCGCCGATCAGGGCACTCATCAATGCACGAGGTCGCCGCTCCCGAATGAAGATCCTCATCGCCGAAGACGACGACTCCAGCCGCGAGTTTCTCGAGGAGGCCGTCCGTATCATGGGGCACGATCCCGTGTCGGCCCCCGACGGCGTTGCGGCGCTGGAGTTGTTCCAGCGCGAATCACCCGACATCACGATCACCGACGTCCAGATGCCGCGAATGGACGGCCTGGAACTCCTGCGCAAGATCCGCGAGCTGGATCCCGGTGCGATCGTGGTGGTCGTGACCGCCTTCGGATCCGAGAACTACGCCATCGAGGCGCTGCGAGCGCATGCCAGCGACTATATTCGCAAGCCGATCATGCTGCCGGAATTCTCCCGCATTCTCAGCCGCCACCAGTTGGTGGCCAAGGATACCAAGCTCGACGGCGAATTGATGCGCTCCATCGCCTCACGCCGCCTGGAGATCGAAATACCGAACAGGATCGAGCTGATATCGCGGCTCTCGCAAATGCTCGCCCGCGAGGCTTCGATCTTCCTTGGACAGGCCGTTCTCCCCAGCATCCGACTCGGGCTGGAGGAGATGCTGATGAACGCGCTGGAGCACGGCAATCTCGACATCGACTACGAGGCGAAGTCCCGGGCGCTCGATGAATCCACGGGCTCCATTCTGGAACTAATCGCAGAAAAAATGAAAGACCCCGCGCTGGCGGCAAGGCGGATCCGAGTACTGGGCAATCTAAGCCGCGACGTTTGCGAATGGGTCATCGCCGACGAGGGGATGGGCTTCGACTGGAAGTCCCTACCCGATCCAACCGTGGGGGACTTTCTGGCCGCCACGCACGGGCGGGGAATTTTCCTGACAAGGTTCCAGTTCGACGAAGTGGAGTACCTCGGAAACGGCAATACCGTCAGGCTCCTGAAGCGCAGGGAGAAGTCGGCGTCCTGACGCCGCGCTACTTCGCACCCACGGCAAGCAAGGTCATGCTCCGGGCGGGCACGATCACCGTTGCGCCGGTCACCGCCGCCGTCAGCCCAGTGGGATTCGCGGCCCCGTCGTGTATATACGCCAGCGATCCCTCGAAGCCCACCGGCACGGCGAAGGTCAGGTCCCGCGTCGTGGGATTCACGAGGACCGCGGCCTTGCTCCATGCCTCGCCGTCGATGCCGCCGCCATCGAGGGTGAACGCGATCGCTTCCGAAGCGGGCAACTTCGCCTCATGAAACCTCAGGCGCGCCCTGATGTCGTCCGCCGTCCTGAGGCGGAACATCGGATGCGCGCGGCGGATGGCGATGATCGCGCGGAAGTACTCGTGCACGGCGAAGTAGGTCTTCTTGCGCTGCCAGTCGATCTGGTTGATGCCGTCTCCGGCGTTGTAGCTGTTGTGTGCCCCCTGCTTGTAGCGCAGGAAGTCGGTGCCGCCATGGAGCAGCATGATCCCCTGTGAAACGGAGAGCAGGCCGCCGGCCAGCTTGACCATGCGGATGTGCTCCTCCTCGGTGGCGTTGGGGGCGGACTTCAGGAGTTTGTCCCACAGGTCGAGGTTGTCGTGGACGGATACGTAGTTGATGGATTCCTCCGGGCTCGCGGACCAGTCGTCCACGGAGCCGGCGATACCCTTCACGACACCATCCTTGCGGCTGCCGTTCTGCACGTAGCCGACCTCGTCGCCGTCGGGCGATCCCTTGAGGGAATCGCGGAAGTGATCGTTGAAGGCGCCGATGCCTGTGCCCTTCACAACGTCCTTGTAAACAATGCGGGCGATTCCCGTACCGTCGGGGCCCGTGGCTGCCCAGGGCTCGCCGTAGAACATGACCTGCGGATAGACGGACTGGACCTCCTTGCGGATGGCCTGCATCGTCTCGAGGTCGATGAGCCCCATCAGGTCGAAGCGGAACCCATCGATTCCGTATTCCTCCACCCAATAGCGGCATGACTCGACGAGGAAGCGGCGGCCCATGGGCGCCTCGCTGCGGAACTCGTTCCCCGTGCCGGAACCGTTGTAGAACGAGCCGTCGTCGCGCTGGCGCAGGTAGTAGTTGGGGGAAAGCTTCTCGAAGGTATTCTGAGTCCCGGTGTGATTGTAAACCACATCGAGGATCACGCCGATTCCGGCATCCTTGAGGGCGGCGACCATCGTCTTGAATTCGCTGATGCGCTGGGTCCCGCGGATGTCGCTGGCGAACCATCCCTCGGGCGAGTTGAAGAAGGCCGTCATGTATCCCCAGTTATAGACGGTGTTCAACTCCTCGTTGTCGAAGTCCTGCATCGGCTGAAGCTGGACGTGGGTGACGCCGAGCTCGCGCAGGTGGTCCACCGTCGTCTTGATGTCGGGGCTGCCGGGAAGGGTGGTGCCTTGAGTCGCGAAGCCAAGGTACTTGCCGCGCAGATTCTCTGCGACGCCGGAGGTCGGGCTGATGGAAAAGTCGCGGATATGGAGCTGGTAGATCACGGCATCGACCGGCGAGGTGCCGTAGTCGGGCCGCGCGATGGGGCGGAATCCGGGGGGATCGGTCTTGCGCAGGTCGGTGATGCGCGCATTGCCGTCGTCGCCCGTTGTGTTGGTCGCAAAGGGATCGTTCAATTCCTGAACGCCGTACTTCTCCGTTTCGACGCGGAGGCGGTAGTGCTTTCCTTCGAGGTTCCCCTCGATGGTCTTCTCCCAAACGCCCTTGCCGGTATTCTCCATCGGATGCTCGGCGCGGCCCTTGGCGCCGGTCGGCTCGTCGAAGAGCATCACGGCGGCATTCCTCGCGAGCGGCGAGAACAGGCGGAAGGTGGTGGACTTCTCCGACCAAGAGGCACCCATCCGCTTGTCGCTGCCATACAGATCGGCGTTGTCCAGGATGCGCCCGGGCTGAGCGTTCACGCCCTTGTAGCCCTCCGCCTCGACGAAGTACGTGCCCGAGACGACATCGAGGTCCTTGGAC
>JBBQYG010000085.1:0-16402 GCA_038208905.1 Candidatus Sumerlaeia bacterium | reverse complement strand
ACTTCGTCGGTTGGCCCGTGGGGACTTCGTCGAGCCCGTCAATCATCACCAGCGCCTTGCCCTCATCTAGCAGCCATCGCACAAACCCCAAGGGGGGAGTGCCGACGGCGGTGCTGACGAATTTGGGGAACTGGTCAAGGTCGGGTAACCTCCCGTCCGGGCATTCGCGGAGAATCACAAGAAGCGGAACCTTACCGCGCCAGGTTTCGGCAATCGAACGCGCTCGATCGCCACGAATGAGGAGGCGTGGATAGAACGGACTGGCTTCCACTGCCAGACCGGGCTCGTAGGATGCCCCGCCCTTCTTCCAATGGTCGGGCTCTGCCTGCGACGCGATCGCGATGGCGGCCCAGCGAAGCAGTGTCGTCTTTCCCATACCCGCGTCGCCGCGAACGAGCAGTCGGCCCTTCGCGGGTGCCTCCAGCGTGTCCAGCACCGACTCCCACGAGCGCGAGCCTTGGTTTTGTTCCTCGCCCTTGGCCGTGAGATTGAGAGAGATGTAGGCCACCGAGAGCCGTTGTGACCGGGCGGGGTTGTCCTCCTGCACGTCGAGTCCGTACAACTCCATGCAATCCAGTGTCTCACAGATGGCGCGGTAGTAGACCTCCAAGAAGTCGCGACGCTCCTTGAACTCTTTGGCATTCAATTGGGCAATCGACTTCTCTACGTAGTCGAGCACACTCAAAACTTGAGTTTGGGAATTGGCCGCTGCGCCGAGTGAATCGGCGATCTGGTCGAGTTTTGCGTGAATCTGTTCGGCATTGGCGGCGTGCCACTCCGGGGCGCTTTCTGCGATCTTGATGACGGCGCGCACGGCGGCGTCCAAAGCCTCCCGATACATGCTCGATGCGTCGGCAGAGAAACCGACGGGTGAGCCCTTGTGCCCGCGAAGTTTGATCAGCCTGCGAACAACTTCTTTTAGTTTGTAAGGTGGTTGGCCCAGAACGGCGCGGTCGAGCGCGGACTTCATGGTTTCGATCAATTCGAGCCGCACGGCCTCGCGGTCGTTCTCCGGCATGTTCCGGAACTCTGGGTGATCCTCAACCGGCCCGACGTACGCGGCGACCAAAGGCGGGATGATCTTCTCGGCGAGGCTCTTCCCCGCCGCGCCCGCAAGCTCAGCGGCAATGGCTGAGGCTGTATTGCTGCCGGTCGCGGCTTTGACTAGCAGCTTTGCAAGTTCCTTCCAAATTATTTCAACGACGGCGGTCGTGAGAATGCCCATCGAAAACTCCCTCACATGGCGGACGCGACCTTGGTCAAAAGCGCCTCGGTGGCTTGTATGAGCAATTTCTTCTCACACATTCATCATTGCAGAAAGTGGCAAATGGGGCAAGGAAAAAGGAATTGCCTGTTCACTTGCCATAGGTGCTGAAGCGGCCTCACCCTACGCGGCTTGCAGTCAAGTTTCGCCCATATTTCGCCTGTTCTTCCGCCTCGCCTCCGGTCCATTTTGCCGACCTAGAGACGAGTGGAGACCGGTGGGCGGGATGGCGTCCCTCGATACGTTTGACGAGCAGTTTTCGCGGGTCTACCGGGAGAATTCCGGGGGGCGTTCTCGACGTTGGTGCGGTTGCTGGGGGGGGCTTGGTGGAATTGCTCCCCGACCCCGAGGCGTTGGGGTTGCTTGCGCCGATGCCGTTGCACGCGTCACCTTCTCCGACGAGGTCTTCAAGGGAATCGCGGAACTGCCGGGGAGAACCGTGGTGCGGTTTTTTTTCGGGGTGATGGCGCGTGGCGGGCGGTGCCACGCCAGGACAGTAAGACGGATATTCCTGTTCGCTCCACAACTCGGATTTCATGGCTCCTGTTTTTTCAGGGACATGCGGGCGCACCTCCCCCAATCGCGACCGGGAAAGCATTGCATCGCTCCCCCGCCGCGCGCAGCATCCTCGCCGTTGAAGCGAGGCGCCGCGATGGCCCCCGCTGGTCACGATTCCCCAGGAGGCCGCCGCCATGCTCTCGACCCCGACGCGCAAGTTTGCCGACAAGACCAGGATGCAGCACCGGCTCTTTGCCGAGCTCTCCGCGATGTTTGGGCGGGAGGTGCCGCTGTATGACAAGTCGCTGTTGGTGAACCGGGTTGCGAACGAGGCGGTTTGCGCGTTGCTGGCGAAGAAGCACGGCGGATTCGCGCTGACTGCGGAGCAGTTGGAGAAGGCCAGCGGAGAGCGCCATGGTGCGATCCGCATCGGCACGCGGGAGGAATACCGATGGGTGGCGGGATTCTTCGACGCGTTTGCGATGCTGCCCCACAACTTCTATGACATGACGGCCCTTGGCGGAAAGAGCCAGCCCATCATCGCGACGGCGTTCCGGTCGCCGATGAATCCCGAGCACCGGGTGTTCTGCTCGCTGCTGATGGTCGACTACTTCGCGCCGGAGATCGCCGAGCGTATCGAGAAGCGACTGGCCCAGCGCCAGGTGTTCTCCGACCGGGCCAAGGAGCTGATCCTGAAGAACCAGGAGGAGGGCGGCCTGAGCGAGGCGGAGAGCGACGAGTTGGTGAAGGAGGGGACGGCGCGCATCTTCCGGTGGACGGGGCGCGCCCACGACTACCAGCTCTACCAGGACCTCTCCGACGCGGGCTTCAAGATCGCGGCGGACATCGCGTGTTTCGAGAGCCATCACCTCAACCACCTGACGCCGAACACGCTGTGCATGGACCTGTACACGGCGGCGATGAAGTTCTGTCTTGGCGAGCTCGACAAGGCGACCTTCGCGGCCCGCGCGGCGAGCGCGCTGACGTGGCTGCGCACGGCGGCGGACCGCGACTACATGCGCCTGCATTTCCGCCATCTGGGCAGCGACGATATCGAGTCCTTCGCCGCGGGAGAAGTTTCGGATTCCGCCATCGCGACGTTGGCCGCGGGTCTTGCCGAGCGCTTGACCCAGAGCGATCTGGACCTGAGCAAGCTGAGGCATTCCGGCTTCAAGGATTTCACGGAGGGACCGCCGGTGGAGACGCCGGTGTTGCTCCGCCAGGATTCCTACAAGGCGCTGACGGAGCCGGTGATTTTCCAGCAGCCCGACGGCTCAACCTTGGACGCGAAGCACACGGCGCGTTTCGGCGAGATTGAGCAGCGCTTCTATGCCACGACCACCGTTGGCCGCGAGCTCTACGACCGTTGCCTGATCGCGATGGAAGCCGAGCGCACCAGGGACCCGGACCTGATCAAGCGCGACTACGCGGCCTTTCTGGCGGCCTGCGCCGCAGTATTCGCGGAATTCCCAAGGACACTGCCGGAGCTTCTGGGCAAGGGCCTTGTCCTCGGTCGCTATTCCGCCACCGCCAAGGGAATCGCCGCCGCGGGAACGATCGCGACCACGGATATCCACGAGCTGATCGAGAAGGGCTTCGCGCGCGCGGAGGGCTTGCGCTACGAGGATTTCCTCCCCTTCAGCGCCGCCGGAATCTTTGCCAGCAACCTTGGCCAGTACGGCACCCAGTCCACCGCGGCCACAAAGCCCGCCTATAGCCAGGAACTTCTCGAGAGCATCATGGATCGCAAGATCATCGACCCCAACGTGATCTATCGCGGGATGCAGGCGGAGTCGCTTCTGCAAACCTACAGCGACCTCGGGTTGATGAGCAAGCTGTCGCCGCGCGAGCGGGAAGAACTCGGGGCGGCGGTCGCCGCGTATCACGCGCTGGCGCCTGCGTAACTGGGTGGCCGCGCCCCATGTGGGTGCGGCCACCCGTGTTCAGTTTTCGCCCCTTACTTCGCGCTGGTTTCCTTCGTCCCTTTGGCAGGCGCCTCGGCCGCCTTCGGCCGCTTCTTGGCCTCCAGCGCCGCCATGATCTCCGCGCCGATGTGCGGCGCAAAGAGATCGTTTCCCTCGTCCCTGAAATGCACGTCCTTGGGGGGCTGTGCAACTTCGAGGTTGGGCTGGATGAAGGTGTAGAGATCGTTGATGCGGATTCCGTGCTTCTTCATGACCTTCTCGGCGGCGGCGTTGTAGATCAGTTCGTCGCCCTTGATGCGGCCTGGGGAATCCGCCGGGACCGGTGTCGTGGTGGCCCAGATGATCTCCGCGCCGGTGGCCTTGAGCTTGCCTACGAGCACTTCGAGATTCTCCACGTACTTCTCCACGGGAACCTTGACGGGGCCCGCTACGTCGGCCTTTCCATCCACCTCGCGAGAGAGGTCGTGAAGGCCGAAATTGAAATGGATGACGTCCCATTTGTCCTGCCACTTTAGCCAGCCGTCCATCTTCTCAAGGCCGACGAGCGTGCTGCCGCCGTTGACGGGGATGCGGTGGAGGTTGATCTTTCCCTTCAGCGCCTCCCGCACGCGGGTTGTATATCCAACGGAGATTGAATCGCCGATCAGCAGGGCGCGAGGGAGCTTTGGGTCTTCCTCCAGATAGGCCAGAGGCGGCCACGTCTTGTACTTGGGCGCGACGGACGCCTCCCATTCGAGTTGCCTGTCCGACTTGGCCTGCGGCGTGGCGGTGGGCGGGGTATCCTGTGCCCAGGCGCTCACGCCAAGGAGCAGGAACATCAACAGCGCGAAGCTCAACAGTCTCTTCATCATGTCCTTCGATTCCTTTCCTTGCCTGTTTGATCAGGGAAATATCTGGGGGTTCGCATCCGACTGAAAATTGCGTATATTGTCCGGCCTGAGGCGATAGTAGCCTCCTCCGCTGACGAAGGCGATCGGCGTGGTCAGCATGATCAGCCCCAGATTTGGCGCCCCTGTGCCATTGGCCGGATACGTGTTGATGTCCACGAAGTACGCCTCCAGCGCCGTTGCCATTGTGCGATGGTCTGCGCGGACGCGGGAAATCTTGGATCGTGTCTGCGCCTCCAGGAAATTCGGCAGGGCTACCAACGCCAGAATGGCGATGATCGCGACGTAAATAAGCAGCTCGATCAGGGTGAATGCCCGCGGTGATTGCCGTGGGTGGATGGCGGGGAAATCGGCTGGCGCTACGATGCCACCACGGACATCCGCCGCAGAGGCTTGTCGATACATTCCGAGAATTGCGCTCACACAGGATGCACCAAGTATCGCTGTGATATGCCAGGGGTTCAAGATCGTGGGTGTCCTTGGCTGATGTTAAGGTTAAGAATCAGGGAACGAGCGGCAAGTTCGAGGCGCCGTTTATTCCCGGATCGAATAGATTGCCCTTCGCCAGGACGCGCCGTGGCGCTGGCTGCCGGGTCGGCTCCACGTAGAGCGCGTAGTAGTATTTCGGCCCCACCACCTGTGGCTGGCCATCGATCAGAACCTGATTCTTGCCGCTATCGTACACCAGATTCCCCGTGATGATGATGTCCGTGATGGGTGGATTGTCTTCGAGCTGGCCGAAAAGGACGGCGATCACGTTGCGCTCGGGATACTCCGGCTTGCGCCCCTCCCAATTCCAGCGCTGGTCGCCCAGCCCGAAGTGGGTGAAGATGTTGTTGGCGACGATCGTCCCGCCGTCGGTGTTTTCGTCCCGCGCTGGCTTGTCGTCGGCGGCGGCGCACGCAACGTGGGAGAGGGCCCCCGGCATCAGCTTCAGCCCCCACAAGTCGCAGTAGCTAAACTGGTTGGAAGAGATCAGCACGTGCTTGGCGCCGTGCATCGTTTTCATGCCGATCATCGCGCGGTTCACATGATTGTTGGAGATGATCACGTGGTCGGCGTGAATGTCCATGCCCTGGGCGGCGTTCTCGAAATAGTTGCCGGTGATGGTGATGAAGTCCGACTGGGTGGGCGAAGACACCTGAAGCCCGGCGCCTTGGTGCCAGTTGTTTGTGTAGCGCGTGTCGAAGATGTCCTGCTGCATCAAGCGACCCGGCTTCTCCGGCATGATGGTCAGGGTCCCCAGGTCATACTTGTCGCGGTTCTCCTTCGTGGGTATATACGTCGTCTCGATCACGCGGTTGTTGATCACCTGCACGCCGACGCACTCGCGGATCTGGATTCCGGTGCCGTCGATGGCCTTGAAGGCGAATCCATAGAGGTCGCTCTTGGAGCGGTCGTCGATCGCGAGAGTCTTGTAGTTGTTCACGAGGCATTCGCTAACCCTGCTCTGGCGGCAGGCAAGCAGCGATATCGATCCAGCCGAGCTGCGATTTTCGTGTACCTGCAAGCCGGATAGTTCGAGGCGATCGCACTTTTCCGCCCACACTGCGGCCTTCCCCGGTGCGTCCTGGGTTCCTTCGGCCCGCGTTAGCGTCAGGTCGCGAACCCGGACGTCGTTGGCGCCTTCCACGCGGATGATGTCCTGCGCGGGGTTGTCCTGGACGATGCGGGCCCCGCCGTAGAGGCCCGAGCCGCTATGCTTGATGACGATTGCCTGGGAGATCACATGATCCCCGCCGGGCAGGAAGATCATCTGGCCAGGATGGGCGTCGATTGCTTCCTGAATGGTGGCATATTTCTGCCCGCCTACCTCGACATCGGCCGCGGGAGCGGTCCCCGGGCAAATGAAGGCCACGGCAAGCAGCACCGTGGTGTAGAGGCATTGCGAATAGCGGAGTTTCATCGAATTGCCCTCTGGTAGGATTTCATGCGGCGGCAGGCGCCGGGTGCCCGAACGGCCCTGTGAGTCGAGCGGAGAGCCGACAACGCCGACCGTTTGATAAAAACTACGTGATAATTATGACCGCCGTGGACGCTGTCAAGTGGAGCGCTCCAATTCACGGTGCCTTCCTTGAGGGAAGCAGCCGGGCGGATCGGAGGGGGGTGGCAAACGCTGGAAGCCCTCGTCGGCTCCCGCCTGCTAGGTCAGTTGCCGAATCCCTTCCCCTGAAACAGGTAGATGTCGCCGCTGCTCAATGTCCCGTTCGTCGGATCATAGTATGCGGTCTCGACCTCGGGCTCCGCTCCGGAAATATCCTCGTCGTGATCGAGGTCGGGGCCGAGGGTGAACATCCACCAGCCCACCGAAGTGCTTCTTGTTCCCGAGAGCTTCTCGTGGAATTCGTCGATGACGTCGGGCTCACCGCGCGACTGCGAAGTGTGACGATCAAGGTAGTGGAAGGAGCTTTCGGTGGACTCACCCGCTACGGCCTGTCCCTTTGGCGGAAACACGTCGCGCGGGAGCGACGTGATATAGGCGATGGGCGTGGTTACGGTGCAGGGAACGAGTGTTTCGATCACTTCCTCCGCCCCGTTGATCGTGTATATATCGGGGTCCGATAGCTGAACCCCGGGTGGGTAGTTGTTGTTGTCCACGCGATAGGACTCGAGGGCGATCGCGACCGAGCGCATGTCCGACTTTGCGCGTGAGACCTTCGCGCGGGTCTGGGCCTCAAGGAAGTTCGGAACGGTGATGGCCGCAAGGATGGCGATAATCGCCACGACGATGAGCAGCTCGATGAGCGTGAAGCCATCGAGACGGACGCTTTTGCAGCGCTGCATGGTATAATTCTCCTATGATCGAGGGTGCGCACGGGCGGGGCAGGGCAAAGCCGCGCCACGCCGCACAGGGCAGTGGAATTCCAGCGATGTGGTTAGAAGGTGGGGACCGGGGGCCAGCGAGGCGAAGCCGACTGGTGCTGTGGGCTCTCTGGGATGACCTCGTCGCCGGGTAGGATACAGGCGAGGGGGGAGTCAACGAAGGGTATCGACACAGAAATCCGCGGGGGGACTTCTGGATCGGGCATCGAGCCGCCATGCCAGCAAGCGGCACATTCGGAGTGATGGGAAGCCTCGTCCGGGTGATGGACCGCGTGGGACGACAGCACCAGAATCGCTGCAAAGCCCTGCGCCGCGAAGAGCACACGCAGCCACCCCGCCCGGTTGCGGGGCCGTGTGAAGGTCATGCTATCGCAGGATTCGACGTCGCACATCGGCGGAGATATTCGACCCTGGGAATTGATTCGCCCAGCGGTGGCAGCATTCCCCTAGCTGGGACACCCATCCTTATCGGGATGGAGTTTAGCCGCGAGCCGCCAGCCAGCGCGAGAGTTTTCCGACCGAGATGATCGCTGAGGGTAGCCTCCCGAAACATGGGGGCGCGCCAAGAGTATTCGTAGAATGGCCTGCCGAATTGACGCGAGCGCGCTCCCACGCACTCGAGGAGCGTGCATGGGCCACCTTACGCTTGACGGGCTGCGGAGATTGCCCTCAGTACACGCCGCAAGGATGACAAGACGCGGATGCAACTCGTCCACATCGGATTCAGCCACAAGCACTCACCCTTCGAGTTCCTAGGCCGCGTCGCCATCGCCCCCGGCGCCGTGGAGTCCTTCCTCCGTGCCCTGACTCGGGACGGCCCGGTTTCGGAGGCGGTCGCGATCGCCACCTGCAACCGGGTCGGGTTTACCGTGGCGACGCGCGATCCATCCGTGGTGTCGCATTTTCTGCTTTCGGCCCTTGCGCGGGAACGAGGCATCGACGCGGGGATGCTGGTGGAACACGCCATCGTCCGTCGTGGTCTCGATGCGGTGCGCCACCTCTTCGCCGTGGCCGCGGGGATCGACTCGCTGGTGGTGGGAGAGCCTGAGATCCAGGGCCAGGTGCGCGCGGCGCTGGAGACGGCGCGATCCGCGGGGACGGCAGGACCGCTCGTCGCGGGCCTATACAACCGCG
Source organism: Candidatus Sumerlaeia bacterium (assembly GCA_038208905.1). Classification (GTDB taxonomy): domain Bacteria; phylum Sumerlaeota; class Sumerlaeia; order SLMS01; family SLMS01; genus JBBQYG01. The sequence continues at coordinate 7,871 of JBBQYG010000085.1, read as the reverse complement.
CGCTGCGCGCCGGGAGCCGCGCCCGCGCCGAGACGAGTATTGGCCGCGGCAAAGTCTCCATCGCCACCGTCGCGGCGCAGCTCATTGCGGAGCGCGTCGCCGATCTCCCTCGCCGCACAGTCCTGGTGATCGGCACGGGAGAGATGGGACGCCAAACCGCGCGCGCCCTTGCGGATGGCGGCGCGGGAACCCTGCTGCTCGCGAACCGATCCAGCGAAAGTGCCCAGGCCGCCGCATCGTCCATCGGCGGTGTCGCAGTCCCGATGGAGGAGCTTCGCGATGCGCTCCGCCGCGCAGACGTCGCGATCTGCGCCACGGGCGCCCAGCATCACCTCGTCACCCGAGCGATGGCCGAGACCGCCGGCGCCTGCGTCTATCTCGATCTTTCCTCGCCGCCGAATGTCGCCCCCGATGTGAGAGAGGTGAAGGGCGCGTCGGTGCTCACCCTTGCAGACCTCCGGGAAATCGCCGAGCAGAACGCTGCCCGCCGTGTGGGCGAGATCGCCGCCGTGGAGGCCCTGATCGAGGAGGAGGTCGCACGCTTTGAGAAGTGGGCGACCTCGACCAAGCGCGAACGGACCACGACGCACGGCGCCGAACGCGGATGATCGTTCGCCTCGGCACCCGCGGCAGTCAACTCGCCCTGTTTCAGACGCGATGCATCGCAGACGCCCTCCGCGCGATTCACCCGGGCCTTCGCGTCGAGATCGAAATCATCCAGACCAACGGCGACCGCGTGCTCGATGCTCCCCTGCCGTCGCTTGGCGGAAAGGGGGTCTTCACGCAGGAGATCGAGTCCGCGCTTCTGGAGCGGCGTATCGACCTCGCCGTGCACAGCCTGAAGGACCTCCCAACGACGCAGCCTGATGGGCTCGCGCTCTCCGCCATACCAAAGCGCGAATCGCCGCGCGACGTACTGGTGGCCGCGCGACCGATTCGCCTTTCGGAATTGGGCGCCGACCAGCCCGTCGGGACATCGAGCCTCCGCCGATCTGCTCAGCTCCTCGCCAAGTTTCCCCGCCTCGCCATCTCCGAGATTCGCGGCAACGTGCCCACCCGCGTCAAGAAACTGTTGGACGGGCGCTACGCGGCCATCGTGCTCGCGGAAGCGGGTCTGAATCGACTCGGACTCGTGGTGCCCTTCAAGAAGATACTGAACGACGACGTGATGATTCCCGCGCCGGGACAGGGCGCCCTCGGACTTCAGATTCGCGCGAGCGATGACGAACTCGCGGAGCTGCTCGCACCCCTCGCGGATGCCGAATCGACCCATTGCGTGACGGCGGAGCGCGTGCTGCTCGACCGCCTGGGCGGTGGATGCCAGCTCCCGCTCGGCGCCTGCGCGGAGATCGACGCCGCCGGGATGCTTCGGCTCCGGGCGCGGGTCGTGTCACCCGATGGCCGCATCGTGATTGAGAGCGAATTGACCGGGCCGCGCGATTCCGCCGGGGAGCTCGGCATTCGCATGGCGGAAGAACTTCTTGCGAAAGGCGCCGCCGATCTGATCGCTTCGCTTGATGCAATAGACCCCGGTTCAGTGGTTTCCCTCAATCCGACCAAGCAAGTGTTGGCGCAGGAGCCATGCGTGCTCGTGACGCGCGACGAGGACGCCGACGGGCCGCTTTCCCGCGCGCTGCGCTCACTGAGAATGGACCCTGTTTGCCTCCCCCTGATTCGGACTCGTCCCGCGCGCGATTTGTCGCCGTTGCGCACATTGGCAAGGGACAGCGCGACGTTCGACGCGCTTATATTGACGAGTGCCAACGCCGTGGAAGCATTGCTACTGGCCGTGCCCAATGCGCCTGACTGGCTCGGCAGTACGGCGATCTTCTGCCCGGGTGAAGCCACTGCCGAGAAGCTGGGCGCGGCTGGATTCGCAAACGTGATCGCGGGCGATGGTGACCGCGCCTCGATGCTCGAGCGATTCGCGGCGCACTTCGCAGGGCGCTCGATTGCGGAACTTCGCGTGCTCTACCTCAAGGGCGACCTCGCACCCGCGGCCATCGGTGAGCAGATCGTCGCGTGGGGCTGCCAATCGACGACGCTGGTCGCATACGAATCCCATCGTGTCATGGAGAATGCAGAGCTCACCGTGCAGCTGATCGAGTCGCATCGCTGCCAGGCGGTATCGTTCTGCAGCTCCAGCGCCGCGGAGGCTTTCGCGCAATTGATTCCAGACTCGGCGGGGCTCCTCGCAAAGTCGGGAGTCCTCCTCGCATCGATCGGCGGTGCGACATCCGACACGATCCGCGAGACCTTTGCCATCGCCCCGGTGGAGGCCGAGGAAGCCGAATTCGCCTCGCTCGCCGCGTGCATTGCCAAAGCACTGACGGCGCGAGACAGCTCCGTCGCCATGGAATCCGAACCTTGATCAGCCACGAGACAGCAAAGAGCGACGCCCTCTTCGAGCGCGCCCGCCTGCGTATCCCCGGCGGCGTAAACTCTCCCGTTCGCGCGTTTCTGGCCGTTGGTGGGACGCCGCGCTTCATGGACCGCGCGGAGGGTGCATATCTCTTCGATGTGGATGGAAATCGTTACCTTGATTGTTACAATTCCTGGGGGCCCATGATCCTGGGCCACGGCCATCCCGCTGTGGTGAAGGCCGTGCAGGACCAGGCCGCCTGCGCGATGAGCTTCGGCGCACCGACGCGACTCGAGGTCGAAATGGCGGAGTTGGTGGCGGAGCTGATGCCCTCCATCGAAGTGCTGCGCATGGTGAACTCCGGCACCGAGGCCACCATGAGCGCCATCCGCGTGGCGCGCGCCGCGACGGGACGCGAGCTGATCGTGAAGTTCGAGGGTTGCTACCACGGCCACGGCGATTCGTTTCTCAGCAAGGCTGGCTCGGGGCTGGCCACGCTCGGCCAGCCAACCAGCCCAGGCGTCCCCCGAGGCGCGGCGTCGGCCACCCTGAACGCGCGCTACAACGACGTTGCCAGCGTCGAGGCCCTCTTCGCCGCGCATCCGGGAGAGATCGCCGGCGTCATCGCGGAGCCGGTCGCCGGAAACATGGGCTGCGTTGTGCCACAGGCGGGATTCCTGCAGGGGTTGCGCGGTCTCTGCAACCAGCATGGCGGGATTCTGATCTTCGACGAAGTGATGACGGGATTCCGTCTCGGGCTGGGCGGCGCCCAAGAGTTGTTCGGCGTCCGCGCCGACCTGACAACGCTCGGCAAGGTCCTGGGCGGTGGCCTCCCCGTTGGCGCCTATGGCGGTCGCCGCGATCTGATGAAGGTGGTCTCTCCCGATGGCCCCATGTACCAGGCGGGAACGCTCTCCGGCAATCCCCTCGGCATGGCGGCGGGGCTGGCGACGCTGCGCGAGTTGCAGGCGCGCCCAAGTGTCTATACGCGCCTCTCGGAGAAGACCCGCGACCTCGCCAACGTCTATACAACCCATATCGCGCAGGAGGGCTATCCCGCCACGGTCGCACAACTCGGCAGCATGATCACCGTGTTCTTCACCCCGCTTCGGGTGCATTCCTGGGACGACGCCGCCACCTGCGACACCAAGGCCTTCGCCCGATTCTTCCACGCCATGCTGGCGGAGGGAATCCATCTCCCCCCCGCCCAGTTCGAGTCATGGTTCCTCGGCGCCGCGCTATCCGACGACGACTTCGATCTGCTCGCGGAGGCTGGAGTGAGGTCGCTGGACATGGCCTTTTCTTCGCATTGAATTTCCGCAACTTCACGCGCCTTATGGCGCATTGTGTTCAAGCCCACTTTTCAATCAGGGAGAACGGTTTCCCGTGCGCATTGCTTCGATTCTACTCCTCGCCGTTGCTCTCGCTCCCGCCGTTCCCGCAGAACCGGTGGCCATGCAGCTCCGGCCGGAGATCGTGATTCCGGCGCTGGAAAACTTCAGGCCGCTTCCCGCGCGGGACGAAGAGTTCTCGGAGAAGCTCCGCGTCATCGTGGAGGAGGTCGGCCTCGACGAGATCACCTCCGCCGTGAAGAGCCCGGAGAAGAAGGAGGAGCACGCATCCATCTGCTTGGTGGATCTGACTGACCTCGCGGCGCCTCGCATGGCGGGCTGGCACGAGGAGACCTTTGTCTATCCCGCCAGCACCTACAAGATGTATGCGATGGGGGAAGCCGTCCGCCAAGTGGTTGCCGGAGAGATCGCTCTCGGCGATACGATCACCGTGAAGGAGAACAACGTGCGTGCCGGGTCTCGTCCCATTGCGAATGAGAACCTGACCATCGCGGAGATCATCCGCCTGACAATGCAGTACTCCGACAATACCGCCGCCAACGAACTGATCGACCTGGTGGATCGCCAGCGCGCCAGCGCCCTGATGCACGCGCTCGGGTGCCAAGGGTCGGAAATCACGCGCAAGTACCTTCCCCGCGATCGCGAGGATCCCGGCTATGCCGATGTCCCCGGCACGGTGACCAGCGCCCGCCATCTGGCGACGTTCCTCTGGGCCGCCGAGACCGGTGCAATCGGCGGCGGCAAGGGTCGCGGGCTGATCCGCGGCTATCTGGCCATGAATGACAAAGGCCGATTCTTTCGCGGCCTTCCCGACACTGCCACAATCCATTCCAAGACCGGCTGGTGGAGTATCTACACTAGCGAGGCCGCCCTGATCGAGGACGGCAAGACGCGCTACATCCTCTGCGCCCTGACCGCTCTTCCCGCGGAAGAGGCCGACAAGGGGATGGCGGAACTTGCCAGGCGCGTTCACGCGATGATGAAGGGCGTAATGCTGCCAGTGCCGGTTGTGGGACCGATTCGCGATTGACACAGGCATCACGGCATAATGATGTCTTGATATTCGACCCGCAGGGACGCCAATTCTCGCCCATGACCGACAAGGACCTTCAAGCCAACCTCCCGCCGTTCCTTGATGTGCTGCGCCAGCGCGCGATTCTGGCCGACGGGGGAATGGCGACGATGATTTACCAGAAGGGTATCTACATTAATCAGTCGTTTGAGAACCTAAACCTCGAACGCCCCCACTTGGTGAAGAACGTCCATCAGGAGTTCCTCCGCGCGGGGTCGGAGCTGATTCGCGCGAATACCTTCTCGGCCAACCGCGCCAAGCTCGCGAAGTATGGCCTTGGCGACAAGGTGATGGAGATCAACGCCGCGGGAGTGCGCCTGGCGCGCGAGGCCGCGGGCGGAACGGCTTGGGTGGCAGGCGTGGTGGGTCCGCTGGGGCAGGGCGCCACGGAGGACCCGGCGGTTGTCTATACAGAGCAAATCACTCACCTGATCGAGGCGGGCGTCGACGCGCTCTTCTTCGAGGGATTTTCCGACGCCGCCTCCGCACGCACGGCTTTGGAGCAAGCGCAGCGGCTTTCCTCCGCGACGCCGCGAGTGGCCCTTTTGCGATGGGAGACAGGTCTGAAGGCCGAAGACGGGTTCGCCGCGCTGCCTTGCGACGTACTCGGCGTGATGGATGGCCATGCCCCGGGCCTGCTGGTGGAGGCGCTGGAAGGTTGGCAGGGCATCAAGGGCAGGTCGCTCGCCATGTTTCCCGGCGCGGGACTCCCCATCCGCCACGACGACCGCGACCTGTACATGGCGACGCCGGAATACTTCATGGAGTGGCTCCGCAAGGGGATGATGAAGGGCGCGCGCCTGCTGGGTGGTTCCTCCGGCTGTCACCCCGAGCATATCAAGGCAATCAAGGGATCGATCAAGATGCTCCAGCCTGGCGCGGCCATCGCGACGGTTTCGCCCGTGGTGGAGATCGTGACGCCTAGCCACGCTGTGGTGATGAAGGAATTCGACACGCCGTCACGGCTTCAAGCGAAGCTCCGCGCCGGAGAGTTCGTCGTGAGTGTGGAGATCGATCCCCCCGTGGGCACCGACGCGCGCAGCGCCCTGGACGCCGCGCGGCAGTGCGCCGAATCGGGAATCGTGGACGCCATCAACATCGCCGACGGTCCCCGCGCCACGGCGCGCATGGGCCCCATCGACATGGCGATGCTCCTCCGCGCTCAGGTTCGGGGCGTGGAGCCGATCGTGCATTTTTGCTGCCGCGACCGCAACATCCTCGGCATGCAGGCCGACCTGATTGGCGCCAACGCACTCGGCATTCACAACATCCTGATGATCACCGGCGATCCGCCCAAGCTCGGCGACTATCCCTTCGCCACGGCGGTGTACGACGTGGACGCGATCGGCGCGCTGCGCATCGGCGCGAATCTGAATTCCGGGAACGACCTCGCGGGCAACCCGCTCAAGGGCGCGCCGACGCGGCTCTTCCTCGGCGCCGGCGCCAACCCCGGGGCCATCGATCTCGATCTGGAGATCCGCCGCTTGGAGCAAAAAATCGAGGCTGGCGCGAACTACATCCTCACCCAGCCGGTGTATGACTCGGAGCTCTATCACCGCTTCCGCGAACGGGTCGCCCACCTGCGCGTGCCCATCCTTCTGGGCATCCTCCCGCTCGCTAGCTTTCGCAACGCGGAGTTCCTCACCAAGGAAGTCCCAGGCATGCACGTCCCGGCGCCAATTCGCGAGCGCCTGCGCCAATGCGAGGACAAGGAGTCGGCGCGCCTGTGCGGCATCGACATCGCCCGCGAGGCCCTGTCTGAGGCTCTCCCAACAATCCAGGGCACTTACATCATGCCACCCTTCAACCGCGTGGACAGCGCCCTCGCCGTCCTCGACGTCGCCCGCCACCGCCTCTCCCCCACCCGCCCATGACAAACGCCGCCCCACCGCCTCCACCCGTCACTCCCGGCGAGGACATCGATGACGACCAGGACGAACTCGACAACGAGCAGATGGAACCGTCCGGAGTCCAGTGGGCCCTGTGGCCCGTCTATATCGTCCTCTTCGCCTTCTGGATCTGCGTGGCCACGATACCCTTCCTGATCCTGTACACAATCGGGTGGATGGCGTGGGAGTTGGGGGATTAGGGATGGCGCAATAGGGCATGGAAGCTTCTCCTTTTGGGCAAAGCTACGGTTCCGACTTTCTGGGTCTGTCGGAATAAGCAACCCCGCCCGAGCCCGTTCGTCAGGGCTTGGGCGGGATTCACGAGATTGGCTTTGCGCAATGCGTCAGTTGTATAGCGACCAGTTCGCGGCTCCGAGCGGTGCCGTGATATTGCTGGTGCCTCCGCCGGTCAGGTCGGTGCTGGAACTGCCAGCCCCAAGGTAGGCCAGAGCAGTGACCTGAAGGTAGTTGTCGGGCGTGTCGCGGGAAACGCCGAAGGTGTATGCAGAGAGAGCATACGCGGGGTCCGCAGTGATGGCGGCTGGCGTCTGGGTAAGGAGTGCGCCACCCACGATTGCCGTTGTCAGAGCATCGGGTCCGGCCCCAACGAGGGCGCTGTTGTTGAGGGTGACAGTCACTGTGTCGTTCGCATTGATGCCGGTTCCTGCTCCGGAAAAGATGCAGTCCGTAATGGAGACAACGCGTGGTGTAACGGGCGCGTTGATTAGCAAGCCGACGCCGTTTGCATGGAACGTATTGTCGGAGATGTTGATGGGGGTGGTTCCGGTGCCATCATCGCCGACGATGAATCCCGTCAGGTTGTTGGAGAAGACCGAGTTGGTGACCGAGAAGGTCGCTAGATCGAGCGATGCGCCGGTGAAGACATTGATGCCGACGGTGTTGTTGTTGAAGATGGCGTGATCGACAGAGAAGATGGGCCCGTTTGCGCCGAATGGGCGGAGGGCATCTCCATTGGTCACATTGTTATGGTTGAGGAACAGAACCGGATCCTGCAACGTTCCAGCGACCGTCAGACTAGCTGTGATCGACGAAACTTGCACGCCAAGGCGTGTGGTCGCGCTGACGACGGAGCCTGCGCCAATCGTGGCAACCGCACCTGCGGAGAGCACAAAACCGTCAGGCGTACCACCGCCACCCTGCTGGGCGATGACGCTATTGTTGAAGTTGAGAACGAC
>JBBQYG010000084.1:0-16598 GCA_038208905.1 Candidatus Sumerlaeia bacterium | reverse complement strand
CGCCAAACTCCGTGGGTGGGCGGTCGCGTTGCGTCAGCGAATAGACAATCGGAGTCGCGAGGCGAGTTGTTATCGAACGCTCCCACCTGGCGGCGCCAGGTCGCCAGACCCACAGCGCGATCATCTGCGCCAGAGCCGCATGATATCCCCCGAGGGCCTTCAGATCGCGAATCGAAAAGCCGGCCTCCGTCAAATGGCGACGAAGCGAAAAGGGAGTGTAGCGATATTCGTCATACGGCACGGTATGCAGTGGCCACAGAAAGGGGACTGTAAACAGCAGTGCTCCGCCCGGGCGAAGGACGCGGCATATCTCCTTCAACACCACCTGCGGATCGGGGCAGTGCTCCAGCACCTCCGTTGCCATCGCGCAGTCGAACGATCCCGACTCGATGGGCATCGTCCTCCCATCCCACTCGATATCCGGTTTCTGATACTGATTCCCAGCCAGGTCGAGCCCCACGTACTCCTCGACCCGCGAGCCACGCGCCATGACGAGGGGCTTGTAGGGCGCATAGCCCGAGCCTACGTCGAGCAACCGGCCATGCAGTGATGGCAGGCCCGACCGAATTGCCCCAAGAATCGCACGGCGGGGCGAATACGCGCGAAGGGTAGCCGGTCGGCACCTGGGATTGAGAAAGTCATGATGCCCGCTCACTCTGCTACCTCATCTGTTTCAGGTGGTGGACGAGCGGAGGCGACCAACCGCCTCTGCGCCGAGTCGATCTGCGATCACCTGCTCGATCTCCGCCTGCGGAGGACGAGACATTCCGTTCCTTGCGCCTGATATCAGGCGCAGTCGGCGAGCGACTCGTCCCGCAAGCCCCGGATTCGGGGGAACAGGTTCCAGAAAGCCTCCCCTTCCCAAAACCGCGTGGGCATAGTCGCCAGTGTCCCAGATATCCACTTCGCGATAGAATAGGATGCTCGTCTGGGTGTCTTGGGATACTTGGAAGATCGTCGCTGCCGTCACGTCTTCATCCACCGGCTGAATGCCCTTCGGATCATGTTGCCGAAGCCAGGCCAGCTTGCGCGGCGTCGGAAACGTTAGGATCAGGCGCCCTTGGGGAGAGAGAAACTTGGCGAGCGCCTCGTGCAGAATCGGCCGGTCCTCCCGGGCGATATGCTCATATACGTCCATCATCACGATCAGGTCAAAGGCGGTGTCGAAGAGTTCTGGCACCACAAGCGCCTGCCTGAAATCTAGGCGATCGCCAGAAAACAGCTTTCGAGCCGTCTCGATGGATTTCGCGCTGATGTCAATGCCCTGTATGCGTGCGTGGGGATAGCAGCGCGACATGCGCCAGCAAACCTCGCCCATGCCGCAGCCGATTTCCAGAATGCGCGAAGGCGAAGCAGGGGCCCACTCCCCGATCGTTCGGCAACCCACCTCGACGCGCGCATTGCGCTGGAGAAGGCCGCGCAGCTTCGCTTCCACGTGCTCGTCGTAGTAAGTGCGAATATCGTCCGTGACGCCTGTCGGCTTCGTCATTCTGCTTTCTCCACGTTCCATATCGTTTCTTCAACATAGGCCGCTGCGCCCTGTGTCCAATAGAAGTCCCGCATCTCGCCGTGAACCTCCACGGAAAAGGCGCATACCCGGTCCAAAGTATCAAACTTCTTCCCGCCGACCCGCTCGGCGAAATGTACTCTCAGGTGGTAGGAGCCAATGTAGAGCCGCAGCTTCGGTATTCGGCAGACCAGTGTATAGACACCGGCCTCGCGGCACATGGGGATCTCGGAGTCCATCGTCAGCACATGCAGCACTGGCTGGTCCATCCCGTTGACAATCTGAAAGGAGAACGCCGCGCCGCCGATCGGATGCGGGGTGGATATCTCGAACCGCGCCTCCGCCGCTTCGCCTTGTGCATGAACACCGTTGGGATGCGATGTCGCGATCTCGGCGCGCGTGACCCTCGGCTGCGCATCATCGGCCTCGGCTGTATAGACAGACTCGCTCTGCTTCATCTGATCCAGATAGACGGCGATGCCCTGGCCGGTGGGACCATCGAAGCTCACCGATCCCCCCGACAGCACCACCGCCCGCGTCGTCAGCGTCGAAACCGCCTGCATGTTATGGCTCACAAAGAGCACCGTGCGGCCCTGCGTCCGGCTGACCTCTCCCATTTTGCCCAGGCACTTGCGCTGGAATTGGGCGTCGCCAACCGCCAGCACCTCGTCCACCACCAAGATCTCGGGCTCCAGATGCGCCGCCACGGCGAACGCAAGACGCACGTACATGCCTGATGAATAGCGCTTCACCGGCGTGTCCAGGAATCGATCCACCTCGGCAAAGGCGACGATCTCGTCGAACTTGCGGCGCACCTCTGACTGCGACATCCCGAGGATCGCCCCGTTCAGGTAGATGTTCTCGCGGCCCGTCAGCTCCGCGTGGAAGCCAGTGCCGACTTCCAACAGGCTCGCCACGCGCCCGCGCAGGACGATGCGTCCCTCGGTGGGTTCCGTGATGCGGCTAAGGAGCTTCAGCAGAGTCGATTTTCCCGCGCCATTGCGTCCGATGATGCCAACCACTTCGCCGGGTTCCACTACGAAGCCAACATCGCGCAGCGCCCAGAACTCCTCCTCTGCGTATTCCAGAATTTCAGTTTTGCCCGACATCGCACGCATCGCGCTGCGCGCGCCGTTCGCGATCACATCGCGCAGGGCCACATACTTCTCGGCCTGCCGCTGTCCTTGATGCCGCAGGACGTATTTCTTGCCAAGGCCTTCGACCTGAATCGCGGGAGCCACGTTGTCAGGCGTCCTCGCCGAATAGACTGCCGACCGCAAGCTCCGCCCCCGGCAACGTCAGTGGCGCGATGAGCGCGTCAACCTCGGCGATGAACCGCGTTCCGAATTCGGATTCGGATGGATCGCGCATGACGTGTATTCGCCGCGCGGAGATATTGACGACCCAATATTCGGCAATACCGCCAAGGGCGTACGCCCTGGCCTTTGTACCCAGGTCGTACTTCAGCGAGGTGCGTGAAACCTCTACCAACAGTAGAATGTCCTTGGGGGTTGGATGAATGCCCACGTAGTCGTCTTCGCGCCTGCGAACTATCAGAAGATCGGGCTGTAAGAGCGACTGCCCTTCGCCAAGGCTAACAGGAACCCCCGCATCAACATCAATTTCGAGCGATATGGAGCGCCTCGCCCAGCGCAAAAGGCGCTTCGTGGCGGTCGCATGTGCTGGGTCGATACGACTCGTTTCGTAAATCGCTCCGTCGATGATTTCCGCGCGAGTTGGGTCTCCCAAGAACCCAGCCTCGTCCATCGCCGCGAATTCCGCTACGGTGAATCGCCGCCTGCGGGGCATTCGGTCGAGCCTGGAGAGATATACGACTGCGTCCAGCAGTTCCGCCCGGTCGGGTTCGCCGAAGAACCCCATCTGATCCATCTTCGTGAGTTCCGCGACGTTGAACTTCCGCCGCCGCGGAGCGTGTGGCGCGCGCGTAAGCGATGGAGTGCGGGTGGACATGGCTTCCAATTCCTTTCAAGGGGAAGAATCGCCCCGGAGCGAAATCGCAGGCAAGCGCTATATCACGTCGGCAAAGGTTCGTTCCACCCGCCTGAAGTACCACACGCCGCTCGCCAGCAGGACTACCTGCATCGCTAGGGAAACCGCCACCCCCGCGGCATAGACTTCCGCGCCCGTTCCCAGGATGGCCCAGCGAAAGCCCTCGATCACCCCGGCCATGGGATTGAGCGAATAGAGCAGGCGAAAGCGCTCCGGCACCATCGAGGTCTCATAGATAATCGGCGACGCATAGAGTCCGAACGCCACGATCACCGGCACGATGTAGCGGAAATCGCGGTACTTCACGTTCAGCGCCGCGAACCACAGCCCCGGCCCCAGCGCCGCAAGGAACGCCACCGCGGTCAGCAACGGCAGCGTCAAGATTCGCCACGATGGCATGACGCCATAGTATGCCATCATTCCCGCCAGAATCGCCAGTGAGATCAGGTAGTCCACCAGCGCGACCACGATGGCGCTGGCGGGAACGATCAGGCGTGGGAAATAGACCTTGGACAGCAAATTCGCGTTCTGCACCAGGCTGTTGCTACACCCTGTCAGCGCCTGGGCGAAGAACTGCCATGGGATGAGCCCCGCAAGGATCACGAGCGCCAGCGGCGGCCCTTCCGTCGGTCCGCCCAGCAGACTCCGCACGAAGGTCAGGATCAGCACCATCACCAGCGGCTGAAACAGTGCCCACGCCACTCCCACGGCGGTCTGCTTGTAACGCACCATCACGTCGCGCCACGCCAGCAGGTGAAACAGCTCGCGATACCGCCAAAGGTCTCGCCAATAGCGGCGCTCCGTGCGCCCCGCCTCGATGACGGTCACGGGGAGGTCCGGCTCGATAACGCTCATGACGCCACCGGTATTGATGGTGGTCTCCGCCAATTCCGCTTTGCGCTCATCGCCATCCTCCGCATCAACTTGACGGGATCGTGCATCGCCCGCAAGGAACCACCGTCCTGACGCCGCCCAAGTTCTCCATCGTCATCCCCGCGCACAACCGCAGCGAACTTTTCTCGCCGTTGGTTGACTCGTTGCTTGCCCAGAGTTTCGCCGACTGGGAGGCGGTTGTTGTGGACGATGGAAGCGCGACCGATCATTTCGCCGCGATTCAGCATATCTGCGCGCGAGATGGACGCATTCGGTTGATACGCCGCGCGGATGCGGCCTCTGGCGCGCCCGCTTCCCGCAATCGTGGATTTCGCGAGGCGCGCGGCGAGCTGATTGTGTTCCTCGATTCCGACGACGCCCTCGCCCCAGAGTCTCTCGCCGAGCGCGCCCGCGCCATGGACGCCCACCCCGCCATCGACTTCGGCGTGTTTCTCTGCCGCCTTTTTCGCCACACGCCGGGGGACATGGACCTCCTCCACAGCGGCGCCACCGACCGCGACGACCTTACGAGGTACCTGCTGCTGGACATCCCCTGGCAAACCACCGGCCCCACTTGGCGCCGTGCCGCGCTGGAGCGCCTTGGCCCGTGGATCGAGGACCTTCCAAGCTGGCAGGACTGGGAGTTCCATATCCGGGCGTTGCGCCGCGGGTTCCAGTACGCGCGGTTTCTCGGCGGTCTCTGTCACTGGCGGATTCCCGGGGGCGAATCGATCGGCATCGAGTCGCTCAAGCCGGCGCACTTCGACGCCCAGGAGCGCGTCGCCTTCCGTGTCGCGGAGGACCTTCGATCCGACGGCCTTCTGCCGCCGGAGCGCCTCCACGCCATCGCCGGTACGATCCTGAGCATTGGCATCCGCCGCGTTCAGGCGCGCGACCGCGCTGGGGCGCTGGCCGCGTGGCGGCAGGCTCGCGAGGCGGGCCTGATCACCTCCGCACAGCATCTCGCCGGGTGTGTTGTCTTGTGGCTTCATCGGGTTCCCGTGGCGGGGCGCGTATGGCGGGTTTTCATCCGAAAGGTTTGGCCGCGCGGGCTTTATCCCGTGATCTCCCGGGTGACTTTCCTGACACCGCTTTTGCACCTGACGGAAGAGAGCAGGCGGTACCTGCCGATCCCGCCTATCGCCGACTAGGCTCCTCAGCTTCGGCTCTCGCGTCTTGCGGGGCTTGCGGAGAAGGATTGCTCCACGTGCAGGCCGAACGTGGGCAGCTCCGTGGAGACGCGCTGGAAAATCTCGTCCACCACGCGAAGGCTGTCGGCAAGCTCGCGCGCCTCGCGGCTTGCTTCGGACTTCTCCGCGGCGGTGCCGCTCGTCAGCAGGGTGATCCTGTTCACAAGATCGCGGATCGTTTCGGCGCTCTGCTGCTGGCGCATGTTTAGAAGGGCCATCTGGCGGCGCAGCCCGTGCACCATGTCGAGCCCCCGGTCCAGTTCCAACTCAAGGGCCGCCAATGCTTCCTGCTCGGTCACGCTGGCCATCAACTGATCCAAACTGGCGCGGGAGCCATCCCTCTCCAGGGGCCCGCTCATCTGCTTCTTCAGAAGCAGCGACTGCGCGTGGAGCCTACGCCCCAGCGCAAGGACGCGGTTTGTGACATGCTCGGGCGGCGCGAGTAGCGGAACTTCGGGCTGAGTCTGCGGCGCAACAGGGCGGGAGGGCGCGGGAGGATGAACTTCCAAGTCCAGTGCTGTCTTCCCGTCATCGTCCTGGTGCAGCGTCACCTCTTCGGCGTCGTGATTCGTGGACACCTCGGCGCGACGATCGTGGGACTTGGTTGGCGATGGCTTGGACGTCACACGAACGGCGCGCGCCGCGGCGATGGACTCCTGGCTCATCTGACTCAGGAAGTTTTCCGGCAGGTCGTCGATCTCGACCGCCTCGCTCTTGCAGGCAATCGCCGCCTGGGCTGTCACCAGCAGCAGGTCCTCCGAATTGCCCGGCCAGTCCCATTGGCGGAACAGGCTCAGCACGCGGGGGTCCACCGTCTTCGCTGGACTGCGTCCAGTGTCGTTGGCCCGCTTGATCGCATACCGCACGAGCGCGGGAATATCCTCCAGCCGCTCGCGAAGCGGCGGAATCTCGATGTGCTGCGACATGAGGATATCGCGCAGTTCGGGCAGCAGCATCGTCCGCGAGGAGAGCGTATCCAACTCCATGCTCGACATCAGGATAATGCGCACATCCGACTCAATGACGTCTCCACTCATCGGATCCGCAAAGGCGCCGTCGCTGGTCATCTCTACCAGCGTGTACTGCATATCGACGGGACATTCCTTTTGGAGGTGGATGATCAGCGACCCGCCATCGCACTGCTGGAAATGCTGGGAGAGGTCAGGCGGCAGCTTCCAGGAGACGCTGATTTTCGAAAGGGGCTTGGGTGCCCGCTTGCTCAACTGGTGGATCAGCTTGGCGGCAAAGGCCTTCTCGGTCCCAAGCTCTCCAGTCAGGAGCACCGGATTGTCGTTGGCGGCCGCCGAGCGGACGCGGTCGTTGGTGGCCGCGATCAGCTTGGAGATGCCCGGTAGAATGCTGTGGGTAGTGCTCATGCGGAGTTCTGTGCGTACCTTTTCCCGATTATCGAAGTGAACCTATGGTCAGGGGGCCGCAATGGCGAGCGGAAAATACCCGTCCTCAACCTTCTGACTGCGAAAGTTACCCCTCGCCGTCTTTTCGGTCGCCACCCAAAACTCGGGCGCTATCCTTGCTCCATCAAAAGCTATCCTCAACCGGGAGTGCGAGCCATGGAAGCGAACGAAAGCAAGGACGAAAAAGGCCACGGCGAATCGTGGGATCGCGATTTTAGCGGCGCTGCCCCGGGCGAAGCGCCCGGCGCCGGAGCGGGTCCCGGCTATCGATTCTCCGCCAAATCGGTTTGCGATGCCGCCCGCGACATGAAGGACCAGGCCGAGGACGCCATCATGGCCCTCCTTCCGCCCGAGGTGACCGAGCATCTGGTCGCCTCCAAGAAGGAACTCATCCGCGCCGGACAGCGTCTGGGCGATCTGGCGCTGGAAAATCTGGACCGTAAGGCAGCCCGCGCCCGCGATATCCACGAGCGCATGAAAGCGGCCCGGCAGGCCCAGTGACGGCTCGCCCTAGCGGGGTCGGAGTCGCTTCACCTTGTCCAGCGCGAACTTGTAGATTCGCCGCGAATCCAGCTGCTGGGTGTTGGCCGGGTCATAGACGCGCAGGAACTCCTCCACGTTCTCCCGCTTCATACCCGAGGTTAACAACGACTCGGTTAGCTGCGTCAGCGCCCGAAATCGCTCACGCGGCGTGACAGGCTTGCCGACGCGCGATCCATCCAAGTCCATCAGGGCCCACGCGGAGTCATCGCCCTCCGCGAAACTGCCCTCGTCCAGATAGATGTGGTCGCTGCGATAGTCCCCGTGCAGGACGCCTTTCTCGTGAAGGCGCCGCGTAAACCGGGCTAGTGACTGCCACTCCGCGCCGAATTGGCGCGTCTTCTTGAACAGGCTCTTGGCCTCATGCCACTCGCTGCCGAAGCCAATCGTCGCATAGTAGACCGACGGCTGGCCGTTTTCGTCAGTGCCCTCGGCATAGTACACCGGCTGTGGCACCGTGACGCCTGCCTCGGCGAATTCCTGGGCAAGCTGGAACTCTCGCCATTCCTTAGTGGCGCGAAATCTCGCCAGCAACTGCTTCACTTTGTCCCGTTGAAGGCTGCGCTTTAGGTAGATGCGTCGCGTCTCGCCCGTGTGGATGGCGAAGTCCAGTCCAATCACCGTGCGCACACTCGATACCTTGGCAATGTGCCAGTCGGGGAATCGGTCGGGGTGGCGACGAACCTCTCGCCATGGGACCCGCATGGGATCCAAACTGGAATAATCGTCCAGAAACACCCGCGTTGTGAAAGGTGGGCGGCTATCCTGGCGATATGGTTCCAAGGCTAGGTACATGTTCCGGTTCCGGCGGGCGGCCTGAGGGCCAATCCCGGCGAGTCGCCCTTCCACTTGCCTTGACGCACCCCATACCCGCAAACCAAAACACCTCCGTTCGGGGGAACCAAAGCAAATCGTGAGCCTTGACCTGCAGGAAAAGATTCGCCGCCTCGAGCAGCTCGTGGAACTCGACCCCAACGATGCCACGGGATTGTTCATGCTCGGCAAGCTCTATCTCGATGCGGGCCACGGCCCCCTCGCGGCGGAAGTGCTGGAGCGCTGCATCGCCGCCAAGCCCGACTACTCAGCCGCCTACCGGTTTTGCGGGGATGCGTGGCGCAAGTCTGGCGAAACCGGCCGCGCCCGCGATGTTTACGAGCGCGGAATCGCCATTGCCGACGCCAACGGCGACCTGCAAACGGTGAAGGAAATGAAAGTCTTCCTCGCCAAGCTATCCGAATGAGCCTTCAGCCAGCCCCGCGCCCCCCGCGCCCGTTTGTCTCCGTCGTGGTCCCCTGCTACAACGAGGAGGAATCTCTCCCCGTACTCCATCGTCGCCTGACGAAGGTGCTTTCCTCCGTCACAGACCAGTACGAAATCGTCCTCAGCAACGACGGCAGCCGGGACGGCACCCTCGAAACGATCCGCAAGCTGGCGGTCGCCGACCCGCATGTTCGCGGCGTGGACCTCTCCCGGAATTTTGGGCATCAAGTCTGCCTGACGGCGGGACTCGACCATGCTCGCGGCGAAGTCATCGTCATGATGGACGCCGACCTTCAGGACCCGCCGGAACTTATCCCCCGCATGATCGAGCGCTGGCGCGCCGGCGCCGATATCGTCTATGCAGTCCGCCGCAAGCGCGAGGGGGAGAGCTTCTTCAAGAAGGCCACCGCCGCGGTCTTCTATCGCATTCTGCGCGCCTCCACCAAGGTGGCTATTCCCGTGGACACAGGCGATTTCCGCCTCATCGACCGGTGCGCGCTCGACGCGGTGCTCGCCGTTCGCGAATCCAATCGTTTCCTGCGCGGCTTGTTCAGCTGGGTCGGCTTCCGCCAGGAGCCCATCTACTACAACCGCAGGGCGCGCTACGCGGGGGAGACTAAGTACCCACTGCGCAAGATGATCCGCTTCGCGATGGACGGCGTAACAAGCTTCTCCACCGCGCCTCTCCGCGTGGCGGTGTGGCTCGGGCTGATGACGGCGGGCTTTGCCTTCCTCTATGGCCTGCGGGTGATCTATCAGGGTATGGCTGGCCTCACCGTGCCTGGCTGGGCCTCAACCACCGTCAGCGTGCTCTTCCTCGGCGGAATCCAGCTTGTGACCATCGGCCTGCTGGGGGAATACGTCGGTCGAATTTTCGACGAAGTGAAGCGCCGCCCCCTCTACCTCGTCCGCGAAGTAATCGGCGACGGCGCCAAGCCCGAAACGGAGCGGCCATGAAGGGCATCATCCTCGCCGGGGGTTTGGGCACGCGCCTGTACCCCCTCACCAAGATCACCAACAAACACCTCCTTCCGGTTTACAATCGGCCCATGATCCATTGGCCCATCATGGCCCTGGTGGACGCGGGAATCCGCGACATCATGATCGTGACCGGCGGCAACTGGGCAGGCGCGTTTCTCCAACTCCTCGGCAACGGCAAGGAGTTCGGCCTCAAGGACATCCACTACACCTATCAGGAGGGCGAGGGTGGCATTGCCGAGGCGCTCTCTCTGGCCGAGCACTTCATCGACCGCGAGCGCTGTGCCGTGATCCTCGGCGACAACATCGTGGAGAAAAGCATCCGCCCCTATGTGAATGCCTTCCGCGCCCAGGAGCGCGGCGCTCACATCGTCCTCCGCGAGGTCCCCGATCCCCAGCGCTTTGGCGTCGCGGAAGTGGACTCCGCCGGACGCATCGTCGGCATCGTCGAGAAGCCGAAGCAGCCGAAGAGCAACTACGCCGTGACCGGTGTCTATATGTATGACGAGATGGTGTGGGACATCGTGAAGACCCTGAAGCCGAGCAGCCGCGGCGAACTCGAAATCACCGACGTCAACAACGCCTACCTGCACGCGGGCACCCTTGGCCATAGCGTCATGGACGGCTGGTGGACGGACGCGGGAACTTTCGAGTCACTACTCCACGCAAGCTCCCTCGTCTCCGAACGCGAGGGCCGCAGCCCCTTTCCCGCGGTGATCCCCGCCGCCGGCGGCTGAGAGCATCCCGTGGGTGGCGACGGCCCCTTTCGCGTTGCGGTTATTGGCCGGGTGCCCCCCACGCCATCCCGCAGCCGCGCCATCGCCGCCGTCCTGCTTAGAACCGGCCTCTCGCTGAAGATCGTGAAGCCCGGCGAAGCGCAGATCCTCATGATAGACGGCGACGAGCCTGCGGATACTCCCCTCCACACGCCGCGAATCCACCTGGCTCGCGAGGAGTGGGAACGCGGCAGCTTTCCCTATCGCGGTCTCCTGACACAGGTTCTGGCGCACTTTCGCCACGACCCCCAAGATCCGCTCGCGCCTTATCTGCACACTGGCGAGGAGACCCGGCTTCGCCTCGATCTACCCTCGCTCGCAGCCGCGAACTTCGCCGGGTGGGAGGAGGACGGCCACCCGACCGACGAGCATGGGCGCTATCCCGCGTCGGAGAGCGTCGCCCATCACGCTGGGCTGCTCGACCGCCCTTGGCTCGACGAACTCTGCCAGTCGCTCGGTCGCTCCCTATGCCGCGTTGCGGGCGTGGAGAATCCTCGCCGCGCGTCGCGGTGGTTTTTCTGCGCGAGTTTCGACATCGACTCCGCGGGGATGTTCGCCGGCCGGGCCGCCGCGCGGAATCTGCGTGCGATCGGCCGAGATAGGCCAGCGGCACTCCTGCGCGCCATCGGGGCCTGCATCGCCAGCCGCATCGGCCTGCTTCCCGATCCGCACCTCAAGTTGCGCGAGCTGGGCGAGGCCCTGGAGGGGCTCGAGATCCCCGCGACGTTCTTCCTTCAGTCGCTCAAGGCGCATCGCCTCGACAGCTATGGGCGTCCATTTTCCCCCGCGCTGACGCGCCAGATCCAGTCCCTCTCGCGCTCCGGGTACCACGACATCGGCCTCCACAGCAGCTATGCCACGCGGGACCGCGAACCGGCATTCCTCGCGGAGCAGTGGCGTCATCTGCGTCGCGCCGCCAAACCGAGAATCAAGGCAGTCCACCGCGCCCACTATCTCCGTATCCCGCACAATGGAGAGTATGGAATTGGGCCGGAAAGCCGCATCGTGGATAGCAGTATGGCATTCGGAGAGCACGAGGGATTCCGTCGCGGAACGGCCTACCCGTTTCGGCTACCGAACGGTGCAGTCGAAATGCCCCCGTCCTCGATGGACACTACCTTCCGGTACTTCCGCGGCCTCGATCCCGGCGAAGCGCTGGACATCAATCGCGCGATCATGGCGCGTGTCTCCCGCACGGGCGGTGCCTTTGTCCCGATCTGGCATCCAAACCAAATGGAGGAACTCATGTTTCCCGGATGGACGGATGGCGTGTGGGACACCATTCGCGCGGGGAAATCCGCCGGGGCACGGTTCGCGCCCCTTGCGCACACCGCCCGTCGCCTCCAGCGTCGTGCCGACCAGTACGAGTCCGACATGGAAACGCCCGCCCGATGAAACATCCCGACGTGAACATCCACGCGAGCGCCATCGTGGACGAGCCCTGCCAGATCGGCGCCGGATCATCCATCTGGCACTTCGCCCACGTCCGAGCAGGCGTGCGAATCGGCACCCACTGCAACATTGGCCAAGGGTGCTATGTCGGCACCGATGTCCAGATCGGCGACCGTTGCAAGGTGCAGAACGGCGTTAGCGTCTATGAGCGCGTCACGCTGGATGACGAAGTCTTCTGCGGCCCCAATTGTGTGTTCACCAACGTCATCAACCCACGCGCCGCCATCGAGCGGAAGGACGAGTTCAAGGCGACGCTGGTCGGCCGCGGCGCGACGCTCGGCGCGAATTCCACGATCCTCTGCGGCGTCACGATCGGACGATGGGCGATGGTTGGCGCGGGAGCCTTGGTGCGGGACGACGTTCCCGATTTCGCGCTCTTTGTCGGAGTTCCCGCCGGCCGCATCGGCTGGGTCGGCATTCGCGGAGAGACGCTGCCACCGCTCCTTGTCGGCGAGCGCTACAAATGCCCCGTCGAGGGACACGTCTATCTCCTCGAAAGCGTCAGTCGGCTGCGCCTCGTCACGCCCGAGCCACCGGTCCGTCCATGAACGCGCCGCGCATCCGAGTCGCCCAGTGCGGCCTTGGCCAGTGGGGTCCCAACCTGCTGCGCAATCTTGCCCAGAATCCGGGGGCCGAGGTCGCCGCACTCTGCGATCCAGATGCAACCCGCCTCGATATCTTCGCACGCCAGCACCCCGCCGCCCGTGTCTATACAGACGTTGCCCAGGTGGCCGCCGATCCCGCCATCCATGCCGCCGTGCTTGCGACCCCCGCGGGCCTGCACGGGGAGCACGCCCTCATGCTCCTCCGCGCCGGCAAGGATGTCCTCGTGGAGAAGCCACTCGCGATGACGCTCCGCGCGGCCCGCAGCCTCGTGGAGGAGGCGCGCCGGCTGGGCCGCGTCCTCATGGTCGGCCACACCTTCCTTTTCAACGAGTCGGTGAAGCGCACGAAGCACGAGATCGAGAGCGGCACGCTGGGCAAGCTGCAACTGATCCTCGCACAGCGCCTCTCCCTGGGGCGCATTCGGCAGGACTGCAACGCGCTCTGGAACCTCGCGCCGCATGACGTTTCGATTCTCCTGCACTGGCTTGGCGCCATGCCGGTCTCCGTCAGCGCGCGGGGCATCGCCTTTCGCGAAGGCCACACCCAGGAGGACTTCGCGCTCTGCGTCCTCGAGTTCCCAAACCGCGTCATCGCCTCGATTCAGGTGAGCTGGCTCAACCCCGTCAAGATTCGGCAAATGACCATCGTCGGAACCGAGCGCATGTTGGTCTATGATGACGTGGACGACGCGAATCCGCTGACGCTTTTTCACCAGCGTATCGAGGAAGTCTCCGTCCCCGCGGCTGAGGGCACGCTCGAGCGCTACCGCCTTGCCGTGCGTCCCGGCGAATCGCAATCGCTCCCGGTGCCGGGCAAGGAGCCGCTTTCCGAGGAGATTGCGCACTTCCTCGACTGCATTCGCACCCGCGCCATGCCGATCGGTTCCGGGGTGGATGCGCTCCGCGTGATGAGCGTCCTCGAAGCCTGCGACTGGTCCATCAAGCACGGCGGCGCGCCGCGCATTCCCGACGAGCCCTGAAGCCATGCGCAAGTTCGAGTTCCTCGATCTCAAGAAGCTGCACGCGTCCATCGATCCGGAGATTCGCGCGGCGATGGATGGCGTCCTAGGCCACGGCAAGTTCATCATGGGGCCGGAGGTTGGCCAGTTCGATTGCGACTGGGCGGGCTATTGCCAGACCACCGACGCCATCGGTTGCGCCAACGGCACGGCGGCGCTTCACACGATCCTGCAAGTCATGGGCATCGGCCCCGGCGACGAAGTCGTCGTGCCATCCAACACGTTCATCGCCACGGCGGAGAGCGTCCGCCTGACCGGCGCGCGGCCCGTATTCTGCGAGGCCGACGAGGCCACGCTCCTGATCGACGCACGCGCGGCGGAGTTCCTGATCACGCCGCGCACCCGCGCCATCGTTGCTGTACATCTATACGGAACTCCCGCCGACATGGACGCCCTTCTCGCGGCGGGGGCGCGCCACGGAATCCCCGTCGTCGAGGACGCCAGCCAGGCCCACGGCGGGCTCTATCGCGGACGTAAGGCCGGTTCGCTCGGCATCGCCGCGGCCTTCAGCTTCTTCCCGGGCAAGAATCTGGGAGCCTTTGGCGATGCGGGCGGCATCACCACCAGCGACGCCGGCCTCGGCGCGGCGTGCCGTCTATACGTCAACCACGGACGCCGCGACAAGTACGAGCATCTGTCGATGGGAACCAACTATCGCCTCGACACGTTGCAGGCCGCGATCCTCCTCGCCAAGCTCCCCCATCTCGACAAGTGGATCGCCACGCGGCGCAAGCTGGCGCGCGCCTATCGCGAGATCCTCCTCGGCGAGCCATTCGCCTCCCACGCCGTCCGTGTCCCTGACGTGACGGACGGAAGCGAATCCGCCTATCACCTCTTCACAATCCAGACCGAGGGGCGCGACGCCATCCAGGCGGCCCTCGGCAAGCGCGGCGTTTCCACAGGCGTCCACTACCCTATTCCGTGTCACTTGCAACCCTCGATGGCCGACGTGCAACCCGCCATGCCGGGCTCGCTCCCTGTTACCGAACGCGCGGCGGAAACGATACTCAGCCTCCCCATCTGCCCCACGATGGCCACCTCCGACGTAGAGGCGATTTGCGACATTCTCAAGAGCGTTCTGGCGGGAGGCAAGTAATGGCGGAGACGTGGCTCGTTACCGGCGGGGCGGGATTCATCGGCAGCAACTTCGTTGACATCGCCCTCGCGGAGTCGTGGTGCGATCGCCTCGTGGTCCTCGACGCGCTCACCTATGCGGGGAGCATTGAGAACCTGCGCCCCCTGATCGACGACGATCCGCGCCTTGTCTTCGTGCTTGGCGATGTCGCCGACCCGGTGGCGGCGGGGGAGACGATCAAGGACTACCGACCGGCGATGGTCTTTCACTTCGCCGCCGAGTCCCACGTCGATCGAAGCATCCTCGATCCCGCGCCGTTCATCCGCACCAACGTCCTCGGCACCCAGGTTATGCTCGACGCGGCGCGACGGGAGGGCGTCCGCCGCTTCGTCCACGTTTCAACCGACGAGGTCTTCGGCGCGCTACCCATCAACACCACCGACCGCTTCAGCGAGGCGACGCCCTACGCGCCCAACTCCCCCTACGCCGCCAGCAAGGCCGGGTCCGACCTGCTCGTTCGCGCGGCCTTTCACACCCACGGCCAGAACGTGGTGATTACCAACTGCTCCAACAACTATGGGCCCTTTCAGTATCCCGAAAAGCTGATCCCCCTGATGATCTCCAACGCCCTTGCGGGGAAGCCTCTCCCCGTCTATGGCGATGGGCTCTACGTCCGCGATTGGATCCACGTGGAGGACCACTGCCGCGCCGTCATCTCGGCCGCGCTGAAGGGCCGCGCGGGAGAGACCTACTGCATCGGCGGCGACAACGAGCAACCCAACATCGCCGTCGTCCGCGACATCCTCGCGCTCACGGGCCGCGACGATTCCCTGATCGAATACGTCCGCGACCGCCCCGGCCACGACCGCCGCTACGCCATCGACTCCACAAAGGCCCGCACCGAACTCGACTGGGCCCCCCGCATTGCCTGGAAGGACGGCCTCGCCTCCACCGTCGAATGGTATCGCGACCGCGCCGAGTGGATCGACCGCATTCGCACCGGCGGGAACTATGAGGCGTACTATGCGAAGCAGTATGGAGCGAAAGGATAGGGGAAGGCGGGAAAGACGGCAAAGGCGGGAACAGCGGGAAAGGCGGCAACTACGGGAACTGCGGTTTCGGCTTAATGCCCCCGACGTGCCCCCGTATTCCGCCTTTGCCGCCGTTCCCGTTTTTTCCGCCGTTCCCGCTTTTTCCGCCTTTCCCCATTTCCCCGTTGACATCACGGCATCCGAATGTCTCAATATCTCCAGCATCAGGAGAGGCCCGCAAGGGCCCGGCAACCGGCTGAGACACACGGTGCCATGAGCGGCGAAAGCCACTCGATGTGCGAATAGCGGAAGGCAGCCCGCGTTTGAAACTCGTCTCGACCACAGCCTGAATTCTCGACCGCCCTGATGCCTGCGCTGGGGCGGTCTTTTTTATTCAGGTTCCTGATGTGTCCACCACCCCCTGAAAGGCGGATACATCGATGTCCCGTTCACGCAGAACCCCCCTATTTCCCTTC
This sequence comes from Candidatus Sumerlaeia bacterium, assembly GCA_038208905.1. GTDB lineage: Bacteria > Sumerlaeota > Sumerlaeia > SLMS01 > SLMS01 > JBBQYG01. Next base: position 391 of record JBBQYG010000084.1, on the reverse strand, counting down.
GGCGCCGGCCCCTACTTTCTACGCCAGTCCGGCGTGCCGGAAGAGATCGTCTTCCTTCCACCCGGCATCCCCGTCGAGCAGCTCGCAAAGCGGCTCCCGGAGGGTCACCTCTGCTGCGGTGCCGACCAATGGCTACACATCGGAGCCGACGGCGTCGCCGCACCTTCGGCTCCGCGCCCGGTCGCGCGGATCTACACAATCGCCGATGCGGCGAGCCTTGGCCTCCGCGCCACAGAGGAGCAGTTCCTCCGCATCCGCCATTTCGCCGCGTGGCATGCCTATTGGCTTGGTTGCGAGCCGCTGGCCCGGCGCGCTCAGGAGAACGAGTGGTTCCGTTCGGCGACTCGCTCCACGGAGGTCACGCGATTCCTTCTCCTCGCCCATGCCGCGG
>JBBQYG010000083.1:0-16726 GCA_038208905.1 Candidatus Sumerlaeia bacterium | reverse complement strand
TGCGAATCCCACGCCGCACGATAGGGTGGGCCCATCCTGAGTTGGAACCAGACTGGGCGGGACGGTATCGATGAATCGAAACTTCTGCATCTGCGCCGGATCACTGGTCACCATGGGGGCGAGCATTGCCATTGGGGCCTTGATCGCTACGCCTGCGGGCGTCGCGAGTGGTGCGGCACTCGCTCTTGAGGTCATTCGCGCCGGCGCAGGTATCGCGGGCAACCTCATCGCCAGCGAGATCGATAAGCGGATCACTCGCTCGCCCCAGGCAGAGAACGTGCTCCGCAGCGAGGATCTGGTCGCCGCCGTCGGCGAGTCGATGGAGCTCTTCTTCACGATGCGGCTGAAGGAAAAGTTTCCCGACGAGGCGGCCAAGCTCGATAGCCTCGGCCCGGCCGCGATGCGCGTGTGGAAGCGCATCGCAGCGGCGGAACTCACTGGGTTCGCCGCTGCCTCGGAGCCCCACCTGCCGCTCCTCCTCGTCGCCGCGCGAGAGGGCGATGCCATCTTCTCGGAGGAAGCATGGCGGGAACTCGCCGATGCCATCATCGACGAGGCCGGACTCGGCTATCTCTCCTACCGCGACTCCATCCGGGACTATGTCGTCCGCGAACTTCCCCGCTGGTTCGTGCATGACTTCAAGCAGGTCCTCGAGCACGACGAAGTGAAGATGCGCGCCTTCCAGCTTAGCGCGACGGAGGAGATTCTGGGCGGACAGAAGACCACGCTTGCGGTGCTGCGTCAGATTCAGGGCGAGGCGGAGCAAGGCCAACACGTACTCCTCCACGCCGTTGGTGTCACACGCAAGGAGTTGAAGTGTCATCTAGCGGGACTGGACTCCGGGATTCTACTTCTGGAGCGCAGTATCAGTGATATGAAACCGCAGCTCGACCGGATGGAGTCCGGAATCGGGGATATCAAGGGAAAGCTGGGCCTCATACTCGCAATTCTCCCAGACGTAACAGCGAGAAACGAGAAACTTAGCCTAGAACTGGGAATCGCGAAAGGGGCCATCGGTGCCTGTCTTGTCCAGTTGAAGGGTGATGAGGTGTCCTTCGAGAAATGGCCGGAGAAACTCACGGAATTCGCCACGCGATACAAAGTACTAGAAGAGCGGCTTGCGAGGTTGGGACTCTTTTCCCGCGAGGCTGGCGAGGTGTTGCGGCTCGCCCGAGCGGCGCTCACGGAAGGGCGACTTGTTGAGGCGGAACGACTCCTGATTGGTGTTCAACAGAAGGTGGACGAGTCGCGGCTGCTGCTGCGCGAGGAGCTTAATCGCCAAGATCGAGATGCTGCCGATATCCGCGCCACGCGCGCCGAGGCGGCGCTCCTCCGATGGGCATACCGGGAGGCAGCCAATCTCTTCGGCGAGGCCTTCAAGCTGATGTCCGAGCATGACCCCACAGCGGCCCGAACTTATCGCCAACGCGCGGCGGACGCATTGCACAACCAAGGAGTAGATAAGGGGGACAACGAAGCGCTCGAGGAAGAGATCGCCCTTCTGAATAGCATCTTGAAGGAGTATCCTCGCGAGCGCGTTCCCCTCGACTGGGCGATGACGCAGAACAACCTCGGCAACGCCCTCGCGACCCTCGGCGGGCGGGAGAGCGGGACGGCGAGGCTGGAGGAGGCGGTGGCGGCCTATCGCGCGGCGCTGGAGGTGTTCACCCAGCCGGGGTTGGAATACTATCGCGGCATCGCGCAAGGGAATGTGGATCGGGCCCAGGCCCTGATTCGCGAGCGGCGCGGCGGCGATGGGTCGGGTTGAACGGCGGGATGGGCGGCCCCGAAGGTAGGGGCCGTCGCCGCCGCGGTCATTCGCGGAGCACGGGCGAGACGCGCCGTGCTACAATAACAGCGCCCCCCGGATTCCTTCTCCGGGGGGCGCGTTCCATCATGCGGTCTGTGTGGCGGGTTACTGGTTGTAGTACAGGACGAACTCGTGGGGGTGGGGGCGGAGGCGCATGGCGTCCACTTCGTCCTTACGCTTGAACTCGATGTAGGACTCGATGAGGTCGTGGGTGAACACGTCGCCCTTGCAGAGGAACTCGTGGTCGGCTTCGAGGGCGTCGAGGGCGGCTTCCAGGGAGCCCGGCGCCTTGGGGACGCGCTTGGCTTCCTCGGCGGGGAGGTCGTAGATGTTCTTGTCGAGGGGCTTGCCCGGGTCGATCTTGTTCTGGACGCCGTCCAGCCCGGCCATGAGGAGGGCGGGGAAGGCGAGGTAGGGGTTGGCAAGGGGATCGGGGCAGCGGAACTCGACGCGCTTGGACTTCTCGCTGGTGCTGTACATGGGGATGCGGATCGCGGCGGAGCGGTTGCGCTGGGAGTAGGCGAGGTTGACGGGGGCCTCGTAGCCGGGGACCAGGCGCTTGTAGCTGTTGGTCGTCGGGTTGGTGAGGGCGAGCAGCGCGGGGGCGTGCTTGAGCAGGCCGCCGATGAAGTGCAGGGCGAACTCCGAAAGGCCCGCATAGCCGTTTCCGGCCATCAGGTTCTTGCCACCCTTCCAGATGGAGATGTGGGTGTGCATGCCGGAGCCGTTGTCGCCATAGATGGGCTTGGGCATGAAGCAGGCGGAGAGGTTGTGCTTCACCGCGACGTTCTTGATGATGTACTTGTAGAGGAGCGACTTGTCGGCCATCTTGAGCAGCTCGTCGAAGCGCATGTCGATCTCGCACTGCCCGGCGGTGGCGACCTCGTGGTGGTGCGTCTCCACGTGGATGCCGCACTTCTCCATCACATCGACCATCTCGTTGCGGACGTTCTGCAGGGTGTCGGTGGGGGGAAGGGGGAAGTAGCCTTCCTTGTGGCGGATCTTGCCGCCCAGGTTGGGGCGGCCATAGTCCTCGCGGTCGTCCTTGCCGGAGTTCCAGGCGGCCTCGGGGCTGTCAACGACGTAGAAGCTGCCGGAGGGGCCGGACTCGTAGCGGACTTCGGAGAAGAGGAAGAACTCAAGCTCGGGGCCGAAGAAGGAGACGTCGCCCAGGCCGGTGCTCTTGAGGTAGGCCTCGGCGTTGAGGGCGATGTTGCGGGGGTCGCGGTTGTACTTCTCGCGGGTGAGGGGATCGACGACGTTGCCCACCATGGAGAGCGTGGGAATATCGCAGAAGGGATCGATCATCGCCGTGGCGGGATCGGGGATCAGGAGCATGTCGGATTCGTTGATGGCGCGCCATCCGCGGATGGAGGAACCGTCGAAGCCGTGGCCTTCGGTGAAGATGCTCTCGTCAACATCGGCGACGGGACAGGTGAAGTGCTGCTGAAGGCCCGGCATGTCGGTGAACTTGAAATCGACGAAGCGGACATTCTTCGACTTGATGAGCTGGAATACCTCGGAAGGTTTCATCTTCGCGAAGCCTCTCCTTTGGGTGGAAGTGGGCCGAGGGAGACGAAAACCCCTCCGGCGGCGCCGGGCGCCCCGGCGGGCACCCAAACGTGGGGCGCATTAGAAGAACCGCTTTGCGGGTGCTCCAGCGAAATCAGCAGGAAAGAAAGGGCCACGTGCTGGTTAAATTTTATCAAGTCGGTCCAACAACGGCCCGTGTGGCTCTTTTTGATCACAACGACCGATTGGAGCCTGTTTCGGGGCTTGGCTTGCCGGGCCGGGGCGCCCTCTGCGATGATTCAACCTCTCGCCGTGAGTGTTCCATAACTCCCACATCTCCAAAAAAAGGGCCCCGCCCATGCTACCTACCATCGGCATCACCATCGGAGACCCCGCCGGCATCGGGCCGGAGATCGCCCTGCGCGTGGCTGGGCTGCGGGAGATCCGCACCGTGTGCCGCCCGGTGCTGATCGGTGACAGATCGGTGCTGGAGGCCATCCGCCCGGTGGCGCGCTGCGATCGCGAATTCGCCGTCTATACAGAGGCCACCGTGGCCGACGCGCTCTCCTCCACGCCGGTGCCCGGGGACGCCATCGAGATGGTGGACTGCGGATTCCTTGCGGAGCCCGTGACGATGGCGCTCCCCTGCGCGGAGGGCGGGCGCGCCTGCTACGAGTATATACGCGCGTCGATCCGCCTTGCGTGGTCCGGCGCGATCCAGGGCGTGACCACGGCGCCGATCAACAAGCTGGCGCTTAGCCTGGGCGGTATCGAGGCGCCCGGCCACACGGAGATCTTCGGGGAGGCCACCGCCTCTCCCAACTACGCCATGATGATGTACAGCGACCGCCTCGCCGTCGGCCTGGTCACGATTCACCAGTCGCTGGCGTCGGTCCCCGGCTCGCTGGATACCGCGCGCATCGTTGCCGTGGGGGAGCTGCTTGCCGACGCGGTGGAGCGCCTTCGCGGCCAGAAGCCCCGGATCGCCGTGCTGGGCCTGAACCCCCACTCGGGTGAGAGCGGCCTTCTCGGCACGGAGGACGACGAGATCATCGAGCCCGCGGTGCGGCTCCTGCGCGAGGAAGGCTACGACGCGGAGGGCCCCGTGGTGCCCGACTCGGCCTTTACGCCCGTGTCAGTGCGCAAGTATCAGGCGCACCTTTGCATGTACCACGATCAGGGGCTGATCCCCTTCAAGATGGTCAGCTTCGAGGACGGCGTGAACGTTACGATGGGACTTCCGTTCCCGCGCACCAGCCCCGACCACGGCACCGCCTATGACATCGCCGGAACGGGGACGGCGAGCCTGGGCAGCATCATCGCGGCGGTGAAGCTGGCGGCGCGCCTGGCGGTGTGACGCGCCGTTCCCTGCCACCGGGTTTTTCCTTGCTCTGTGCGGAGGGTGGCCTTTACTCGACACCAGAGGGGACGGAGTCATGCTGGCCTCGCCCCCGTTCTCCCTATCGGGGCCCCAGCCCGGGTCCATCGGGAGGGCTTCGGCGCCTCCCCCAGCCAGCGACCAGAAGACCGGATAGATTCCATGATCGAGAACAGCGCCTACGCCATCCTTGGAATCCCCAAGAGTTCCACGGAGAAAGAGGTCAAGGCGGCCTACGTCAATCTGGTCAAGAAGTACGACCCGGAAAAGCATACAGAGCGCTTCATGGTCATCCAGCAGGCCTATGACCGCCTGCGGCAGGTGAAGTCGCGCGCCAAGGAAGACATCCTTTCCTTCAACATGGCCCAGGGCGAGTACCTGTTTCAGGAGGACGAGAAGTGGCGCGATCCGGAACCGCCCGACGACGAGATGGTCAACAAGGTGCGTCGGGATTATCTGGCGCACATCATGAACGACGACCTGAAGTCCGCCCTGCTGCGCGTGCTGTTTTCCCGGGCCCACTATCTGGTCACGCGCAAGCTGCTGGGCGAGGCGATCCGCGATTGGTCCGAGGTGCTCGAGCACGAGCCCTCCCACGCGCGGGCGCGCCACAACCTCGAACTCGCTTGCTCGAACCTCGGGATTTCCTATGCGCTGCATGGCCTGAACGAGGAGGCGATCGAGCTGCTGGAGCGGGCGCTCAAGATGGACCCCGACAGCACGGAGATCATCCACAACCTTGCGATCCTTTCAGAGCGCTGCCGCGATTCCGTGCGCACTGTGCGCTACTGGGAGGAAGTCATGGCCCGGTGGAAGCGCCAGCTCGAGCGCGACCCCACGAACGACTACATGCGGTTTCTGCTGACGGAGGCGCTTGGCCACCAGGAGGACATCTCCGACCTGATCGCCTCGGCGCCGCGCCGCTCGGCGGCCCAGGTGCGCGTGTCCCAGCCCGTGCCGGTGGCCTCCTCCGCGGCGGTGCCCAAGCTCGGTCCGCCGGCGCCCCGCCCGACGGGTGGATCCTCCACGGCGGTGCCCAAGCTCGCCGCCTCCGGCCCGCCCGCGCCGCCAACGGCCTCGGCCAGCATCGAACGCAACCGGGACATCGTGAAGCTAAACCCCGACGACTTCGACGCCCACTTCCAGCTCTGCAACAAGTTGATGGAGGAGAAGCTCTTCGCCGAGGCCCGCGAGGAACTGCAAATCCTCACCCGCAAGCACCCCAAGAATACCGACGTGTGGAACCTGCTGGGCTGGGCGATGCTCAACAGCGGGCAAAAGGACGAGGCGTTCAACTGCTGGAAACGCAGCATGTCCATCGATCCCAAGAACCCCACCACGCGGGAGCACCTGGTGAAGGCGCACCTGAACATGGGGAAGGCTTTCCGGTCCAAGGGCATCTTCACCCAGGCGCTGGTTCACTTCAAGCAGCTCCTGGCGCTGATGCCCAAAAGCGCCGAGGTGCACCTGGAGATCGCCGCCACCTATGACATGAAGGGCGACGTGCGCAGCGCACTGGCGGAGTACCAGCAGGTGCTGACGCTCGATCCCAAGAACCAGGTGGCCAAGAAGGCGATCACCGACCTGAGAATGAAGCGATAAGGCCCCGCCAATGCTTGCCGCCCTGAACCGCTGGATGTGGAAGGGAACCTTCGATCCCACGGCGGAGCGGCTGCCGGTGCAGACGGAGTTGGCGCCGGAGGTGGACCTTGCGGGCGCGGTGACGGCGGTGCTGGCGGAGTTGAATCGCCAGGTGGATTCGTTGAAGGCGGCGGCGGAGCGGCGGCGGGCGGCGGATGCCCCCCGGGTCGCCCCGGGCGCGGCGACCGGCTCCTCCGAGGCGGAAATCCGCCAGATCGCCAAATCGATGCTACCCTCTCTTGACGCCTTGGACCGGATCGTGGAGTTTGGAGAGAGCGTGGCCCAGAAGGACGAGACGTTCGCCAATTGGATGGCGACAGTTTCCGCGCTCCGGGTGCGCCTGCTCAGGACGCTGGAGGGCATCGGCCTTGTGCCGATCACGTCGGTGGGCTGCGAGGTGGACTTTGAGTTGCACGATGTCACGGCGCTGGTGCCGCGCGGCGAATTCGCGCCGAATACCATTGTCCGGGAGCAGCAACGCGGATATTTCTTTCGCGGCAAATTGGTGAGGGACGCCAAAGTGGTCGTCGCTCAATAACCTACAGGAGACTCACGAGCCATGGGCAGGATCATCGGAATCGACCTCGGCACCACCAACTCGGTGGTCTCCGTCATGGAGAAGAACGGCCCCTTCATCGTTCCCAACAGCCTGGGGGAGCGGCTCACTCCATCCGTCGTCGGCTTCACCAAGTCCGGTGATATCCTCGTCGGCAAGAAGGCCAAGCGCGGCGCCATCATGAACGTGGGCCGCACGGTCTTCAGCATCAAGCGCCACATGGGCACCAACCACCGCGTCCGCATCGAGGGGAAGGAGTTCACGCCCCAGGAAATCAGCGCGATGATCCTGCAGAAGCTGCGGCAGGATACTCAGGACTACTTTGGCGAGGAGATCACCCAGGCGGTGATCACCGTGCCCGCCTACTTTACCGAGACCCAGCGCGCGGCCACCAAGGACGCCGGGGAGATCGCCGGCCTCACCGTCCGCCGCGTCATCGACGAGCCCACCGCCGCGGCGCTCGCCTATGGCCTCGACAAGGACGAGGACCAGATCCTCCTGGTGTACGATCTTGGCGGCGGCACGTTCGACGTCAGCATCATCGAGATTCTTTCCGGCGTCTTCCAGGTCCGCGCCATCAGCGGCAACACCAGCCTGGGCGGCGACGACTTCGACAGGCGCATCGTCGAATACCTGATAAGTGTCTTCAAGAACGAGACTGGCGTGGACCTGACCGAGGACCCAATCGCCAAGCAGCGCCTGCGCGAAGCGGCGGAAGAGGCGAAGATCGAGCTCTCCGAACTCAAGGAGACCCACATCCTCGTCGAGGCGATCACCATGACGCAGAAGGGTCCCATGACCTTGGACCACGTGCTGACGCGGGAGAAGTTCGAGGAACTGATCGGCGACCTGGTCCAGGCGACGCGCGGCCCCATGGATGCCGCCCTCAAGGACGCCGGGATGCCCGTCGGCGAGATCACCAATGTGCTCCTGGTCGGTGGTTCCACGCGCATCCCGATGGTGCAGCGCATCGTCCGCGAGTTCAGCGGCCGCAACGCCCACCGCGACATTTCCCCCGAGGAAGTCGTGGCGATGGGCGCCGCGGTGCAGACCATCGTGCTCGCCCCGCTGGAGGGCGACCTCGCTGATAGCTACGCCACGCGCTACCAAGGGAAGGATCGCCCCGTCATCATCCACATGACGCCGTTCTCCCTCGGCGTTGGCCTGCAGAACGACCAGATGGGAACGATCATCGAGCGCAACTCGACGTATCCCACCGAGGCCAAGGACATCTTCACCACGACGCGCGACTTCCAAGAGGCCATAAGCTTCCCGATCTACGAGGGCGAAAGCAACGTCGCCTCGGAGAACACCTTCCTCGACCTGCTCCGCATCGAGGGCATCACCCCCGCGCCCCGCGGCGTGCCGCGCATCGAGGTGACGTTCCGCCTCAACCCGGACCGCATCCTGGAGGTGCGCGCGGAGGACCTTGCCACCGGCGTCGAGAAGGCCGTCACCATCCAGGCCACAGACAGCCGCCTGAGCGATCCCGAGAAGCACCGCATGATCAAGGAAGCCCGCGAGCGCGTGACCAAGATGCTGCAGGACCGCATCAAGGAATCCCGCAGCGACGAGGCCCGCAATATCATCGAACGCGCCGAGTCCGTCATGGCCGTCTCCGGCGCCCATCCGATGACGCGCGACCTCAAGACCCAGACCACCCAGCTCCGCAACGCCATCGAAGCCGGCGACGAGGAAGCCATCAACGACATCATCGACGATGTGCTCCGCGTGATGACGGAGATCGAAGCGGGAGCGTAACGGCAGGGAAAGGCAGGGAAACGGCAGTGAACGACAGGGAAGGGCAGGCGATGGGCCGCCTTGGCCCGGTCGGTCATCCGTTCTTTTCCTCCGCGATTTCCGTGTTCTCGCCGGTACTCCAAAAGATCTCTGGCTCTCCGCCACAGCGTGCCCGCCGCGGGAGCGGCGAAACAGTCGATGTTGGACCCCTGCCGGGGTCCGTGCAGTATATACGCGAGCACCCCGGACGAGAGCTTTTTTCGATATGTCGTAGCCAATTCGGCGCATCAAAAAAAGGTGCCTACCACAGAGCGCACACAGGACACACAGAAGAAAACGGGGAGGGTTTGGAGGGGATCTGCACAGAATCTGTGAAATCTGTGCAATCGGCGGATCATCACTGTTGCTCCCCCTGCCGGCATCCGGGATTCAGCTACATGGAAAAGAAAAGCGCTCTAAAGTCCGGGGCCACGATTGTTTCGTCCCTGCCGGGACGAAGGGGACTCGCCCCCACCGCTTCCGCGATATCCCGCGCTGCATCCCTGAAAGCGCGCGCGGCGCAGTTCGCTTCTCCCTTCCTTTTTTCTCCGTGCCCTCTGTGTCTCTGTGGTGAATCGCCGTTGTTCCCCTCCTCCATCCGATGACACCCCATGAACTGATGGGCCGCGCGCTGGAACTGGCCGCGCGCGCGCAGGGACTCACGCGGCCGAATCCGTGCGTGGGCGCGGTGATCGTGTCCGCTGGGGGCGACATCCTCGGCGAAGGCTTTCACCGCCGCGCCGGTCAGCCCCACGCGGAGATCGATGCGCTCCGCGATGCCAGCCAGGCGGGCCGCGACGTGCGCGGCGCCACCATGTACGTCACGCTGGAACCCTGCAATCACCAAGGCCGCACGGGCCCATGCAGCGAGGCCCTGATCGCCGCCGGCATCGCGCGAGCGGTGGTGGCGATGCGCGATCCCCATGCGGCGGCCCGTGGCGGCGTGGAGATACTGCAGGCGGCCGGCGTGTCCGTGCAGGTGGGGCTCCGCGGCGTGGAGGCGGCCTTGATCAATCCCGCCTTCGTCACCTTTCACGGGCTCGGCAGGCCGCTGGTCACGCTGAAGTGGGCGATGACGCTGGACGGCTGCACGGCGGTGCCCGGCGGCGACTCGAAATGGATCACCGCGGAAGAGGCCCGCGCAGAGGTCCACCGCCGCCGCTCGACCCAGGACGCGGTGCTGGCCGGCATCGAGACCGTGCTGCGCGATGACGCTCGCCTGACCGCGCGCGTTGACAATCCGGCGGGTCCGCCTCTGGTGCGCATCGTTCTCGATAGCGCCCTGCGCCTCACCCCCGATGCGCGGTTTCTAACCGAGGGTGGCGACAGCCCGGCTCTGGTTATTTGCTGCGATGATGCTCGCGTCGATCTGGAGGAGCCGCTCCGCCGGGCCGGCGCCGAGGTCCTCCGCGTCGCCCGCGGGCCGCGCGGCGTGTCGCTGGCCGACGTGATGTTTCATCTCCGCGCGCGCGAAATTCAGTCCCTCACGGTGGAGGGTGGCCGCGCGGTGGCGGGATCGTTTCTGGAGGCGGGCCTCGTTGATCGCGTGGAGGCGTGGATCGCCCCGCGGCTTGCCGGCGGCGGGCCCGCCGCCCTCGGTCCCATCGCGCTTCCGACTCCGAATGCCGAAATGTCGCAAGCCCTCGATCTGTCCAATCCCACCCTTCAAGCATTCGGGCGGGATTGGCTGATCGAGGGCTGGCTGACCGACCACTTGTTCAAGGGCGGCTGAGGCGCGAGCGCGCCCTACTCCGCCGTGCTCGCCGGCATCATCGCCTGGGACAGCACGCTAGGGCCGTGGGGTTGCTCAAGGTAGGTGTAGCCATTGATTCCGTCGATGTAGAAGCGCAGCAACAGCGCGCTCTCGTCGAGGGTGATGCGGCGTTCCTTCACGCCCTTCTCGACTGCGGTTCGGAACCGCTGGACGAGGTCCTTTACGTCGAACTGGACGTAGTTGAGGACCTCGGAAACCGTGTCGCCCTCGATGACGTGCTTCAGGTGGGTTTCGCCGTCCTCGTCGATCTCGATGTGTACGGTGTTGGTGTCGCCGAGGAGGTTGTGCAGGTCGCCGAGGATTTCCTGGTATGCGCCGACGAGGAAGACGCCCAGGTAGTACTCGCCGCCGTTGATGTTGTGAAGTTCGAGGGTCTTCTTGATGTCGCGAAGGTCCACGAACTGGTCGATCTTGCCGTCGGAGTCGCAGGTGATGTCGGCCAGTACGGCGCGGCGCGTGGGCTCCTCGTTGAGGCGATGGATCGGCATCACGGGAAAGAGCTGCCCAATGGCCCAGCTATCGGGGAGCGACTGGAAGACGCTGAAGTTGCAGAAGTAGGTGTCGGCCAGCATTTCCTCCAGGCCGTCGAGTTCCTCGGGCCGCGGATCGAGATCGTCGGCGAGGCGCTTGGTGCGCTCGCAGATGTGCCAGAACAGGCTCTCGGCGTCGGCGCGCTGCTCCAGCGAAAGGTAGCCGAGCGTGAAGAGGTGGATGGCCTCCTCGCGCGCCTGGGAGGCGTCGTGGTAGCTCTCGAGAAACGCCTTGGTGCTGTAGTTCTTGTGGATGTCCACCAGGTCGCGGAGCGGCTGCGGCGTTTCGTCGTCCACCACCACGGCGGTGTCGAGCTTGGACTCCTCGTAGCTCGACTTGCCGAGGACGTTCATGATCAGCATGCTGTGATAGCTGATGATGGCGCGGCCCGATTCGGAAAGGATGATCGGGTGCGGCACCTCGGCCTCGTCGCAAACCGTCTTCACGCGGAAGACGACGTCGTTGGCGTATTCCTGCAGCGTGTAGTTGATCGACGACTCGAAGTTGGTCTGGCTGCCGTCATAGTCCACGCCCAGGCCGCCGCCCACGTCCAGGTACTGCATCCCCGCGCCGGCCTTCTTGAGCTCGGAGTAGATGCGCGCGGCCTCGGTGATGGCCGCCTTCACGTTGCGGATGTTGGAGACCTGGCTCCCCATGTGGAAGTGGAGCAGCTGGAGGCAATCCGCCATGCCGCGTTCCTTGAGGAAGGCGAGCGACTTGAGGATCTCGGGAATTGTGAGGCCGAACTTGGATCGGATGCCGGCGCTGGATTCCCAGCGGCCGACGCCGCGGCTGGCCAGCTTCACGCGGACGCCGATGCGCGGGCGCACCTTGTGCTTCTGGGCATAGCTGACGATCATCTCCAGCTCGCTGAACTTTTCCACGATCGGGATGATGGTCTTGCCGATCTTCGTCGCCAGCACCACCGTCTCGATGAACTCGTCGTCCTTGAAGCCGTTGCAGACGATCGGCGCCGAGGTGTCGTCGAAGAGCGCCATCACGGCGAGGAGCTCCGGCTTGGAGCCGGCCTCGATGCCGAAGCCCAGCGGCTTGGCGAACTCCAGGTACTCGTTCACCACGTGGCTCTGCTGGTTGACCTTGATCGGGTATATACAGATATACCGGCTCTGGTAGTCGGAGTCGCGGATGGCGTTCTGGAAGGCGGTGTGGATCTCCATCAGGCGATGCTGGAGCATCCCGGGAAAGCGCAGGAGGACCGGCGTGTTGATGCCGCGCCGCTGGAGCTGGTCGATCAGCTCCTTCAGGTCGATGGCCTTGCTGGTGTCCTTGTCGGGATGCGCCAGCAGGTTGCCGTTGGCGCCGGCGGAAAAATACCCGGCGCCCCACTTGTCCACTCCATAGGTATCGACGGAGTCCTGAACCTTCCATCGCTCGATCGAGCGGATCGTGCTGGTGCTTGCCATCGTGCTGGGGATCCTCCTGGGGGAAACCTTGGGGTCGTGCGGGTGGGATTTCGCCCCGCGGGGTTTCGCGAATCAATGCCGATGTGGCCCGCTCGCGAAAAAATCACAGGGCTAGCGCGCCGCCAGCACCGCCATGTTGGTTGTCCGGCGCCAAAGGGCGTCGGTGGTCTTGGGCGCCGGATCGCCCGTTCCAAGGGCCGTCAACTCCTCCAGCGGGCGAATCTCGATCTCTCCGGCGAAGCCCGCGCGGCGCAGCAGCCGCTCCAGTTCCGCCGGCGTATAGAGCCTGAGCGACATTGCCCACGTCTGCACCACCCCGCCCAGCACCCACTGCCCGGCGGAATTCAGGCGCTTGCCTGTGGAGTCGATGGTCCAGTTCTCCTGGATGGAGACGCGCTCCTGCATGCGGATGACCGAGGGAACGTCCCTCACCGTCGCCACCATCGCGGAACGCGCCGGGGCGTCCATCAACAGGCGGGCGCCCGGCGCCAGAACGCGCGCCAGCCCGGCCAGCACGCCCTCGTTTTCCGCGTCGTCGAAATATCCAAAAGTATTGAAGAGCATCCACGCCCCGCCCAGCGCCCCGCCCGCAAACGGAAGCGACCGCATATCCCCCCGAATCGCCGCCTTGCGGGCGCGCCTTGGCAGCAGGTTCAGCAGCGCGGCGGAATACTCCAACCCAACCGCCGGAACTCCCGCGCGCCGGGCCCGGTCCAAATGCCGCCCGTATCCACAGCCCACATCCAGCACCGGCGCCGCGCTCCCCGAAAACAGGCGCGCCACCGTCTCCACGTCGTCCTCCGTGGAGAGCTCCGGCGCCAGCGGCCCGCGATACAGGGCGCCATACTGCGCGGAGAAATAGCTCTCCCACCAGGGGGCGACGGCGGCTGTTTCGATCTGCTGGGACAACGCGGCAAGAACCATCCCTCGGGGCGTCCGCGTCCAAGGCGACGCGGCGGGGCGCATGGTCCCCGCGCCCCCCGCCCTGTCAATGCAATCTGGTGCCCGGGGGCTTGTCAGCTACTCCGGGAACCGGAACCACGCCTCGCCCATGCGCCTCGCGCGCCACGCGGCCAGGGCGCAAGCCACCACCGCAAAGATGAGGAGGTAGCCCGGAAGGGTGGAGAAACCCGCAAGGCCTCCGAGCGGCCGCGTGCCCGGAGGCGGTGAAAATCCCACCCATCCGGTGTCGCCCATCAGGTCGATATACGTCATCGATCGCGGCAGCAGCGAGCCGGCAGCCGTCACGGCAAGCATGCATACCACTGCACCGCCACAGCACACCAGCGCCAGCGCCAGCGCACTACGAATACGCGGTGCGACGAGGAGGAGCAGCGCCGTGTGCAGCAGCACATAGCTCAGCGGGATGCTGGAAATCAGGGCGCTCAGGATATAATTGGCCCACGTCGTCTCCTCCCCGCTCCACACGGGGCCGGTGCTCAACGCCGCGCAGCCCAGCGCCAGCACAACCAAGGGCCACCGCATCCTCCGAAGGACGCGCGGACCAAACATCGACCACGCCGTCACCGGAGTCGCGCGTTTGCTGGGCTCCGACACGAACTCGATGCCGCGACGGAAGGAAAACGCCGACATGGCGCCAACGGCGAGTGGCAGAATCGCCCAAAGCGAGAGCAGGACCACTCCCATGACAATTTCGAAGGTTGATGTGGCCGTCATCTATTCCGCGCCTGTTGGTGAGCGTCTATACACGGGGATATCCATGGCCGACCAAGCCATCGCGGAGGGCATGGTGCCTCGGGCGCCGGACCTGTCAATGCGAGAACGAACGGCCTGCCGCGGGTGGCGCGGATGAAAGGCGGATTTGCGATGAAGGGGACGCGGGGCGCCGGGCTATCCAGTCGGGAGGAATGCCGTCCAAGAGACTCGACTGCGACTTGATTCTCTGTCCGTCGGAGTGTGAGTGCCGTGAGGGCAATGCACCGAAACTGGCCTGTTCCGGGTGGCTGTATGATACCAGGACGGCGGTGGGTTCCACCATAGTCCATGGAACAGATATTCATGGTCCTTGCTCATATCCAAGCACCCGTTCTGTAGATGGGAGCCAACGGTGTCCACGTCTGTCTTGATGGCGGAAACCAAGTCGCGACTTTTATGTATCCCTAGAACGTCGGCGTCTTCACACACATCCCCGACGAGTTCCTCGATTCGATCGGGAAGTTCGCAACAGGCCGTAGTCGCTGCCAGTTTGAGAATCTCATCGAGGGGCCGCTCGTGATTCCATGCGATGAACTCGACCTTCTCCTGGGCCGGGTTCAACTGTTCCGTAGTTTCGCGACAAGCGGCCCGTAAGCCGGCAAGAATCGCACGGGCCAGTGCTGCCGCTTTGTTGCCTTTACCCAGATCGAACCTCATATCGCACGACAGCCTGAAGAGATGTCTTGCCGCAATCATCCTCCTCGCGGAGACAGGCATTTGGCCGATTGCTCTTTTGTGGCTTTGCGATAGTCGAAAGTCTGCGTCCATGGTTTGCCTCCCAGGGTTTCTACGAAACCGCACGGCCTCAAAACCTTAGTCAGGACGTTCTGCATGATCCGACGGCCTCGGACGCTGACGTCCCCCTCCCTCTTTTCATCCGCCCCAAACCGCGAAATCCGCGGCCCTCCGTTCGTTCCTCCTTGCCGCGACCTCGCCCCGGCCAATAATCCCCCGTCTCACGATTCCCCGGCCCCGGAACCCGCCATGTCCTCCCAATTCGGAACGCTCTTTCGCATCGCCACCTTTGGTGAAAGCCACGGCGGAGCCGTCGGCGTGGTGATCGATGGGTGCCCGCCTCGGGTGCCGATCACGGCGGAGGAGATTCAGGCCGAACTCGACCGCCGCCGCCCCGGCCAGAGCGTGATCACCACGGCCCGCGCGGAACCCGACACGGCGGAGATCGTCAGCGGCGTCTTCGAGGGCCGGACCCTTGGCACGCCGATCTGCATCATCATCAAGAACCAGGACGCGCGCGGCAGCGACTACGAGCCGTTCAAGGAAGTCTATCGCCCCAGCCACGCCGACTTCACCTACGAGGCCAAGTACGGCATCCGTAACTGGCGCGGCGGCGGGCGGTCCTCCGCGCGGGAGACCATTGGCCGCGTTGCCGCCGGAGCCGTGGCGAAGAAGGTGCTCGCCGCCCTCGGCGTGGAGATCGTCGCGTGGGTTTCCCGCGTGAAGGACATCGAGGCGACCGTCGATCCGGCCACCGTTTCTCAGGCGATGGTGGAGAGCAATATCGTCCGCTGCCCCGATGGCCCCGTGGCCGAGCGCATGATCGCCTTCATCAAGGAAGTGAAGAGCAACGGAGACTCCATCGGCGGCACCGTGGATTGCGTGGCGCGCGGGGTGCCCGCGGGCCTCGGCGAGCCGGTGTTCGACAAGCTGGAGGCCGACCTCGCGAAGGCGATGCTGTCGCTCCCCGCGGCGAAGGGCTTCGAGAGCGGGAGCGGCTTCGACGGCACCTATCTCCTCGGCAGCGAGCACAACGACCTCTTCCACAATCCCGACGGCCACATCGCCACGCGCACCAACCGCAGCGGTGGCATCCAGGGCGGCATCAGCAACGGAGAGCCGATCACCCTCCGCGTCGCGTTCAAGCCCGTGGCGACGATCCTCCAGAAGCAGCAGACCGTGAACCAGCGCGGCGAGGAAGTGGAACTCATGCCCCGCGGCCGCCACGATCCCTGCGTCCTGCCGCGCGCCGTGCCGATGGTCGAGGCCATGACGGCGTTGGTCCTCGTGGATCACTACCTGCGCCAGCGCGCCACGGAACCGAATTGGGAGTCGATGGTGCCGCCGAAAAACAACTGAGTTGGCCGCGGATGGCGCGGATTTGGCAGATTTCGATTTCGTGTAGGCCAGTCCCGGATGTCGGGGAGGCGGATCAAACCGACCATCCACGGGCTTCACAGATTCCTCTGACGATTCCTCCCACTCTTCTTTGTCTCCGTGCTCTCTGTGAACTCGGTGGCGACCGTCTTTTTTTCGCCGCATTGGCCCTGAATAATAGGAGTATGCATACTGTCCCATCCGGCCAGTTCCACGCAGTACCCGGGCCCTCGATCTTGGGGTAGAGCCGTTTGAGCTTGATGCGCGCGTCGGGGGTGGTGAAGCGCCAGTCCGTCGTCATCGGGGCGGCGTCGTTGCGCGCCTGCCACGCGGCCACCTGCTTCTTCAGCTCCTCGCGGTCGGGGAATCGCCGCGAGAGGCATTGGCTGCCCAGCAGGCGCAGCGCGATCTCCGCCATGTTGAGCCAGCTTCCGTGCTTGGGCGTGTAGTGGATTTCGAGCCGCTGGGCCAGCCGCCGCGCCTCCTCCGGCTC
>JBBQYG010000082.1:0-16934 GCA_038208905.1 Candidatus Sumerlaeia bacterium | reverse complement strand
TACCTGTTCTCCAAGAAGGTGAAGGACACCACCAAGTCCAAGGTCATCATCTCGCTCAAGCCCACGATCAAGTCGGGCACCGTGGCCGAGTTGCCCAATCTGGCGATGGAGTGATCACCGCAGTTTGCGGCACCTGCTGTTGGCGGAACCCCGGCGAAGTCACACGCCGGGGTTCCGTCTTTTTCCGACTTCGCGCCGCCTACCCCTTCACCCCGCCCATCTGGATTCCTTTGATCAGGTGCTTCTGGAGAACCACGAAGACCACAATCATCGGCACCACGCTCATGACCGTGGCGGCGGGGATCAGTTCGGTCTGGCGACCATAGCTGGGTTCGAGTAGGCCGACGAAGCGCACTTCGATGGCGGGCTCCGGCTCCAGTTCGTGAGCACCAGCACCAGGGAGAATACGACCGGAAAGGCGACATACAGGAAGAATCCCAAGATGTTGGGGAGGAGAAGGGCGAGCGCCGCCAGCGTGTCGCGTTGTTTCGTCCTGAGCGGCATGGAAGCGCTATCAAATGGGGGGATTGCCAGATGGGGACCGAGTGGAATCCCTCCAGAAAACCGTCTCCCTGACGATGCGCAAGGGCGAAGTGTCTATTCGCGTGTTAGCGGTTGCGAAAGGCGGAGAGCCAAGGTTGGCGTGGTCTCCTCAGTCTCCCGGTTGCGCGCCGCAATCACATCGGCGGCATCGCGCAGCTGGAGGAGGAGACCGGGTGTCGTGGGCGACGCATCGCCATTCACATCATAGTCGGCGGCGATGGGCTGGATCGCGGCGAGGGCGCGCGCGATGCGCTCGTGCGCGACTCGCCCGGGCATGCTTCCCCGATTGATCTCGGCGATATTGGCGACCCCATCGCCATCAGAGTCGAGTTCCTCGATGGAGACCAGGTCGAGCTGCCGCGAAAAGTCCACGCCATAGGGATTTCTGGGCCCGCCGCCATTGGGATCCTTGTGGCAGATGCGGCACTCGCCCGTAATAGGTATCGGGAACTGGGGATAGGTCTGCTGAAACTCGGAGAAGTAGAAGGGAAAACCGAAGGCGCTACGCGGCATGGAAGGTCCAAAGACTGCCAACCCGGCGAGCCCAGCCACGATCGCCAAGCGGCCGTGTCTATACAGGGTCGCAGACATAGGCCCCCCATTCCTGCAACTCGAAGCTCTCGGATATGCTGAAGCCCTGCTCCTCGACGGCCTGACGGACGCGACGTTCCTCGCTCATCAGAAAGCCGGAAAAGATCGTCCGGCAGCCAAGGCTGCGGATTGATTCCAGCACGGGAAGGAACTGCTCGCTCAGCATGTTGCACACGACCAGTGTGGGCGCCGGGTGCCCGCTCGCCGCCGCCATCTCGGCCACCTGGGCGGGATCGTCCCCCAGCAGGAAGACGGCCCGGCCGCGCAGTCCGTTGTGCTCCAGATTGAGGTGGAAGTTCTCCTCGCATACCGCGTCGTTCTCGGCGCCGATTGCGAATGCGCCGCCGAGTAGCAGGTGGGCGAAGGAGAGAATCCCGGACCCCGTTCCGACATCGAGCAGATTATCTCCTTGGCGAACGGCCTTCTCCAGCACTCGAAGGCAGAGTTGGGTGGTCTCGTGTGAGCCGGTGCCGAACGCCTGCCCCGGCTCGATCAGAATCAGGAGCGAATCCCCGGGTGCGTCGGCGGGGAGCTTGTTCTCCCACGGCGGCGCCACGTGGACCCGGTCGCCCACGCGCATCAGGTGGAAATACTCACGCCACAGGACGCCCCAGTCCTGATTCTTCACTTCTTCGAGGGCAATGCTCCACGTCCCCGGATCGAATAGGTTGTCGGCGATCTCTCGGGCCCGCTCGGGATAGTGCGCCGCCAAGGCGAAGTCCTCGACCGCGGGGAAATAGAAGAGCGCGCCGGGGGGCACGGGCTTCACCACCTCGCCGGGACCAACGGCGGCCTCCTCCATGCCGATCGAGTCGAGATCGAACGCCATCAGGGCGCAGAACGAATCCCACGCCTCGGCGGGCGGATGAATGGAAAAGTCAATTCGGATGGCGGGCCAGATGGGTGTCTTCATGGCGGAAGCAGACCCGGGCTGGCGGACGGGAGGCAAGCGCTACCGCCGCCGATACCGCATGAAGTGCAGCGGATGCCCCTTCTCGCGCGCCTTTTGCTGGAAATTCGTCTCGATGTCGTCCGTCACTGGATCGTGATCGAGCCTGCGGTCGAATTCCAGTTCGAGGAAATCGGCGCCTCGGAAGAGCTCGATCATGACCTCGTAGTATTCCGTTACGTCGGTCTTGATCGTAAGGGGGGCGCCGGGCTTGAGGGTGCGCCGCAGGATGGGCAGCAGCCGGGGCTGGAAGAGGCGGCGCTTGTGGTGACGCTTCTTGGGCCAGGGGTCACTGTATAGAATGATATACGCATCCACCGAGGCGTCGGCGGGGTAGTCCTCCAGAAAATAGAGGGCGTCGCAACGCAGGATGCGCGTGTTCGGAAGGTCGCGGCGGCGCCACTTGTCCTTGGCGCGCTTGACCTCGCTCCCCTCGACCTCGATGGCGAGGAAGTTCACGTCGGGGCGGCGGGCCGCCTCGGTGGAGAGAAACACGCCGCTACCGGATCCGATCTCGATCTCTGTCCGCGCCTCGCGGCCAAAAATTGCGGCGAAATCCA
Organism: Candidatus Sumerlaeia bacterium; assembly: GCA_038208905.1. Taxonomy (GTDB): domain Bacteria; phylum Sumerlaeota; class Sumerlaeia; order SLMS01; family SLMS01; genus JBBQYG01. The sequence goes on along the minus strand of JBBQYG010000082.1, from coordinate 14,291 downwards.
GCGGCTTGGCAAGGTCGGGGAGCCGCACCTCCAAGTCCCATCCGCCGAGGGGCGAGGGCTGGAGCGCGGGCGTGCATTCATTGGGCGGAAGCGGAGAGGTCACGACTTCGGCGCGCCGATCAGATCGGGGATATTGGTCGCGCCGACGCTTGCCTGTGGCTCCGAAGAGAGAATCTGCCATGCATAGAGCCCGAGGATGCGCTTCACGCCGTCGCTCAGTTCGGGGCGGGTCAGTTTGTCCAACGTGATCGTGAATTCGCCGCCGCCTTCGCGCTGGGCCATGCGGACAAGGAAGCACTTCACGAATCCGCGCTCGATCACGAGGCTGCGGATGACGACTGCCTGCTTGTCTCGTGAGAGCAGTGCTTCCTCCGCCTTGAAGCGCACTCCGCCCTCGGCGAACTCCAGGGGCGTGAAGGCGAGCCAGACGTCCTCGACGGAAATGGGGCCCTTGATGACAACGTGTGGCATGGGGAGGTATCCTTGAAAGATTCGCTAGCCGCGCAGGATGCGCAACTCGCGGGGAGATTTGGAGAGGACGGTGGCGCCCTTTTCGGTAACGACCGCATAGTCCTCGACGCGAACTCCGCCCACGCCGGGGAGGTAAATCCCCGGCTCGATGGTGACGATGTTTCCCGGCTCCAGCCGGTAGTTCCCGGCGCGGGGGCTTAGGCGGGGTTCCTCGTGAATCTGGAGGCCAACGCCATGCCCAAGGCCGTGGCCAAAGTACTTGCCGTAACCTGCGGAGGCGATCACCTCGCGCGCGATGGCGTCCACTTCCTTGCCGGTCATCCCGGGGCGGAGGCCCTTGGTGGCCTCCTGATTCGCGAGGAGGCACACGTCGAAAATCTCCTGCAACTTCTTCGACGGCTTGCCGACAAAGGCATTTCGCGTTAGGTCGGAGCAATAGCCGCCGAACTTCACGCCCAGATCCACCGTCACCATGTCGCCCTTGCGGATGCGGCGCGACCCCGGGTGGTGGTGGGGGCGCGAGGAGTTGGGCCCCGACGCGACGATGTTCCCGAAGGACTCGCGGTCGCCGCCGATCTCTTCCGATCCGAAACGGATCGCGCGGCTGATTTCCGCCTCGGTCTGGCCGGGGACGATGGCGGAGAAGGCAACCTCCATCAGTTTGTCGGCAAGGGACACTGCCTTGCGGATAATGCGAATTTCCGACGCGTCCTTGACGCGGCGAAGGTTCTCCACGAGCTGCCCCGCCTTGACGAGCCGGACGCCGCGCAGATACGAGCGGAGCTGGACCAACTCGTCCACCGCGATTGAGGTCTCATGGCCTACTCTCGAATACTTGCGTCCTGCAAAGAATCCACGCAGGAACTCCTTCACCTTTTCCGTCGGCTGAACAAGGACCTTGAACCCCGGCAACGCCTTCTCCGCGGCCTCGGCATAGCGCGGGTCGGTGATGAAAGTGGCGGATCCAGGATCGATCGCCAGGATGGAATAGGAACTCTCGAAGCCCGTGAGGTAGCGCGTATTCGTCCGGTCAAGGACGACCATCGCGTCAAGGTCCTCCAGGCGAAGGGCCTCGCGGAGCTTGCGGTGGCGTTCCTTGAGGATCGTGTCCATGCGGTTCTCGCGGGGGTGGGGTGGCAACGCCGGGAACGCCTTGCGGCGGGGCTGCGGGGGCGATGATGCTCCCCACCATCGCCGGGACAAGGGGGAACGCGCCGCCTCCCTTCGCGCCGGCCACAGATTCAGGGAATCCCGATGCAGACCATCCTCCTCGATGCGACCACTCCCGCCTACGCCGTGGACGCCGTCGCGCGCGCCATCGAAATCCTCCGCACTGGTCGCCTCGTGGCGTTCCCCACGGAGACCGTCTATGGCCTCGGCGCCGATGCGCGGAGCGACGAGGCCGTGGCCCGCGTCTACCATGCGAAGGGCCGCCCGTCCCACAATCCGCTGATCGTCCATGTCCCGGATGTTGTAGGCGCCCGCGCCTTGGCGGGGGAGTGGAACGCGATGGCGGAGAAACTGGCCGCGCGATTCTGGCCGGGGCCGCTCACGATCGTTGTTCCGGCGGGGCTCGGCCTCGCGGCGTCGGTACTCGCCGGGGGTGACACGGTCGGGCTGAGGGTGCCCGCGCATCCGCTCGCGCTGCGGCTCCTTCGCGAGAGCGGGCTTCCCCTCGCTGCGCCGAGTGCCAATGCCAGCAACCGGATTTCGCCCACGACGGCGGAAGCCGTCCTCGACTCCCTCGACGGCCTCATCGACGCGGTGCTGGACGGCGGCGCCTGCACAGTGGGGATCGAGTCCACCGTGATCGACGTGACCGGCGACGTGCCGGCGATCCTGAGGCCCGGTCGCATCGGGCGCGGGGAATTGTCGGCGTTGCTGGGTGTCGAGGTCCGCTGCGCGGGGGATGGCGGTGGAGGAGCACTGCGGTCCCCCGGGATGATGCCGAGGCACTATGCGCCGCAAGTGCCGCTGCGGTTGGGCGGCGACAGCGACGCGGAAAGCAACGCGTTTCGAATCAGATTTGGCGACCGGCTGGAGGAAACCGACGCCGGGATCGTCTTGCCGCGCACTCCCACGGAGGCCGCCCGCTGGCTCTACTGGGCCCTTCGCCGGGGGGAAACCAGCGGGGCGGAGGCGATCGAGGTGCAAGGGCTTCCGGATGGCGAGGGCTGGGAGGCCATCCGTGATCGCTTGTCTCGGGCTGCCACCGCCGAGTGACGGTCGGCGCCGCGAGCGGGTGAGTGTGTCAAATAGAGTCTGTGTCCTTATCTGGCAGGAGTTTCCCCCGAGTATGCGGCTTGACCCTCCTGAGTCACTGCGCCTTGGGTTCGGACCTGCACGGGGTAGGGAAAGGGCTTTTTCGGCCAAACCCAACGGACGAATCCGCTGTCAGGATGCCCGTACGTCAGGCGCCACGCGATACTTACAGGAGCGAAAGGAGTCTATTTTCAACATGATCGAGATCCGTAAACTCCGGAAGCAGTTTGGCGGCTTCGTCGCCGTTGACGAAGTGAGCTTCACTGTTTCAAAGGGGGAAGTTCTCGGCTTTCTCGGCCCCAACGGGGCGGGAAAGTCCACGACCATGAAGATGGTCGCGGGATTCCTGAATCCCACGTCGGGGACCGCGGCGATATGCGGCCACGATATCCAGACGGATCCCATCGAGGCGAAAAAGCAGTTGGGCTACCTTCCCGAGGGCGCACCCGCCTACTCGGACATGTCGCCCTATTCCTTCCTCAACTTCATCGCCCAGATCCGTGGCTACCGCGGCGCGGAGTTGCGCCGCCGGGTGGACGAGGCCATCGGCAAGACGAGCCTCGAATCGCACCTCTACGTCCCTATCGAGAACCTCTCGAAAGGCTTCAAGCGGCGCGTGGGTCTCGCCCAGGCGATCCTGCACGATCCGCCGGTTCTTATCATGGACGAGCCCACGGACGGTCTCGACCCCAACCAGAAATTCGAAGTGCGCAACCTCATCAAGGAAATGTCGAAGGAGAAGGCGATTCTGCTCTCCACGCATATCCTCGAGGAAGTTGAAGCCGTCTGCACGCGCGCGATCATCATCGCCGCGGGGAAGGTCATCGCCGATGGCACCCCCGCCGAGCTTCAGGCGCGCGATGTCAATCACAACGCCGTCTTCGTCCGCATCAAGGGGAGTGCCGCGGGCGAAGCACGGAAGCGGCTCTCGCAGATTCCCACCGTCAGCTCGGTGGAGGAAATCGGCACGCCCAACGGCAGCGTCAGCTATCGCATCGCGCCGCGCAAGGGCGAGTCGATCCTTGCCGCGGTCAGCCAGTTTGCGCGCGACGAGAAGATCGAATTGGAGGAGATCCGCGAAGAGACCGGGCGCCTCGACGAGGTGTTCCGCTCGCTAACGAAGGACGCCACCGCCAAGGCCGGACGGGAGACCTGAGACCATGGACAAAATCTGGATCATCTTCAAGCGCGAGCTTGCCAGCTACTTCATCACGCCAGTCGCCTATGTGTTTATCGTGATCTTCCTGTTCCTGACGGGAATTTTCACGTTCAGCATCGGCGGATTCTTCGAGCGCGGGCAGGCCAGCCTGGAGTCCTTCTTCGGCTTTCACCCGTGGCTCTACCTCTTCCTGATTCCGGCGATCACGATGCGCCTGTGGTCGGAGGAGAGGAAGTCGGGAACCATCGAGCTTCTCCTGACGCTTCCCATTTCGATGCAGCACGCCGTGATTGGAAAGTTCATGGCGGCGTGGGTCTTTGCCGGCATCGCACTGGTGCTGACGTTTCCCGTGTGGATCACGGTTAACTATCTGGGCGACCCGGATAACGGTGTCATCGCCGCGGGATATATCGGAAGCCTTCTGATGGCCGGCGGATTCCTTGCGATCGGATCGTTCATCAGTTCGTTGACCAAGAATCAGGTGATTGCCTTCGTGCTGAGCGTCGTCGTCTCGCTGCTCTTCGTGCTGGCCGGATTCGGCGTCGTTCTCGACGCTTTCTCGGGCTGGGCGCCGCAGTCCGTGATCGACGCCATCAGCCGCATGAGCTTCCTGACCAACTTCAGCTCCATCGGCAAGGGGATCATCGACATGAGGAGCATCATCTACTTCGCGTCGTTGATCTTCTGCTTCCTGTTCGCCAACGCGATCATGGTCGAACTCAAGAAAGCGGAATAGGGGAAACACGCAATGTCCAAGAAACTCATCGGAACGACCGGCCTTATCGTGGCCGTGGTGCTGCTGATCGGCATCAATATCATCGCAAACAACCGGATTGTCGGAACTCGGATCGACTTGACCGAAGGCAAGCTCTACACGCTCGCCGACGGCTCTCGCAAGATTGCCGGATCGGTGAAGGAACCGATCACTCTGCGGTTCTACTTCTCGCGCAAGCTGGCGCGCAGCCAGGCGACGGTCGCCGACTACGCGCGCAACGTCGAGGAGTTGCTGGGCGAGTTCGCCGCCGCTTCCAATGGCAAGATCAAGTTGGAGGTCATCGACCCCGAGCCCTTCTCCGAAGCTGAGGAAAACGCCGTCCGCGCCGGGCTGCAGGGCGCCCCGATCTCTCCGTCGGAGCGCATCTACTTCGGGCTTCAGGGCATCAACTCCCTCGATGGCCGGAAGTCGATTCCCTTCTTCATGCAGGACAAGGAGCGCTTCCTCCAGTACGACATCGCCCAGCTCATCCACGATCTGGACAATCCGAAGAAGCGCCGCATCGCGATCGTCACAAATCTGCCGATGCAGGGCGGCGCACCCGACCAGATGGCGATGTTCTCCGGCGAAGAGCCCGAGCCCGCTTGGGTCATCTATTCGGAGCTTCAGAAGAACTACAGCGTGGAAGTTGTCGCCGAATCGGCGGAGGCACTTCCCGCCGAGACCGACGTGCTGATGGTCGTCCATCCCAAGAGCCTATCGGACAACCTGAAGAAGAGTATCGATCAGTTCGTGCTCGGCGGCGGCAAGGCGCTGGTCTTCGTGGACCCGGTGTGCGATGCGGACAGGCCTCCACCCAACCCACAGAATCCGATGCAAGCGATGATGGCGCCGAAGAACTCCGATCTTCCCGAGCTGTTCAAGGCTTGGGGCGTGGAGTTGGTCGCTGGAAAAGTGGTTGGCGACCGCACCCGCGCCATCGAGGTCCAGGTCGGCCAGCGCCAGCGTCCAGAGATTGTCCCCGCCGTTCTCTACATGGGTCTAACGGCCGAGGACATCAATCGCGAGCTTCCGTTTAGCGGCCAGCTCGAGAAAGAGAATGTCGTCCTGGCGGGCGCGCTCAAGGCGGTCTCAGGCGCCACGACAAAATTCTCGCCGATTCTCCAGACGACGACCGACAGCGAACTGGTCGATGCCAGTTCCGCCCAAATGTTCCCCGACTTCAAGAAAATGCTCACCGACTTCAAGCCCAGCGGCGAGAAGCAGACAATCGCCGCGCTGATCACGGGCCCGGCCAAGACGGCGTATCCTGACGAGGCGAACGCGCCCGCCGCCGAGGGGGCAGAGAAGAAGGAGTGGCTTACGGAATCCAAGGAGCCGATCAACGTCGCGATTTTTTCCGACGTGGACCTGCTGACCGACGCAAGCTGGGTGCAGATCCAGCGGATCATGAACCTCCAGATTCCCAATGTGTTTGCGAGCAACGGCGACCTCGCGGTGAACATGGTCGATCATCTTGGCGGCAGCACCGACCTGATCAGCATCCGCGGCCGCGGCAAGTTCAGCAGGCCCTTCGTGGTTGTCGAAGAGATGGAGCGCAAGGCACGCGCACAGGCCTCCGACAAGATGAAGGAGCTGGAGGAGAAGCTCACGGCGGCGCAAACCCGCCTGCGCGAGCTCCAGCAGAAGGCCCCGGAGGAAGGCGGCGCCATGATCGCCAGCTCTCAGTTGCGGGAAGAGATCGAGAAGGCGCGCCTCGAAGAAGTGAATACCAATCGCGAACTGCGCCGCCTGAATCTGTCGCTACGCCGCGATGTGGAGCGCCTTTCCTCCAACATCAAGATCATCAACATCGGCCTTATTCCGATCTTCGTCGGGATTGTGGCCGTCACGCTCGGCACGCTCAAGGCGCGCCGTCGCCGCCGCTAGAACCGACACGGGGAGACCGACCATGAACAAGAAAACACTGATCCTGATGGGGTCCATCGCGCTGATCGTGCTGGTGGCCGCCATCGCCGTCAGCCCCAAGACGCAATCCACCGCCGACGCCGTGGTTCCGGCGGCGAAGGAAAAACTCTACCCTGGCCTCATCGATCAGGCCAACGACATCGCCCGCATCGACGTGACGGCGGGATCCGTGACGATGACCACCGTGCGCAGCGGCGAGTCCTGGGTCAGCGAGGGCCACAACGGCTATCCCGCCAGCATGGAAGCCGTCCGCAAGGCGATCCTCGACTTGGCCAACATGGAGAAGGTCGAGGCAAAAACCAGCAATCCCGACAACTTCGAAACCCTCGAGGTGCGAGAGCCTTCGTCCGTCGAGGGCAGCGCCTCGCGCCTCGTCAAGCTCACCGACTCCACCGGCAAAGTCGTGGCCGAAGCGATCCTCGGCAAGTCCGAGTATGCGGCCTACGAGGAGCCCCACCAGTACGTGCGCAAGGTGGGCGACAACCAGGTCTGGCTCGTGAAGGGGAGTTCCACGCCGCCCATCGAGAAGAACCAATGGGCACAGCGTCAGATAATAGACATCCCTCAGGACCGCATCAAGTCGGTGGAAATTGTGCACGGGGATGGCGAGCGCGTCTTTGCGACGCGGAAGAATGACAGCATCAAGGAGTTCACCATCGAAACCATGCCGGAAGGCCGCGAGCTCAAGAGCCAATTCATGGCATCGGATTTCTCCCGAGTGCTCGGGACCATCCAGCTCGACGACGTGGCGAAGCACCTCGACCTCGAGCTACCCGTCATTCCCACCGCGACGAACACCATCGAGACCTTCGACGGCCTGAAAATCCTCGCCGCCCACTACCTCAAGGACGACAAGAAGTGGACGACGATTCAGGCAAATGCCGACGGCACCTGGATCGACACGGAGAACGAGCGCCGCACGAAGGAGGCCGAGGAGGCGAACGCCGCCATGGCCGCCGCGGGCGATTCGGAGGGCGCGAAGCCGCCGCAGATCACCGCCAACCTAATCGACAAGGACAAGATCGCAAAGGAAGCCGCCGACCTCAACGCGCTCGCGGCGGGGTGGGCCTATCAGATCCCCGTGTTCATCAATGACCGGCTGACTCGCCGCAACGAGTACTACCTAAAGGAACTTCCCGCCGCGCCGGAGCCATCCGCCGCGGATTCGGATACCTCGCCTTCGGTTGGCGAGCCCGAAGCGTCAGGGAGCACCCTTCCGATTCCCAGCCTCCTCAATCCCTGATCACAGCCACTGGGTCCGCATTCCGCTCAGCTGAGCGACTTCGTTGGACTCGATTCTTTCCGTGATGCGGCGCTCGATGTTTTCGAGCGCCGCTTTCAAGTTTCCGACGCACACGACCGCAAGACCGCAGCTCTGCCACAGGTCCAGATGCTCGACCTCGGAGATCGACACGTTGAAGTCGCGGCGCACCTCGTTCAGGATCCGCTTCACGATGGAACGCTTCTCCTTCAGAGAGTGGGCGCTTGGCAGGTACAGATCATACTCGATAAGCAGGATGTGCATGGCGGGATTTTCTCCACGCCCGGGATGCCGTTTGCAAGGCCGAGTGGCCGCTTTCCCTTGAAGGCCCGGGGCTCCGCCCGGAAGACTATCCGGGAGAAAAATGTACCGATAAGGGACCACGAATGGACATTCTGCTGAAGGTGCGCAACGTGCCGGACTTCCCCAAGCCGGGGATCCAGTTCAAGGACATCACGACGCTGATCGCCGATGGGGCCGCGTTTCGGGCGGTGATCGACGGCATGGAGAAGCGCTATCGCGGCGCCGGCATCACGAAGATCGTGGGCGTGGAATCACGCGGCTTTATCTTTGGGGCGGCGCTGGCGGACCGGCTGGAGCTGGGATTCGTCCCCATCCGCAAGGTGGGAAAGCTCCCCGCCGACACGATTCAGCGCTCCTATGACCTCGAGTACGGCCAGGCCACGGTGGAGATCCATCGCGACTCCCTCGGCAAGGGCGAGAAGGTCCTCATCGTGGACGACTTGCTCGCAACGGGCGGAACGCTGAAGGCATCGTGCGAACTCGTGGAGGCCCTCGGTGCCTCGGTGGCAGAGATATGGGTGCTCATCGAGCTTGGATTTCTTTCTGGACGCGACAAGTTGGGGCCCTACGCCATCCACGCGGAGGCCGTGGTCAATTCCGAATAGCGAGCCCAATGCCGTCGCGGAGGTTCCCAGTCGCGGCCTATGGACCGACGCAAGGGACCGGGCGCTGGTCGCGATGATTGGCGCGGTGGCGTGGGCCGTGCCGCGCCTGCCGCTGGAACGTGCCCAGACGTTGGGGGCGGCGCTCGGGCGCGCGGTCGCGATGCTGCCCGGCAAGCGTCGCCGCCGCGTGGAGAACCACCTCCGCATCGCATTCCCCGATGGGACGATGGATTCGGCCCAGCGCGCCGCGTTGGCGCGGGAGTCCTACTCGGCCCTCGGATCTTTCCTCTGCGAATCGCTTTGGGTTTCCTCTTGGAAGGATCAGGCCGACAACGGGCGGGTGCGCTTCGCGAACGAGGAGAACTGGCGCCGCACGCTGGAGCTGGCCCGGGAACGGGGGCGTGGCCTGATCATCTATACCGCACATCTGGGGACGCCGGAACTCTTTGGCCGATGGCTCTCGACCAACTGCGGGATGCCGCTGATGGCGGTGGCGGCCCCGTCCAAGATCGCGGGACTGCAGGAGCACATGAGCGCGCGGCGGCAGTCGGGGAACGTTCAAGTAGTCCTTAGAGGAGAGGCGGGATCGGCAACGCTCCGCCACCTGCGCGCCGGAGGAGTTTTGGTCATGTTCGTTGATCACAGCCTAAAGGGGCCCGGAGTCGAGGTCCCCTTCTTTGGTCGCGGAGCCCATACGTTGCTGGCGCCCGCCAAGTTGGCCTTGCAAAGTGGCGCAGTCGGCAACACCCTCTTTGCCCTGAGGGAAGGCGCCGGGCGGTTCTCGCTGGAATGCGACGATCCGATGGAGATTCCTAGCTACTCGCGCGATCGCGGGGAGCGTTTCAGGCAGGAGGCGGTGGTCGCCGCCGAGTACACCGGTCGGATCGAAGCCGCTATCCGCCGCCACCCCCAGCAATACCTATGGATGCACAAGCGATGGCAAAAGCGCTCCGATACGCTGCCCTTTCCTTCCTGATCCTCCCCCTCGCGGCCCCCGCGATCGAGATGGAGGGAGTCACGATGGTTTCCACATCCGGCCCCCGTGTCGTCCAGAAGGCCCAGGCCGCCCGCGCCCGTCTCAGCGAGGATGGGCGCCAAGTGCTGACGGACGCCATCGAGTTGCAGATGAGCTTCGAGGACGGCAAGAGCGCGGTAGCCAGTGGCGATCAGGGCTTCATCGTGATCGGCGGGGAGGGGACTCTCGACCTGCCGAAGGGCACCGAAGCGCCGACTCCGACACAGGCCGAGGTTCTTGCGATCTCCCGCGATTTCTCCCGCCTTGGCCGCGTGGGCGACATCCTGCTTGTCTCGCAAAGCCGCAAGGACATCGCAACGCTTGGCTCTTCGGGGGCGCTTCGGTCCACGAAGCTTCTTTGGTCCGAAAGCTACAAGCACTACGTCCTGCCCGAGGACTTCCAGCAGACCATGAATCTTCCCGATGGAACCACGCTCCGGCTTGAGGGATCGTGCGCGATCATCAATCAGGACTTCACACGATGGAACTACTTCGGCGACGACAAGGAACCCGCGTCGCTGGAGGTGGAAGGAAAGGAACCTACCCCATGATTTCGATTTCCGCGCGCACCGCGCGCCTGCTGGCCATTGCCGCGCTTTGCGCCGCCACATCGCTGTCTCCGGCTCAACCGCCGCCCTCCGCCTTCCAGTCACTCGCTGGACCCGGCGAATCCATGAGCCTCAAGGCCAAGAGCATCGAGATGATCACCGGCAAGGACGGCGCCGTGATCCGGTCGGACTGGGAGGGGAACGTGATCCTCCGCAGCCCGAAGCTGAACCTCGACGCCGACTCGATGAGCTTCAAGGGCGAGGACCGCATTCTCTCCGCCAAGGGGAACGTGAAGATCGACCGGCCCGACGTGAAGGCGACCGCGGACCAGTTCTTCTACGACTTCGAGAAGGAAGAAATCCGGATGATCGGCAATCCCCGGGTCGAGCAAATCGCCGAGGGAAGTTCCGCGCTCTTCGAGGGCATGGACGAGATCACGATCAAGACGCTCCCTACGGGTGGAAACGAGATCCGGATGAAGGGTGGCTCGGAGGAGATCAACGCCGAGTTCAAAACCCCCGAGAAAGCCGCAACACCGGACGCTAAGCAGGGCTCCAACGCGGCGCCCGCCAAGGCGTCTGGATTCGCGGGCCTCGGGAACAACGTCCGCATCCGCACGCGCCCCAAGGGTTCCACCCCTCCCGCCCTGCTGCTGACCACGGCGAACGGCGGTGGTTTCGGCCAGTTCCGCGCCGTGGGTTCCGTGCTTCTGAAGAGCGAGGACATGGACCTGCGCGCCGACGAGCTGGAGTACGACAGCAAGAAGGAACTCGTGGAAGCCCTTCACAACGTGTATATCAAGCAGGACCAGATCGAGAGCGACTGCGGTCGCATGCTCTATGACCTTGCCAAGGACGTGATTACGCTCTCCGTCAACCCGACCGTCCGCCAGCAGCAGGCCGATGGCGTCATGAGCATCAAGCGCATGGACTCCTTCGTGATCACGCGCCTGCCCGACGGCAACACCAAGACCGACGCGCGCGGTGGCTCTGCGGGGGACCCCGAGTATAGCTGGGAAGCCAAGCCCCTTCCCGCCGTCGCAACTCCCAAGCCGCTGACCGAGCCGACGGAAATTCGCATCGGCAGCGACGAAGACATCAAGAAGATCAGCCGATGAACGAAGTGGCCCAGCGAGAGAAGATCCTCGTGGCGATGAGCGGCGGGGTGGACTCCTCGCTGGCCGCCCGGATACTCCTCGACCGTGGCCACGAAATCGTGGGCGTCAACATGCGCACGCACCGCCTTTCCCGCGAGGAGCTGGCCCTGGGCGCGCGCATCAAGACCTGCTGTTCTCCGACCGATGCCCGCGACGCCCGCGCCTGTGCGGAGCAGGGCGATTTTCCCTTCTACGTTCTCGATGTGGAGCCCGATTTCCAGCGCGACGTGATCGATCCGTTCATCGTTGCATATACGAATGGCCGCACGCCGAATCCCTGCGTGCTCTGCAACAGCCATGTGAAGCTTGGGCTCCTGCTGGAAAAAGCCGATCTCTGGGGATGCGCCCGCATTGCCACGGGCCACTACTCACGGAAGGCATTCGTCGAGGAGACCGGGCGCTGGACCCTTGCCCGCGCAAGGGACAGCAACAAGGACCAGACCTACTACCTCTTTGCCCTGAGACAGGATCAGGTCGAGCGCCTTGAACTTCCCCTCGGCGAACTCACCAAGGTGGAAGTCCGCGCCCTCGCCCGCGAGGCTGCCATCCCCACGGCCGATAAGCCGGAGTCCCAGGAGATTTGCTTCATCCCCTCCAACGACTATCGTGGATTCCTCCGCCGCCAGTTCGCCGAGCGCGGTGTCGCGATGCCGCGCGGGAAGTTCGTCTCCACACGGGGCGATGTGCTCGGCGAGCACGAGGGGATCGCGTTCTATACCGTGGGCCAGCGCCGCGGCCTCGGCGTGGCGGGGGGCGAGCCCCTCTACGTTGTGGCGATTGATCCCGAGGGGCAGAACATCATCCTCGGCCACCGAGGCGACGTGATGTTCAGCGGGCTGGTTGCGAAGGACATGAATTGGATGGGAATCGAAGGCCTCTCCGAGCCAAGGCGCTGCTTTGCCCAGATTCGCCACCGCCACACGCCCGCCGCAGCCCTCGCGACGCCAGCCAGTGATGGCAGCGTGTCTATACAGTTCGACGAACTCCAGCAGGCCGTCAGTCCCGGGCAGGCAGTGGTGCTCTATGACGCCGAGGATCGCATGTTGGGCGGCGGTTGGATTGAAGCGGGGACGAAAGTGTAGGGATGAGGTGGGAGGGATGAGGGATGAAATGTCGGCCTCGTCGTTCCTGTGACTAAGGTTGTGCGATTCGTTGTAATACTCCTGATCGGTTCATTGGACATTCATGCCTCCTTCCAGCATTCCGCAAAAGCTGCATCGCTTCGAGCACGATCCCGCGTGGGAGGGCAAGCGCCTGAAGGAAGTCCTGCGCCTGGTGCTCCCCGATCTCGGATCGCGCGGCGCTCTGCTGGTCATCACCAACGGCCTTGTGTCGTCGGCGGACGAGGCCGAGCCGTGGATCAATGCGGACTTCATCGTTCCGACGGGCTCGCCGGTGACGGTGGATCTGCGCCACGGGCTGCACGGCCAAGGGAAGTCCAAGCACCCGCACCTCCACGAGCGCATGAACGTCCGCCATGACGACGACCACGTCGTCGTCGTGGCCAAGCGCCCCTTCATGTTGGTGCAGCCCAGCGACGAGCCCGAGAACGACAAGGGAACGCGCGCCGTTCCGCTGGTGGAACTGCTGAAGCACTACTGGAAGGCAAAGGGAGATCGCGGCACGAATCCGATTCTGGTTCAGCGCCTGGACTTCGAAACGAGCGGCCTGCTGGTGATCGCCAAGAACGTGGAGGCGTCGCGCCAGCTTCAGCTTCAGCTTCGCCCCCCGCGCCGCCTCAAGCGCGACTACCTTGCCATCGTGGCGGGGACTTTCACCGAGCAGAAGGGGACGTGGAAGAGCTACATGGGCTACGGCAAGGGGAACATCAGACAGTCGCTGGCCGAGGGAAGCCGCACCGCGCCATCCTCCTCCAAGGTTCAGTACGCCGAGACGCGCTACAAGGTGGAGAAGGTCTTCGAGAACGCGACGCTGCTGCGCCTTCAATTGGAGACGGGACGCACACACCAAATCCGCATCCACTGCGCGGAGGCAGGCCACCCGGTGCTCGGCGACGATCATTATCTGCGGCTCGCCGAGAACGTGCTTGATCGTGTGGCCAAGGGGAAACTGAAGCCCCGCGGCGAGGATTCACCTTGGAAGGAGGCGCTGGCGCTCGTTCGCCTGGGGCAGTTGACCGTGGCGCAACCGGCCAAGTTGCCGCGACGCATCGCCCTTCACGCCACGCGGCTATCCTTCGTCCATCCCGCGACGAACGAGCGCATGACCTTCGAGGAGCCCCTGCCGGCGGAACTTGAGGACTACATGAAGGGGCTCGGCAAGTGGAAGCCAGCGAAAAAGGAAGAGGATGAGGTGGTGGAGAAGGCTGAGGAGAAGAAGGGGAAAGACGGGAAAAGGGGAAAGAAGAGGGACGAGGGAGAAGGGATGAGGGATGAAAAGGGAAAAGGCGGGAAGGGCGGAAAAGGGAGGGATGAGGGCGAAGGGAGCAGGGAGGAGAAGAAGGGAAGAGTCGCGGTCAAGCGGGGCGAAGGGGGAGGGGCGAGGCGCGCGAAGAAGGAGCTGGGGGAGGGCGAGGCAAAGGCCAAGCGTATAGTCAAGCGCCCGAAGCGCTAGCCCGGGTTTCTCATAAACTTTCGGGCGAGGCGATTAAGCGCCCGCAAAATCAGGTCGTTCCGCCGACGAGTCGGCGCGCCGCGTGCCGGGGCGCATCGGCGTCGGCGAGACGGAGGGAAACCGCAGTATGCGGGATGGTTCGATGCAGGAGCCAAAGGCTTGTGGGAAATCCGGGCTACGGCTTGGCCTTGGCGGCGTCGTGGCGCTTGATGGAATCCTGCATCGCCGCGAGGACAATCTCCATGCACTCCAC
>JBBQYG010000081.1:0-17104 GCA_038208905.1 Candidatus Sumerlaeia bacterium | reverse complement strand
AGGGGGAGGTGGAGAAGCGCGAGCTCTCGGTCGCCGACTTGCGCGAGGAGTGTGCCGCGCTGGAGGAGCATGCGCATCACTGCCGCGCGTGCCCGGCGTCGCTCTCGGGTGCGCCGTACTCCTGCACGGCGGCGGTATCGTTTCCGATTTCCGGGGCGGCGGAAGCCTGGCTCGTTGGGCAGCTTCCCCCCACCGGGTCGCGCGCGCTGGAGCTGTTTCTGGACGCGGCGCTGGAGCATGGCTACGGCGAGAATCCACGGCTCGTCGGCTGGCGGCAGGCGGGATTCCTTGAGGCGCCCGAACCCACCAAGGCCGACCGCGCCGGGCTGGAGGTGACGAGCGCCCAAGTGATCGAGGAGTTGTTCCTCGTGGGCGATCTGATGCCCCAGCACCTGCTGGGCGTGATGCTGCACCTTGGCGCAATGCGGGCATCCGATGGGCGGACTGGCGACGAGTTGCTGGCGCTGATCGAGAACGTCGATGCCGCCGCGTCGGCGGAGGAGGCGCCGACAATCGATTTCGGTATCGGGCCAGATCCGGCGGACGACGAATCGACGCGGGAGTTGAAGCAATTCCTCTTCGCCGGGTTCCGCGCGTTCTCGCTTCTGGCGCCACTGGCGATTCGCATGTAGCTACTTGCCGAAGCGCGATGCGGCGAGCAGCGCCTCCAGCACCCGGCGCAGCATCGGTGCCGGAAGCCAACACAACGCGAACATCACCCATGCCTTTGCCGGTGCCGCGCCGGAACGAATCGATCGCCACAGCAGCCCGCGATAGGGCATTCGGTAGTGGAAGAGGTTGTTCTTCGCCTCGTTGTAGAACGTGAGCGCGGCATGGAGCTTCAGCAGATCGGGCGGCAGGATGTCCTTCGCCGCAATGATCTCGTGCAGCGCCAGAACCCGCCGCTGGCGCACGCGGAGCTGGACGCTGGAGAGGGACTTTCCCAGCGCGTTGACGCGATACATTGTGAGCGGCTTGCGAATGCGGTGGGTGCGATACCTCATCACGAGGCGGATGCCGAACTCGGTGTCCTCTCCGATCACCAGGCGCGGGTCCTCGTCCATGCCGCCGGTTTCTGTATAGACACCGCGACGAAAGAGAATCGAGGACGTCGCCATCGCCTGGGTGACGATCTGGCGGTGGGTCACCTCGGGCGTGTCGTATCGCCAGTCCATGCGGCGCCACTGCTCGCTGCGCCCGGGATCGCCAAAAAAGTCGATCCATGAGCAGACCACATCGACATCGCGATGGCGGATCAGGTGCGCAACTTGGCGCCGGAGCTTCGTCGGCTCCCATTGGTCGTCTGCATCGAGGAAGGCGATGTACTCGCCCGCGGCCCTTGCCATGGCGATGTTGCGCACGGCGCCCGCCTGGCCGATGTTGGCGCGCAGGCGCCGGATGCGAAGGCGCGGCTCTTTCCTCGCCAGATCCTGCAACAGCGCCCATGTCCCGTCGGTGGATGCGTCGTCCACCACGATCCACTCCCAGTTGCGCCAGCGCTGGGCGCGGACGTTGTCGAAGGTCTCCCGGAAGTACGCCTCTCCGTTGAAAACCGGTGTGATGATGGAGACGCGAGGCTGCTTCATCGCGCGGGCGCCGGGCGCTGGGCAAGGGCTGGTATATACGACGGCGTCAGGGCATAGACGCGTCCGCCGCGGGCCTCGATGGACTCGATCTGGCCCTTCACGATGGCGCAGTGCGTGTCGTAGTAGTCCACGTAGTCGCGCTTCTCGAAGAACGCGGGGTGGCAGTCCTTGATGGCCTGCATCTTGTCTGTAAGCTGGGATGCCGGATCATGCTTCCAGAAATACGTCTCGCCCGGTTCGCGGCCGTCGGCGCCGATGATGTATATCTCCTCGGCGATGGTCTGGGCCAGCGGCAGCATGAACATCGTCATGATGTTGGCGGTTTGCGGAACGCTGAACTCCTCGTCCAGCGGCGCGGTCGCCGTGGTCAGGTTCAGCGGCACCTCGCACATGCGGTCGCGCGCCATCGCAACATGCGGTCGCAGGAGGTGATGATAGACGTTGAGCGTGAGGAAAAGGAATGGAAACCGCTGCGCGGCGGAGGCGAGGTCTTGGCGGAACTTCTCCGCATAGATCGAAGGCCCGAAGTGAAAGATCGGGTCCGAGGCAACGATGAACTGGGGCTTGGCGTGCAGCATCAAGGCCTCGTTGGAGACCACGCTATTGCATCCGATCACGTATCCGTCGCCGTAGTCGAATTCCGCGAACCGCGACAGCGAGGGTCCGGTACAGAGGAGGTAGGCCTTTTTCCGCCGGGGGAGCGTTCGTATATATGCCAGCAGCTGCTGCCGCGACGGAGCGATAGAGCGACGCTGGCCCTGGTGGTGGAACTTCGCCACCCAAAAGGTCTCCATCTCCACATCGGTGGGATCGAAGGGCGCCACGTTGGGGAGGTATTGGAGAACACGGCCTCCGGCGATGCGCTCAACGGGCGCCGACAGGAGCGTGCCGCCTCGCCAGAGCAGCGAGGGGATCAGGTTGGCCCCCGGCCCCGTCAGGCGTATCGTGCTCTCGCAACGGTCGGCATAGTCGGCCATGTAATAGGGAAGCTTGCCGGACGGCTTGAGACCCGCGGAAGCGAGCGGGACCTCAACGGTCCATCCCTTGGGAAAGTGGAAGTGGAGGCGGGGGAGGAGGTCGTCCAACTGCTCCTGCGTGGCGACTGGTGGCCATACCCGCGCAAGGCGTGGACGCAGGATCATCGCGGAGTATCCGCGATAGAGGAGGTCCTTTAGTCCGGTGGGGAGCTGCATCGGTGCGCGATCCTGTCTCGGCGAGTGGAGGCAAACCTCTGCTCCGCCGTCCATCGTAATCGTTGACCATGCGGGGCCGGGGGCAACATCGTGGGGCATCGTCACTCCCGCGAGCGAGCCGCGCCCTTGGGGCATCCCGAGCATCCGACAATCCTCTTCATGGGCCGCATCTTCGAGGACCGATGGGGCGGCGTGCGTGAGATGGCGGAGCGCATGCTGCACGCGGCGGCGCCCCTGTGCGAGAAGCAGGGGCGCAGGATCGAGGTCCTTGTGCCGACGCGCGGACTCTGCCCCGTGGAGCACCCGGCGATTCGGGAAGTCGTGCTGCCGCGCCACGCGGGGAACAGGATCCTGTGGGATCACCGGAGCGTGCCCGCCCACGCCAATCGGCGGCGCGGCGCGGTGCTCTACAATATCAAGCTTGTCCTTCCCGTTGGCCTTCGCGTCCCCGGCTTCACTTCCATTCACGACCTGATGTATTTTCCCCAGCCCGCAAAGTATGACTGGCGCGAGTACTACTGGGCCGACTCGTTGTATATGCGGCTGATGGTTCCGCGGACGGTGGCCCTCGCGCCGTTCACGCATGTCGATTCGGCCTATACGGCACAAGACGCACGTGACCTGTTTCCGGAGATCGCTCCGCACCGTTTCCGCACGATTCCCCTCGGCGTGGAGGAGGTTGAGTTCACCCCCGCCCGATGGACTGCGGAGGACAGTGATCTGTGGGCGGGCCTTGGGGTGCGTGGCGTCACGGAGCCCTTTGTGTTTCATTCGGGGAGCCTTTCCCGGCGAAAGAACGTCGGTGTGCTCGCGACGGCGTTTCGCGAGTTCCAGCGGCGACATCCCAAGTATCGCCTTGTATTGACGGGCGGTTCGGCGCCCACCACCGGCGATCCGCGGCTGGCGCGTGCACTGGGCCGGCTCCCGTGCGGTTCCCTCGTCAGACTGGGGACTGTCTCGCGGAGGGAGCTGGCGCTGCTCTACCAGCGGGCGGCATTCTTTGTGTTCCCGTCGCTTTACGAGGGCTTTGGCATTCCGCCGCTGGAGGCCCAGGCGGCGGGCTGCCCGGTCATATGCGCGCGGGCGACGTCGCTGCCTGAGGTTGCCCGCGACGCCGCGCTCTACTTCGATCCCCGCAAGCCAGGGGAGCTTCTGGCCCGCATGGAGGAGATGCGGAATCCCGCCGTGCGCGGGCGTCTGCGCAAGGCGGGGTACAGCAACGTAAAGGATTTCACGTGGGGCAGGATGGCGGCCGACTGGCTCGCCCTTGCCGACGAGGTCTATCGCGCGCGGAGGACACGCTGATGTGCGGCATCACCGGTTTTGTCTATACGGATTCGGAGCGCCCGGCGGAGGCGGACATCCTCGCGCGGATGAATGCGACGCTCCACCACCGCGGGCCCGACGAGGATGGCGTCTATACGTCCGGCAACGTGGCCCTTGCGATGAAGCGCCTCGCCATCGTGGACCTCGAGGGCGGCCAGCAGCCGATCTTCAACGAGGATCGCAGCATGCTGGTGGTGATGAACGGAGAGATATACAACTTTCGCGAGCTTAGGCGTGCGCTGATTCCCCACGGTCACCGGTTCGTCACGGATTGCGACACGGAGGTGCTGGTCCACGGCTACGAGCAGTGGGGCGGAGACGGCCTGTGCCAGCGGCTCAACGGGATGTTTGCCTTCGCGATCTGGGACGCGCGCGCGGGGAGGCTTACGCTTGGGCGCGACCGCATGGGAAAGAAGCCGCTGCACTATCACTATAGCCGCCGCCTTGGGATCGTATTCGGCAGCGAGATCAAGGCCCTGCTGGCGCATCCCGCCGTTCCGCGCGATCCGGATCACGCGGCGCTGTGGCACTACCTTGCGCTTCAGGCCACGCCGGAACCGGCATCCGCATTTCGCGCGATCCGCAAGCTGCCGCCGGGCCACGTGGTGGAATGGGTACCCGCCTCGGGGCGCGCGCCGGAAGCCTCGTGCTATTGGCGACCAGCCTTCGAACCGAAGAAGCAGATGCGGGAGGGCGACTGGGTTGGCGCCGTGAGGGAGAGCGTCACCGCGGCCGTGCGCCGTCGCCTGATGGGCGAGGTTCCCCTCGGGGCATTTCTTAGCGGAGGCATCGACAGCTCGATCATCGTGGGACTGATGGCACGGGAGTCGAGCCAGCCGGTCCGCACCTTCACGATCGGCTTCGAGGAGGAGAAGTTCAGCGAGTTGGCGGAAGCGCGCCTGGTGGCGAAGCACTTCGGCACCGACCACCGCGAGGAAATTGTCTCATGGAACGTGGCGGAGACGTTGCCGCGCTTGGTGGAGCACTGCGACGAGCCGTTCGCCGATCCCGCGGCGCTGGCGATGTGGCATCTATCCCGCATGACGCGCGAGCATGTGACGGTGGCGCTATGCGGAGACGGCGGCGATGAAACCCACGCGGGGTACCAGCGCCACTGGATGGATAGCGTGCTTGGTCCGGTGAACCTGCTGGCCGATTCTGGACTGGGCGGCTCCGTGGCGGGCCTGTGGCGGAAACTGGCCTCGCGCCTTCCCGTGCGAACCGATATTCCGCCGGAACGAAACTGGATGCTGGGCGTGCAGCGCATCGCCCAGGCGCTGGAGACAGGGCCCGACGCAAGCCTGCTGCGATGGTCGAGCTACTTCACCGACCGTTCGCGCAACGCCATCGCCACGGAGGAATTCCGTCGCCTTTCCGGCGGGCCGTCCACGGCGGCGCTCTTCCGGCGGGCTGCGCGGCGCAGCGGCGCCGTCTCGCGGCTCGATCGCACGTTGGCGGCGGACTTTCCGCTGTATCTTGCATCGGTGCTGCTCGTGAAGGCCGACCGCATGACGATGGCCCATTCGCTGGAGGCGCGATCGCCGTTTCTGGACGTGGATCACGTGGACTTGACGGCGGCGATGCCGGATCGCTTCAAGATCAGGGGGCGCGTACAGAAGTATATACTGCGGCGCGCCTTTGCCGGGATTCTGCCGCCGTCGATCCTGTCACGGCCAAAGCAGGGTTTCGCGCTTCCGGTCGGCGCGTGGTTCCGGGGTCCGCTGAAGGAGATGGCACGCGACACCCTTCTCTCGACCGAGGCGCGCGGGCGGGGACTCTTCAACCCAAAGGCCGTGCGCGCGCTACTCGGCGAACACGCGAAGGGCGCGGAGGATCACGGAAAGCGGCTTTGGTCGCTGGTGATGCTGGAGCTATGGTTTCGTCGATACCAGTAGGGCGCCGCGATCAGACCGGATCATGCAGCCGCGCGCCGATGCCGCCGTCGATCTGGAGGGCGCTGCCGGTGATGAATCCGGCGGCGGGCGAAGCAAGGTAGGCAATGAATTGGGCGACCTCCTCCGGCATCGCGATGCGACCGATCGGGTGCAGCGCGGCAAGGTCGGCGTAGCCCTTGGGGTTGCCCTCGAATCCCGCGCGCAGCATCTCCGTGTCGGTCGCCGCGGGGAGCACCGCGTTGACGCGGATGCCGCGCGGGCCGAGCTCCACGGCGAGGGCCTTGGTGAGCGCGACCATGCCGCCCTTGCTGGTGGCATAGGCCACGAAGCCGGGCTTCGTCAGATTCGCGTGGATGCTCGATACATTGACCACGCTGCCGCGCGCGGCCTCCAGTTCGGGAAGGAACTCCTGAATCAGCATGAACGCAGCCGTCAAATTGGTGGAGAGCGTGATGTCCCAATCGGCGGTCTCGAGTTCCTGCACGGGCTTCACCACCTGATGGGCCGCGTTATTCACCAGAAGATCGATGCGACCGTTGGCGATGCGGCGGATCTCCGCCGCCACCGGCGCCGCGTCGGCGGGGTTCGTGTGAAAGTCGCGAATGTCGCACCGGATGAAGTGCGCCGCGGCGCAGGAGCCCGGCGTGCGGTCGAGCGCGATCACTGTATATGCGCGGCGCTGGAGAACCTCGCAGATCGAGCGGCCGATGCCGCCCAGGGCGCCGGTTACGATGGCAGTGGACATTGGATTTCCTCGAAGAGATTCCTGAACGTCAAGTGCGTCACCTTCTCCGAAATGCCGGGACAATTGTAGGCGGTGTGGGCGCCGAAAATCAAGCGGTCGGCGAACTCCGTGCGCAGGCGCGAGGAGTAGGGGAGCGGCTCCACCTCGAACACGTCCAGCGCGGCGGCCTCGATGCGGCCGTCCTCCAGGCACTGCTCAAGCGCCGCGAAGGGCGCCAGAGCCCCGCGCGAGACGTTGACGTAGAGCGTTCCCTTCGGCAGCAGATGCATCACCTTGTCGAGTTCCGGCGCGAGGGCGTCGCCGTGGACGCGGGCGCGCTCGGTCTCGGGCGGCGCGGCGCAGACGATGCAGCGCGATTGCGAATACACTTCCTCGCGAGAGACGAGTCTCCCCGGGAAGTCGGGCATCGCGTCGGGACGCGGATCGTAACCGATCAGATTCACGGGCCATCCGCTCATCATCTTCGCGATGCGGCGACCGATGTTGCCAAGGCCCACGATTCCGATGGTGGAGCCCTCGAAGGTGTAGGAGCAGACCTTGTCCCAGCGCCTCTCCCTCACCATGCGATCCACAACGACGAGCTTCTTGTAGAGCGCCAGCGTATATCCACACGCGGCCTCGGCCATGGACTGACTATGAATGCCGGGAACGTTGCGGACGCCGATGCCCTTCTCCGCGCAATACTTCCAGTCGATGGAGTCGATGCCGACGCCCCACTTGCACACGGTCTCGAGGTGCGGGTTTTCGTCGATCACGCGGCGCGTGACGGCGTCGTCTCCGCAGAGGATCGCGCGGATGTTGGGAGAGAACGCGCGGATCTCGCCTTCATCGAGGCACTGGCCCGGCGGCATGTGCAGGACCACGTCGAATCCGTTCCTGCGGAGCGCGGACACATAGGGCTCCGGGTGGGCGATAGCGATGGGGGAGGAGATGAGGACGAAGGGCTTCACGGTCGGGGTTATCGTGCCTTTCGGGGATAGAAGAACTGCTCTTTGATCTGGCGCGTGAGGGCGCGGTGATAGTGGGCTCCGCGATAGGTGCCCCAATACTGGCTAAACCGGAAGAGGATTATCTCGCGCGCCCGGGAAATCAGCGCGCCACGCCGCCGCGCCGCCGCCATATCGAGCGCGACGGTTTGGGAGAAGAGGCGGAGGAACTCGATCAGCGAGAATCGGAAATCGGGGAGGATGCGCTTGAGCGCGATCGCCTCGCGCTCGTAACGGCGGAATACCTGGGGCCATGTTTCGTCGTGCAGGTGGGCGACGCGGGCGGTGAACTGATAGGCTACGCGGTGGCCGTGTTCCGTGGCCCAGCGCGCCCAGTCGAGATCCTCCAGACCCGTCAGCGTCTCGTCATAGTGGCGCAACCGCCACAAGTCCGCACGGATCGCGCAGTTGGCGTTGTTGCAGAAGAATCCGTCCTGGGGAATCGCGGAGCGCGCTGGAAATGTGGTGGCGAAGTGGCGATGCTCGCTGAACTTGGTGCGCGGGCCGCCGCGCTGGCATCCATACACGGTGGCGATGCCGGGCTCGGCGAAGGGGGCCAGAATGTCCTCCAGCCAACTCGGCGAACCGGGATAGCAGTGACCGCTCAGCATGACCAGATATCGCCCCCGCGCGGCGGCGCAGCCCCGGTTGAGAGAGCGGCCAAAGGTGAACTCCGACTTGGCGATCTGCACCACGCGGACGCCGGCGGCGGTGGCGATTTCGCGCGTGGTGTCGGTGGAGCCGGAGTCCACGAGGATCACCTCGAAATCGCGCGTTGTCTGGCGGGAGAGCCGCCGCAAAACTTCCGGCAGGTGCTGGGCCTCGTTGTAGGCGCGGATGACGATCGACGCGACGGGATGCTCTGGCGGCGCGGGGAGTTGCGTGGTCATTGGGCGAAGCGCGGCAGGCGGAGGAGGGCCTCGGCGAGTTGCCAGGTTTCCTCGTCGTCGATGTCGGTGGCTTCGAGGCGATCCATCTCGAAGAGCAGCGGGCGCTTCCCGATGCGCGCGCTGGTCGCGGCGAAGGAGTCGCGCGTAAAGAGGTAGAGGTTGGAGTTCTCCTCCAGCATGGGATCGAGATCCTGAGTCCTAAGCAGCACCGCCGGATCGTGATTCACCGAGGAACGATCCCGCCGATAGAAGCGTGCGTGGTGGGCGGTGACGCTGAAGAGCGAGTCGCGGTCGCTCGCCTCGAAGGCGCGCATGGCCTCGCGAATCGTGTCGGCCTTGAGGAGCGGATTCGTCGTGTGAGTTTGGAAGAAGCGGTCGAACTCCGCGGGAATCACGGAGAGGTCGTGGGCGAAGAGCTTGTTGGTGGAGACAAAGTCGCCGCGCAGGGCCTCGGGTCGCTCGATGATGCGGACCTTTGGATGGGGAGCCAGCGCCTCGGCGGTGAATCGCGCGGAGTCTGTGTCTATATAGATAGCCGCGATCTCGTCAAGCGATCCCAACGTTTCCACGATGTGGACCCACAGGGGCTGGGTCGCCAGGGGGCGGAAGTTTTTCCCCGGGACGCGCTCGGAGTGGTCCTTGATGGGGATGAGGGCGGCATAGCGATGATGGCTCATGGCGTGTGACTATTGGCCCTGGCCCGACGGTGGCAAGCCCGCCCTTTGGTGGCGCGCGATCAGGTCGGCATAGAGGGCCACCATGCGGTCGGCCTGGAGCCCGCTGCCATAGCGTGCCGCCGCGGTGTCGGCACATCCCCCCGCCAAGGTGCGGTGCTCGGCGGGGTGGCCGGAGAGGCGCTTGAGGATCGCCGCCAACTGTTCGCTGTTTCGGGGATCAAAGAGCCATCCCGTTTCGCCCGGGATTACGATATCGGGAATGCCGCCCGCGTTGGAGCCCGCGACGGGGGTGCCGCAGAGGAGGCTCTCAATCGCCGTGTTGGGAAGGTTGTCGATCAGCGACGGCACCACGGTCACGTCGGCGGCGGAGTAGGCCTGGCGCAGTCGTTCGGATGTGGAGGCGAAGCCAAGGAACGTCGCGCCCGGGTGGGCGCGGCGGAATTCCTCGTCGGCGTTGCCAAGGCAAAGAAAATCCACGGGCTCGTTTCGGAGCGACTTCATGCAGTCGGCGACCACGGCGAAGTTCTTGCGCGGATGGCGTAGGTCTCCGGCGATGGCGAGCACCTTCAGCCGACCGTCCGCCGGGATGCCCATTGCTGCGCGCGCCTCGGCCTGGGCGATGGGGAAGAAGTCCCCACCCGGCACGCCGTAAGGGATCACAGAAACCGGCGGACCGTGGAGCGGTGCCTCCTCGGCGAGCCAGCACGATGGGCTCACGAGCGCGATTGTTCCCGCGCGGCGATACCAGCGGCGCGGCGTGCGGATGCTGCGCAGCAGGCGCGTGGGAGGATCGGTGCGGACGGCTCCGCCATCGATCGCATAGCGATATGCATATCCATGCGCTGCGTGGCAGTCGTGCATGGACCACACGATGGGGAATTCGCGGGAGAGGCGGGCGATGTCCTCGTGCCCGAGCATCAGCGAGACGTTGTGGAAGTGGATGGCATCGAAGCCACCCTGTGTCGCGTCGTGCTGGATTGCGCGCGCATTTTTGCGATAGAAGGGAGAGAGCAGGCGCCGCGCCGACCACTCGGCCAGCGGGGGGAACCGCGACATGGAGAGTCGCTCGTGCAGACGAAACCGCACGCGGTCGCGAAGTTTCTGGAAAGCTCCTCCATCCTCCTCGATACAATTCTCGGGAAAGGCGGACGCCGTTTTGTCCCCACCGGGATAGATGTATATCTTCTCCACTTGGAGGCCGCGCTCCGCCAGCGCAACCATCAGGCGATGGGCGGCCACGGCGGCGCCGTTGCCGAGGCGGTATTCGGAGACGTGGAGGATCCTCACGGGTTGCACCGCGACAGGAGGTAGCGCGGCAACTCGAAGGGATGGCGTATTGCAAGGCGCGCCAGCGCCGCCGCCACTTCGCGCGGGTCGCGGCGGTCCCATGCTTCGAAGACCCGCTCCTTTCTCAGAAGAAAATCGAGCGTCGATTCATGGCTCCGCATCGCGAGCATCCGCTTGGGGAGTTGCGTCATCAGGCGACGCAGCAACGCGCGCCGCTCCGCCACGGGAATCATGCGCGAGAGATAGACAAAGCGATTCACCACAGGCCAGTAGTCGCGCTCGGCCAGCTCCGGATTGTGCTCATCCGCGAGGAGGAGATACTTCCTGCCGAGACCGATATTGCCGGAGAAGTAGGCCTTCACGGCGCCAGAGAGATACGCCTCCGCGAGTGCGCGGCTCCGCAGTGGCGCCAGCGCGATCGGCAAGTCGGGATGGGCGAAGATGCGGTTGGCCACCGTCATGATCGCCTCGGTCTGGCGCTCGGGATTCGCCGACATGCTGTTGGGGAAAACGCGGTACTGGCAGACGTACTGCGGCTGGTGGAGGATACGGCCTCCCTCGAAAACCAGGCGGACGAAGTAGTCCCAGTCCTCGGCGCCCTTCAGCGTCTCGTCAAAGGCGCCCACCTTGCGCGCCCACGACGCGCGGAGCAGCACGGCGTTCACGGGAAACAGGTTGGACACCAGCAGCGACGGCGGCCTGACAAGCCCCGCGGGGAGCGACATGCGATACAGCGTGCGCCACTCCGCGTCCGTCCTCAGCGTGTTCCCCGTCACCATCGCCGCGTAGGGATGGTCTTCCAGAAAGCGCACTTGGGCCGCCGTCTTTCCGGGAAGGAACGAGTCGTCGGCGTCCAGAAAGCAGATGTACTTCCCGCGCGCCTCGCGCAGGCCCGTGTTGCGCGCGGCGGAAAGGCCGCCGTTCTCGCGCCGGATGTAATGGACGCGGCGGTCGCGGAAGGCTCCAGCCACCTCCTCGGTGTTGTCGGTGGAGCCGTCGTCAACGACGAGGATTTCGAAGTGGTGATAGTGCTGGCGGAGGACGCTCCTCACCGCGTGGGGGAGGTGCTCCGCCATATTGAACGAGGGAATGATGACGGTGACGAGCGGTTCGACCTGGCGGGTCATGTTGCTCAGTCGAGCTCGTCGTCGAGATGGTCGTCCAGATCGAGGTCCAGATCGGCGTCGTCTGCCGGGGTGGCCGCGTGATCCAGGTCGATATCCAGATCGGGATCGATCTCGGCTGCGCTCTCCATCTCGTCGAAGATGGCGGAGTCCAACTCCTCCCCGGCGGCTGCCGCATCGGCAATGGGTGCTCCCAACATGGCCGCCCCCGCGCGGGGCGCCGAGGGATCCACGCGGCCCGCGGAATAGAACACGGTGTCGATCATGCGCTGGGCCTTTTCAAGCCAGTCGCCGCGCGCGAGGATGACGACTTCCTCGGGGAGGTCTTCTTCGTAGTCCTCGAGGATGTGGAGAATGAGCTGGAGCGATCCCGTGAAATCGTATCGCCCGGCTCCGGTATTGAAGAGCGGCATCGCGATCGAGCGGCAGTCGTGGAGGCCCGCGAGGCGCACGGAGTTGTAAACGCAACGCTCCACCGTCTCGTAGGAGGTTCCAAGAAAGGCATCCAGCGCCACGCAGTGGATGATCCCCTTGAGCGGGAGCGCGCCGGCGGAGGTCCAGTGGGCGGTGCCCTCGGGAAAGAAGCGGCGCCCCATGTAGATGCGCTCGTTCTTGATCAGGCGGTTGCACTCTTCCTGAATTGCGGGCCCGCCCGCGGTATGCAGCGAGCTTCCCGTCGCCGAGACCATCTCGAGCGCGGGATTCGTTGCCGACACCACCACGTCCACCGGCGCGTCGATGATATCACCGGTGAAGAGCTTGACCTTCATTGTTCAGTCCTTGCGACCAATTGGGGGGCAATCCTCGCGGGGTGCCAGCCGAAAGTTTCCTGGGATGTGGAGATTACCCACGAACCCCACGCGAAAGTTCGGCGAAAACGTCGGCCAAGCCCTTGGCCCGGGACTCGTCGATGGCGTTCCGCCAGTCGCCGCCGATCTTGATCGAGCTTCCCACGACGAATCCATCGGCCAACGCCCACAGCTTTGGCAGGTTGTTGACGTCCACGCCCGAGCCCACCATGCGGGAGAGCGAACTTCCCGCCGCGCAGGCCTTCAAGTCGGCTGGGTCGGTTTCCTTGCCCGTGGCGGTGCCCGTTACGATCAGGGCGTCGGCGCCAAAGAATTCCGCCGCGTGGGCTGTTTCCGCTAGGTCCACGTCGGCGGTGATGGCGTGGCTTGAGTGCTTCTTCTTAATGTCCGCCGCGATCAGGACGCCGGTGGCGCCGATGGCGCGGCGGTAGCGGAGCAGCTCCCCCGCGTCGCTCTCGATCAGGCCCTCGTCGGCGACGTGGGCAAAGACGAAGCCCTCTGCCCTGATAAATTGCGCGCCCACGGCGTGGGCCACGGCCAGGGCCTCGCGGTTTGCTCCAGCCAGGATCTGCACGCCGAGCGGGAGCGCCACCGCTTCCCGAATTGCGAGGCAGGCGGCGGTCATGGCGGCAACGATCTCGGGACCAACCTGGCGCTTGAGGTACGGCGCGTCGTGCATGTTCTCGACAAGGATCGCGTCATAGCCGTGGCGCGCGAGGAGGCGGGCCTCCGCCACCGCGGCCGCGACGATATCGGCGACGGAGAGGGTGCCTCGCGGAGTTCCCGGCAGCGCGGCCAGATGGACCATGCCGATCAGGGACTTGGGCTTGCCGGTGATGGAGTCCATGAAGGCTTCCGCTCTCTCCACTGTTCAATAGCCCGTGCAAGCAGCCAGAGCGCGGCGAGGGACGCAAGGAGGTACAGCTCCCGCGCCGCAGGATGCCAAGACGGCGCCGTCAGGCCGTAACCCAGAAAGATAAAGGCAAAGTGGGCCACGAAGAGCGTGAGTGCGTGGCGCCCCGGCAGGGCGAAGACACCCAGAATCGATCCCGGCGCGCGGGAAAGCAGCCCGTGCAGGAGCGCAAGCCCGGCGACCGTGCCGAGGAGGCGTGCCACTCCCATCGTGTACAGGTCGAACAGCGGCTCCGCCCCGGGCCAGCGCACCAACGCAATCAACGCCGCGCACACTACCGCCGACGTCCAGACGGGAATCCTCCACAGGGCAGGGGGACACTTCCACCCGATTGCTAGTCCCCCCACGAAGAGAAACTGCCATGCCCATACATGAAATCCCCTGACGAGGCCGGGACGCTTCAGCCCGAAGTTCATGAACATGGGGTCCCACTGCACCGCGAGATACAGCGCCAACGAGATCGCCACAGGGATGGCCCAGCCGCGCGGCATCAGCAGCAGCGTCGGCACCGCGGCCAGCAGGCACCAGATATACATCGGGAGGATGTCCATGTAGGTGGGCTGGAAAATCAGTGCCGCCACCCGAAGCAGGACGACGCCCCATCCGCCACTCTCACCGACGGGAGGCACCGACCTCATGCCGCCCATCGCCTCCGAGGCGCAGAGCATCCCGAGCGCGAGGAACAAATGTGCCAGCCAGAGCTGGCCCGCGCGGCGCAGAATGCGGGAGATCGCCCCGCCCATGCCGATCCGCCCGACGCGGCGGGCGCTGACGATGCCCAACGCGATCCCCGACACCAGCACGAAGCCCGATGCGCCGTTGGTAAAACCGGGGAGGTGCAATGCCCAATTAAGCCACGTGGGATCCCCAACATGGGCCGCCACCATCGACATCAGGCAGACCCCGCGCACGGCGTCCAGCGCGTGATCCCGCCGCTGGGTCATTGAATGTTGGTCAGCGTGCTGGCGCGGAGGAACGGCTCCAGTAGCTCGGTACACTGGTTGTGGGTCCGCTTCTCCGTGTGCAGGAAGAAGAACCGGTTCGCCGCCAAGTCCTCTGGTGTCCAGTCCGGGTCCATGCGCACGGCGAAGGGCTGATTCGCCGCGGAAAGTATCGCCATGATGTTGGTATTGTCGGCGGCCAGATGATCGGTGAACACGCTGCTCAGGCGCGCGCCCTTGCGGCGGATAGCCCAGGCTCCCATGTAGTCGGTATTGGCATAGGCGGCATCCAGTAGGAATACGTCGCTGACGTGTTCCTCCATGTCACCGCGATCCAGGCAGAATGCGATACCGCGAAAGGCGCCGCTGTGGCCTGAGAGCAGGATTCGCCCCGCGTTGGCGCTCGGGATTTTCTTCTCCGCGGTCAGGGTCTCGAGCACCTCGCCCACCAGATTTTTCAGGCCATCGGCGTCCTCCAGCTTTCCCAGGCCGGAGTCGTTGGCATTCACGGGGCCCTCGGGAAAAACAAGGATCACGTTCTTGCGCGAGGCGGCGACTTGCTCGCGCAGCTTGAATTGCTCCAAGGATCCCGCGATGGTATTTCCCCAGCCGTGGAAGTAGAAAAGAAGGTCCGTCTTCTCCCCGACCACATATCCCTTGGGAATGAACAGCCCCACGCTGGAATCGGCATAATGGGTCTCCGCCGGATAGACGGTTTCCTTGGAGGTGAAGCCGTCCTTGCGGGACTCGTGGGGAAACGGCGCGTGCTTCATGGCGACGATGGCTGTCTCGCCCGCGTCGGAGGCAACCCACTCGGCGGCGACCAGCGGAACGGTCATCGCGGAAAGCAAGACGGCAAGCATCAGGCGGCGGAGTCCCATGGCGGCGAACCCTTCACGAAGATTGGTTCGCCACCGTGGAACATTCCCCGCCGCCGGTCAAGGCTACCGCGTCAGTCAACCGTCACCTTCGAGATCGCGATCAACTCATACGGTCCCTTGCTGCCGTCTCCCGTCACGCGCCCCACATGCAATCCGCCACCCGACGGAAGGGCCGCGCGCCCAGACACCTGAGAGCGGATGCGCCCCACCACGGTGGCACCCTCCTGCTCCTCTGGGGCGGCTGCATCGTAGTCGATCTTATAGGTCACCCTCCATCCATCCTCCCCGTCCTTGGTCACCGCGTAATCCGCCGTAATGCCGGAGGAGATGGTGGACTGTGTTGTCGTCTTGGACACGCCCTCGCCCTTCTTCGTCTCGAGCGTGGTAATGAACGGCTTCTCCTGGCCCAAAAAGGCCCGGATGGTCCCGTCGTCGGTGAAACCGCTTCCCTCCGTGCGAAAGGCGAGCTGCACCTTGCCTTCCTTCTCCAGCAGCTTGGAAATCGCCACCACGCCGCCGTCCTTCATCGCCCCTTGGATGTCCTCCGTGGAAACCTGGGAACCCATCGGGTGCTTCGAGTCGAAATCGACCCGCACAACGGAGATCTCAACGCGGACGGGCCGGGACTCCGGCTTGCCCGGGTCTTGCTGCGCGGGAATAAGTGCGGGCGCCGCGAGCATTGCTGCCGCAATCGCCAAACCGTAAAACCACCGACAGTTCGACCGTAACATAACGATATCCTCCGTGAAAATGGGGTTTCCTTCGCCAGAGTGGGGCAAAAGGAGCACCACCCGTGCCCGATTCACTCGTGATCGAGGCTGCCCTTGGTTACGCCGAGCTTGCTGACGGCGCGGAGCTTTCGCCACAGGTCGCGGCCTTGGGCGCGGCCCTCGATTACTGGCAAGTAGGCGTCGATGGCCTTGCGCGTCGCGGCGGCGTCCTCGGCCAGAAGGTCGATGCGGAACCGCCGCACTCCAGCCGCGAGCAGGGGAGAGAGGTATTCGGAGGCGCTCTGTGCCGTGCCGTTGAACACCGTATTGCGGCACCCAGCGTCGGCCTTCACCAGGTGATCCAGCCCCGTGCGGTCGCGGAGGGCCACCGTGTGCGATTCGCAGGGACGCCCGCAGTTGGTGAAATCGGTGCCGTCCGAAAGGAAGCGGCAGAACACGCAGTGCTCCATGTGGAACATCGGCATGTACTGATGGGCGGTGACCTCGAACCACTCCGCCGGCGCGCGCCGCAGCAGCGCGAGCAACTGGTCGATGTTGAGATCATAGCTCGGCGTCAGCAGCCCGATCCCCTTCGAGCGCAGGAGCCGCGCCGTCAGATCGTTGGCAACATTCAGCGAATAGTCGCCCAGCATCGGGAGGCCCGGCGCCTCGTGGCGCAGGATTTCCCAGCTCGCCAGGTTGCGAAGCAGGATCGCGTCGGGTTCCGACTTCAGCAGGATCTTCACAAACCCTGAGTCACCCGGCTTCACGATGCGGATCGTCGCCGGCACAAACCGCGGTCCGTCGGAGGGGATCACCGCGCGCGCCTCGCGGTGCAGGCGGATGTCCTCGAAGTCGGTGTAGATGGTGTCGATGCAACCGGCGGCCACCGCGGCCTGCACTTGTTCCAGCGAACGGCAGAGGACGGATAATACGGTAGCATGGGCATCCTGCCCATGCACGGTCAGCGTCGGCGTGAAGGCGCCGGGCGAAGGACCAGGCTGCCGGTGGTCGGAAGACTGTGGCCCCGGAGGCTGGTGGTGCAAGGGCGAGACGCCCATGCTACAGTGGGGGGGCTTCACCCAACGCCACTTCCCATCACGGAATCCTGCCATGTCAGGATTCTGCCACACCATGTGGA
>JBBQYG010000080.1:0-17161 GCA_038208905.1 Candidatus Sumerlaeia bacterium | reverse complement strand
CGAAGTCCTGACAGACGCCCTTGCGCATCCGCATGACCTCGGGGAGCGTGGTGGAAATCGTGGTGGTCGCGGGCGAGTACTTGAAATCCTCGTGGATGCGGCGTGTCAGGTCGAGCACAGCCTCCAGAAGCCTGCGGCCCGGCGGGAACGAGGTCTCGGCATAGGTGGCGAGTTCCGTGCTCCGGCGTATATGCACGGAGTCGAAGGTGAATTCGATGGCCTCCAAGGCAGCGGGCGACAGGTCCCAGCGCATGGCCTCTCGCACCATCTCCCACGGGAGCGTCACCTCGGCGGTGGGATACTTCTTGGTGGAGACATCGACGATGCTCTCCACCTCGATGGACATGTCCTGGTGCTTGGCCTGGACGGTGAAGAAGGTGGTCTTGTTGCCGAAGAAGTCGCGGCTGTGCCTGATGATCGCAGGCTCGGGAACGATGCGGAAGACGCTGCTGCGGCAGAACTGAATCGCATGGTCGCGCGGCGTCAGGTTCGCGCGGTTGTGGCAGAGCGAAACGGACGACGAGTATCCGAAGGTGGTGCTGTGGCGGACACGGAATCTCAGTTGGCGGGCTCCGGCGGGGGCTCGCCAATGTTGCGGACGAGATCGGTGTGGCTGAAGTATCCTTCGGCGAGCTTCTCCGAGAAATTGGGGAGGCGATCCGCCATGTCGGTGAGCATCGCTTCGAGGCGCGAACGGACGCCATCGGCGCCCATCTCGCACAGCATGTCGGCGTCGGCGATGCGCAGCGCCGTGAGCATCGAGTCGATCGCGCTTCGCGTTGGCGCGCGGGGGCTCGGCGTGATCTCCGCGGGCAGCGCGGCGAGATGATCGGATAGGAGCGAAAGCTGGAAGGCGACGGAACGCGGGTTCGACTCGTCCATCAGGAGCAGGTCGATGAATGGCGCGACTTGCAGGAGCGACAGGTAGCGCGAGCGGTAGGTCATGGAGCTGTCGGCCACCTCGAGCAGCGACTGCAGCGCGGCGGTCTCCTGGTCGCGGAGACGCGGCACCGTGGAGCGGAGCAACTCGATCAGGAACAACGCGCGCTCGAGGCGGCGCCCGATGTCGAGGAAGCGCCAGCTATGGCCGCGCGTCATGCTCTCCATCGCGAGGCCGCTGAAGGCCGACAGCGTGAGCACGAGGCGGTCCGTCAGTTCGTAGGCATCCAGCATCGTGACGTTGCCGCCGGGCGCGGTCTCGGGGAACTCCTCGTTGAGGCGATGGAGGATCTTCCACATGTCCACGGAGATGCGGTCGTAAACCATGAGCGACGTGCGCTGAAGGGCGCGCATCGCGGAGCATAGGCTGGCGCGGTTGTCCTGGTCGAAGAGCACGCCGAGCAGCATCTTGTCCAGCTCGGGATCGGCGCGCTCCGCATCGACGTCGATGGAGGCGGTGTCGATCAGGTACATTCCCTCGAGCCCCCGCAGGAGCGTGGGGAGTTCCGGGATCAACTCGCGACCGCGCTCCGCGGTGAGGCGGCTGAGGACATTGCGCAACATGCGGACGCCGCACTCCGCGCGTTCCACGTAGCGGCCCATCCAGAACATATTGTCGGCCACGCGGCTCGGCTGGTCGAAGGTCTTGCGGCTCAGCGCGATCAGCGGCATCGCCTGCTGGGCCAGGCCGGTCTTCTCGACCTTCCCCTTGGAAAGAACCCAGCAGTCCTTGCTTCGCGCGATGCGCGCGCTGCCGATGGCGAGTTCGTCCACGGAATCGGCGACGCGCGTCAGCCCGCCGGGCATCACTGTATATCCGTTCTCCGTGGCGACCGCATAGACGCGGAGCACCATGTGGCGCGGCGTCAGGCGACCGCGCTCCCACGATGGCGTCGTGGAGAAGTCGATTCGGTCCTGCCCGACGTACTCGTTCGAGCGCTCGAGGATTTCCGCCGCCAGCTTTTCGCGCTCCTCGCCGGACATCTTCCAGCCGCAGTAGATGTCCTCGCGGATCTTGGCGTAGGCGCGGCGCACGACCAGCTTATCGAGGTTCTGGAGAACGTGCTTGAGGGGCGCGGGCTCTCCGCACCACCAGGTATTGACGGAGGGAAGCCGCAGCTCCTCGTCGAGCAATTGGCGGCAAAGCGCAGGGAGGAACGGCACCAGGCCCGGGCTGGAGGCGATGCCGGAGCCGAGTGAGTTCACCACGGCGACGTTCCCCGCGCGGATGGCCTGGACGAGTCCCGGCACCCCGACGTTGGAGTCGTAGCGCAATTCCAGCGGGTCGCACATGCGGTCGTCCACGCGCCGCAGGATGACGTCCACGCGCCTCAGCCCAGCCAGCGTCTTGAGATAGACACAGTTGTCGCGCACGGTGAGGTCCGCTCCCTCGACGAGCGGATAGCCGAGGTGGCGCGCGAGGTAGGTATGCTCGAAGAAGGTCTCGACCGTTGGGCCGGGCGAGAGCAGCACGATGAGCGGATTGTCGCGATTGAAGGGCGCGAGCTGGCGAAGCGTGGCGCGCAGCGCCTGAAAGAACGCGACGAGCCTGCGAACGCGGGTGCTGTCGAAAATCTCCGGGAACGTGCGGGAAAGGATCGTGCGGTTCTCCATCGCAAAGCCCATCCCCGCGGGAGCCTGAGTGTGGTCGGAAAGGAACGACCAGCGCCCGTCGGGAGCGCGCGCGATGTCGGCGCCGTAAATGTGGAGGTAGGTGTCACCCGGCGGCCTAAGCCCGTGGCACGGCCTTAGGAAACCGGGATTGGAGTACACGAGCTCCGGCGGAATAAGCGCCTCCCGAACGAGGAGTTGCTGACCATAGAGGTCGCCGAGAATCGCGTTCATCAGGCGGGCGCGCTGGGTCACCGCAGCCTCTATTTGTGCCCAATCATCCGGTGAGATCAGGTGCGGCACGGGCCCGAGTTCCCAGCGTGTGTGGCCCGTGGGCTGGTTGACGAAAACCTGGTAGATGGAGCTACCGTGCTTCAGGAGTCGCGACGCCTGATCCCAGCGGCGTGCCACCTCCGGCTGGCCGAGCCGGGCAAAGGACTTCATGTAGTGTTCCCAATGCCCGCGCATGGCGCCGGGCTCGAGAATCATCTCGTCCCACCCGCCGGACTCCGGGGCATATCCCTCGACGAGGGAATTTGCGGAGGCGGATACGGGCGGCGGCGCAGGGCTTTCCATGCGCCGCATTGCGTCAGTGACGGAGGTCCAGCGTAAAGGGGAATTCGGGATTGATTTCCCGCGGCGGCGGAGCCATCGGACCAGGCGTGTGGCCATAGGGGACGAATCGCGTCGCGCGACGCGATTCCGCCTCCAGCGCGTTCACCGGGAACACGTCGTATCCGCGCCCGCCGGGATGCACCACGTGGTAGGTGCAGCCACCCACGATGCGGCGGTTCCACGTGTCCAGGATGTCCAACACGATCGGCGAATGAACGCCGATGCTGGGGTGGAGGCAAGACGGCGGCTGCCACGCGCGATAGCGGATTCCGGCGACGTACTCGCCCACTGTGCCCGTGTTTTGGAGCGGGATGTGCCGCCCGTGGCAGAGGAGCGCATAGCGGGGGCTTACAAGGCCGGTGACCTTCACCTGAAGGCGCTCCACGCTGGAATCCACATAGCGCGCCGTTCCACCGGCGGTGGCTTCCTCGCCAAGGACGAGCCACGGCTCCACGGCCTGGCGAAGCTCCACCTTCAGCTCGCGGTACTGGGTGTCCCCGATCCGCGGAAACCGAAACTCCAGGAAGGAGGCATACCAGTCGCGGTTGAATTCGTAGCCACTGGAACGCAGGCTCGTCATCACATCGCCGAAGTCCTGCCAGATGAAATGCGGCAGCATGTAGCGGTCGTGTAGTTCGGTGCCCCAGCGGACGAGGGACTCGCGATAGGGCTCGCGCCAGAAGCGGGCTGTCAGCGCGCGGAGGAGAAGTTGCTGGGCCAGGCTCATGCGCGCGTGGGGCGGCATCTCGAAGGCGCGGAATTCCACGAGACCAAGGCGCCCCGTGCTGCTGTCGGGCGAGTAGAGCTTGTCGATGCAGAACTCCGACCGGTGCGTGTTGCCGGTCAAGTCAACCAGCAGGTTTCGAAGAACGCGGTCCGTGAACCAGGGCGGCGGAGACGCGCCGTCGCGTATCTGCTTGAAGGCGATCTCCAGCTCGTACACCGAGTCGTTGCGCGCCTCGTCCACGCGGGGGGCCTGGCTCGTTGGGCCAACGAACAGGCCGGAGAACAGATACGAAAGCGACGGGTGGTTGTGCCAGTAGGACACGAGGCTCTTGAGAAGATCCGGGCGGCGCAGGAATGGGCTGTCCATCGGCGTCGGCCCGCCGAGCACCACGTGGTTGCCGCCGCCGGTACCGGTGTGGCGCCCGTCGAGCTGGTACTTCTCGGTGCCCAGGCGCGAAACCCGCGCCTCCTCGTAGAGCCCCGTCGTCGCGTCCACCAGCTCGCGCCAGGTGGATGCCGGGTGGGTGTTCACTTCGATCACGCCGGGGTCTGGCGTCACCTTGATCACATTGAGACGGTAATCGTTGGGGGGCGTGTAGCCCTCGATCTGGACGGGGGTCTGGAGTTCCGCCGCGGTGTCCTCCACCGCGGCCACGATCTCCAGATAATCCTCCAGCATGCGCACGGGCGGAAAGAAGACGTGCAGGCGGCCGCCGCGCGCCTCGACACACAGCGCCGTGCGGACGAGCGACGACGCGCTCTCCCCCACCGCGATATCGCGAGCGCCAGAAGGGGGATCGGGAAGCCGCTGGCGTGTCCGGTGCTGCCCCGCAGGGCCGCGGTCGTGGTCGAGGCGATACTCGACAAAGGTGCGCTGCCTGGCGCTCTCGCGAATGGCAGAACGCGTAGGCAGAGCGCGGCGCGGCGCGGTGGGGTCCAGATTCTCGACCGGGAAGATTTCCTCGGAGTCCGCCCAGGGCAGCGAGTCCAGCGGGAGGCGGAAGCCCATCGGCGAGTCGCCGGGGGCGAGGTACATGCGCTCGGGCCGGAAGAACCACGGGCCGCTGATCCATTCGGGGCCGAATCCGAACCGGCCCTTGGAGAGCGGCAGCGCGTAGCCGACGACCTTGTCGAGTCCCTGCTCGAAGACCTCCGCGAGGCGCTTGCGGTCTTCCTCGTTCTCCAGCTTGGAGTCGAAGGGATCGACGTTGGTGGGAAGGCGGCGCTCCTTCCACATGTAGTAGAAGGCGTCCTCGAAGCCGGGCTGTGCATTCCCGGCATCGACGCCAAGGCGCGCGGCGATTCCGTGGATCATGGCTTTCGCGTCGTCCTCGGTCATGCCATAGTCGGTGCGGTCGTCGGCGATCAGCGCGGGATTGTGCCACATCGGCTCGCCGTCGTTGCGCCAAAAGCAGGAGAACGCCCACCGCGGCAGGGGCTCGCCGGGATACCACTTTCCTTGGCCGAAGTGCAGCAGCGCGCCCTGCGCGAAGCGGTTTCGCAGCCGACGAAACAGATTCCCGCCAAGGCGCCGCTTGGCGTCGCCAAGTGCCTCGGTGTTCCACTCGGCGCCCTCCATGTCATCGATGGAGACGAAGGTCGGCTCTCCGCCCATCGTCAGGCGGACGTCGCCGGCCAGAAGCTCCGCGTCTATACGGTCGCCGAGCGCGTCGATGGCGGCCCACTCCTCGTCGGAGAAGGGCTTGGTCACGCGCGGGTCTTCGTGAACGCGCATCACCGTCATGCTGAAGGAGAAATCCGACTCGCAGTCCTCCAGCAATCCGCTGATCGGAGCGGCGCTTGGCGGATCGGGCGTGCAGGCGAGGGGGATGTGCCCCTCGCCCGCCATCAGCCCCGACGTGGGATCGAGCCCGATCCAACCGGCGCCGGGAAGGTAAACTTCCGTCCACGCGTGCAGATCGGTGAAGTCAACCTCGGTTCCCGAAGGCCCATCGAGGGACCTCTCATCTGGCTTGAGCTGGAGCAGGTAGCCGGAGACGAAGCGCGTCGCAAATCCAAGATGCCTGAGCACCTGCACCAACAGCCACGCGGAGTCGCGGCACGATCCCTTCCCGGAGCCAAGCGTCTCCTCGCACGTCTGCACGCCAGGCTCCATGCGGATCACGTAGTTCACGTCGCGCTGGATGGACTGGTTCACGGCCACGAGGAAGTCGATGGTGCGCTGCTTCTTGCGGTCGACTGTGGTGAGGTACTTCTTGAGGAGATCGCCGGACTCCTGCAACTCGCGGAAGGGCTTCAGGTCGCGATCGAAGGATTCGTCATACGAGAAGGGGAATTCCTCGACGGCGGGCTCCAGGAAGAAATCGAAGGGATTGACGACGCGCATTTCCGCGACCAGGTCCACCTCGACGGCGAAGTGCGTGACCTTCTCCGGAAAAACGAGCCGCGCGAGGTAGTTGCCGTAGGGATCCTGCTGCCAGTTGAGGAAGTGGCCCGTGGGCGAGACGCGCAGCGAATAGCTCTCGATCGGCGTGCGCGAATGGGGTGCCGGGCGAAGGCGCACCACCTGGGGCCCGAGCATGATGGGCCGCTCGTAAACGTATTCGGTCCGATGGTTGAGCGCGACGCGTATCGGCATGGACGACGTTCTCCGGAGGGTGTGGGCATAGGGGGGAGCGCCGCCACTGACACCCAACCGGAAGGCCGCCACAACGGGATTGTGGGGAACGCTGGGGGATTGGAGCGTGGGGGGCCGGTGCTAACGTGATCGGGAAGCAGGCCGACCCGCTACCGCTCCAGCTTGAGCTTCCTCACTGCCATCTTGTCCGCGCGCCGAACGGGCGAAACGGCTTCCTCGACGGGGCGGGTCGCCACTTCCACCGGGGCATTCTCCACGCGGAACGAGATGGAGGGAGCGGACATGGGCGGCGAGAGCTCGAGGCGCTCGTAGCCGAAGTAACGTATAGACGTGAGGTCCGGCGCGCCGGGGCGCCCCTTGACGAAGGAGACCTGGGTCTTGTCGGCCGGCGCGATGGCGACGAAGTAGATATCGGCGAAGGCGCGGCTCGGCAGCGAACCGCCGTTGGAGAGCGCCATCGAGTATTCGATCAGCCCTCGGTCGTTGCGCGCCTCGTTCTTGCGGTGGATGTCCCACGGGAAATTGCGCTGGTACAGCCCATCGTGGGCGTTCACCCCGCGGATGATCGCGTTGAAGTCGTCCTTATCGTACACCTGCAGGACCTTGGGATCGAAGAGCACGGCGAAGCTGACCGAGTCCACCAAGGCACCCTCTGGATTGTTTAGCCGGACGCTGACCGCGAAGCGGTCGCCAACCTTGACCGGTTGGGCATCGCGGACCAATTGCATTCCCACCTTGGTGTCGGAAGCGACGCCGCCCAGATACATCTCCCGCAGTTCCTCGGCCTTGCCCTGAAGGACTCTATCGCCAACGTCGCGGGGATCCTCGATCATGAGTCCGCCGGAGAGCACGCCGTCTGCGGGATCGTCGGGAACGCCCAAGATGTTGGTGCCCTTGGCGTAGATCGCAGTGTGGGTATCCTCGTCGCGCTCGAGCGCGGAGAACACGAAGTCGATGCCGGTGTAGGGCGTGGGCCGAAGGGCGCGCCACATGATGCGGAGGAGCACGACCTCTGGCGAGCGAAGTGGTTCCTTCAGCTTCGCGTCGTAAAGCAGGTAGGATTCCCGATCCTCGCGGGAGAAAATCGGTGGCTCTGCAGATGCGGCGCGCAGCGAGGTGTCGAATACCCGCAGTGGCTCGATGAATCGCTTGTCGTAGGAGAGCGCGAGGCGGACGCGATCAACGGGGTTCTGGTCGATGTTGAACAGATAGACCTCGGTGACGAAGGTCGTCTCGTTGCCGATGATGATATTGTAGGAGGAGTCGCCCTGTTCGTTGAGGAACTTGATGCCCATCACCACGTTGCTGAGGGCGCGGGTGCCCTCCTCTTTCTTCGGGGCTTCCTCGACGGTGTTGCCCGGCACGGCCGCGCCCTTGGCCTCCTCGGCGCGCTGCGCCGCGAGTTCCTTCTGGCGCGCCGCCTGGCGTTCCTTGATGATGTCCTGAATGCGGCGCTCGTGTTCACGCAGCCGCTGGGCGCGAGCATTGCCCTGGGCGTATGCCCCAGTGCCGACAAGCGCCAACGCGACCGCGAGGCAGATCGACTTCGCCGAAATCATCATGTCCGTTCCACGTCCTTTCCTGCTCCCGTTCATCCGGCCGGGCGACGAGTGCCCGGGCTGGACCCCTGCCGGATCCCCTTGCGGGCGGTGGCGGCTCGCTCCTCCTGAATTCTCGCGAGCTTGCCGCGATCTTCCGGCTGGAGTGGCAATTCCACGGTCGCTCGGGAGATCCCCGTCACCTTGCGCCGCCCCCCCGATTGGTCGATTCCCTCTAGATAGTAGAAGTACTCGCCGCCTAGGACCAGACCGTAGTCCGTCATCAACTCCTGCACCAAGCCAGTAGCGGGCCGATCAACGGCCTTGATGGGTTCCCGATTAACCCGAGCGAATGGCCCCCGCGCCTCCGCGGCCCGATAGATGTCGAATGCCCGTATTGCGTCGTCTCCCGGTGCGTAGGCGTAGCGGAGATGAATTTTTCCATATGCTGCCGCGTCGACCCCGCGCGGCCCATCGGTGGCGCAGGAGGCGACCAAGAACGCGGCGAGAAGTACGGCCAGCAAGCGCGGAATCATGAAAACGGGATACCCCAAAAAAGGTGTTGGGCCGATGGAGGGGCCGTGCCCGTTCCTCCATCAGCCCAACCCGCCTGTGCGCGGGAAGTCAACTGTTCCCGGCTTTTCCCTACGCGGACTCTGTCAGCCCCTCGAATCGCCGCCGAAGAGGAGATCGTTGAGGAAATACCCAATCGCTGCCCAGGAACCCCAGACCACCAGAAACACGAGAACATTCTCGAAGGTGCCGAATCCGAAGGACGAGTACCACTCCAAGCCAACCTTTGACCGGGAGATGAAGTAGAGGAAGCCCATCATGGGGCCAAAAACCAGAAGAGCGAGGGAGAGCGTCGCCGTCAGTTTGTAGCCGATTCCCCGATCGGTTCGCCCGCCAGCCTCGGGCTCGACAACTTCCGGAAATCGTTCAATAGTCTCCTCAATATCGGAGGACGATGCCAAAACCGCGCGCACGCTCGTCCCGTAGACGCGCTCCAGATCCTGAATCGCGCGCATGTCGGTGGGGTCCTCCATCGCGACCAGAACGGTGCCGTCGGTCAGGCGAAGGGGCACCGCGTGCAAGCGGCGACACATATCCTTGGTCACGTAGCCGGAAACTTCAGCAGACGGGATGACATCGCGAAGCTTCACAAGC
Organism: Candidatus Sumerlaeia bacterium; assembly: GCA_038208905.1. Taxonomy (GTDB): domain Bacteria; phylum Sumerlaeota; class Sumerlaeia; order SLMS01; family SLMS01; genus JBBQYG01. Next base: position 7,966 of record JBBQYG010000080.1, on the reverse strand, counting down.
TCGCAATTGAGTCGCCGACGAAGGATATTGATTCGGGTGTCTTCGGGAAGCACCCCCATCTCCGTCAGGATGCGCACGATGGATCGCTTGGTGCGGTCGTATTCCAGCAAGGCGCGCTCATGCTGCTCGTCGCTGATAACCCCCTCCTTGAGGAGGATATCGGCAAGTGTCATGCGGGGCGGCGTGGCGACGGCCATCGGGAGGAGACCTCTTGAAATGACTGGATTTATGCGGGCACTGGGACCTCGCCGGGCGGGTTCTGGAAGTGTCGGCTTCCCTAGTGGAGAGGAGACGCGGCGGAGGGGTGCCCGTCAACTACAATGGAACCCAGACAGCGAGACAATAATGCAATTTGCATCCCCCTTCGCGATGAAGGGGAGATGCAAATTGCAATCATCGGATCGTTCCGGAGAGCCTACTCTGCCGATTTCCACTCCCCTGCACGACACATCCTGAAGCACAATGCAGGGGATGGAATCCGCCTAGATGCGGGCGGCGGGCCGCTGGGAGGACATTGGACCAGCAGTGGCGCCGGGGGCACCGGGTGCGCCGCCGCCGATTTGGCGCTTCACCTCCTCCGGCTTGCGCGAATTCAGGAGGCAGATTTCGCGGGAGATCAGGTTGCGGCGATAGAGTTCCGCCAAGGACTTGTCCATCGTCTGCATGCCGTACTTGGCGCCGGCATCCATGAACGCAGGAATCTGGTGCGTCTTGCCTTCGCGGATCATGTTTCGGACGGCGTCTGTTCCAACAAGCACCTCGATGGAGGCGACACGACCGCCGCGCAACTTGGGGAGGAGGCGCTGGCACATCACGCCTTCGATGACGCCGGCGAGCATCATTCTAATTTGCTCCTGCTGGAAGGGCGGGAACACGTCGATCATCCGGTCCATTGTCTGCTGCACGTCCACGGTGTGGAGGGTGGAGAAGACTAGGTGGCCGGTTTCGGCGCCGCTGACTGCCATCTGGATCGTCTCGAGGTCGCGCATTTCACCGACCAGAATGACGTCGGGATCCTGACGGAGCGCGTACTTGAGGCCGTGGGAGAAGCTGACGGTGTCCTCGTTGATTTCGCGCTGCTCCACCAAGGACATCTTGTGGTTGTGGATATACTCGATGGGGTCTTCCATCGTGATGATGTGCTTGGGCTGTTCGGCGTTGATCTTGTCGATGAGCGCTGCCAGCGTGGTGGACTTGCCGGAGCCGGTGGGGCCCGTGACGAGCACGAATCCGTTGGGCTTCTTGGTGAACTGGTCGCACACCATGGGCGGCAGGCCCAGTTCCTGAAAGCTCTTGATCTGGTTCATGATGAGGCGGAATGCCGCCGCGACGGAGCCGCGCTGGAAGTGCGCGTTGACGCGGAAGCGGGCCACCTGAGTGACGCTGAGCGAGAAGTCGAGGTCCTTGTTCTCCTCGAACTTCTGCTTCTGGATATCGGTCAGAATGCCGTAGATCAGGCGGCGGGTGTCCGCCGCGGTCAGGGGCGGGTGCTCGAGGTTGACGATGCTGCCGTCCACGCGGATAACGGGCGGGCGGCCCACCACGATATGGAGGTCGGAAGCTCCATAGTCCACTGTCATGCGAAGCATTTCGGTGATGTCGAGCACGGCTCACTCCTTGGGGGGCATTCCCGGCATGGTATGCGGTTTTGCTCTTTGTCTAACAACCGATTACTGAAACCAAAGCTGATCCGAGTCAATAGGCGAGGTGAAGGGCGCCTACTTTTTCTCCGCCTCATCGCCTTCCTTCGCTTTATTCTTGCCGAAGAGGTCGCCGATGGCGCCACCGACCTTTTCCGCCGCCCCGCCGACGCCCTTGGCGGCTTCACCCACCGCGTCGGCACCGGTTCCAAGGGCGTCGCTCGCAGTCCCCACGGCACCGCCAACCGCGTCGGTGGCGGTACCGAGGGCGTCGGTGACGATTTCCGATCCGGGGAGGGCCTTTGCTTGCACCCCGCGGACGAGGTTGACCAGGAATTCCCGGAGGCTGCTGGCCTTGGTGCGCACGTTAAACACCACGGGCGACTTGCCGACCCCGGCGCCAAGCATCAGCTTGAGCGGCGCGAGGAACACATTGGCCTCCCGGTTGGAAGCCACGTCATAGTCGAATCCCTTCACCTGAAACGAAACTTCCCCCCTTACCCGGTCGTCGCCATAGACAAGATCCTTCATCGAGATAGCACCCTTGCTGACCTTGAATCTGGTCGTGCCGGAGCGTATCGTCCGTGCGTCGACGTCGCTCAGGTCAAGCACGGCGATCTCCAGAACGCGAAGGCCGCCCTTCTCTCCATCTGGCTTTTCCGTGGTCGCGGGCTGCGAGGGGGCATCCGGCTGCGGAGCGTCGGCATCTGCTGTGGCGGCAACAACCTCCGGATCGCGCTGGCTGCCGTCGATGCGGCGCGGCGCGGCGGCCGAAAGGCCATTCGTCATGACGCGCTGATACACCTTGGAGTTTGAGCGGGAGCGGTCGCTCGGCTCCTCCGTGTTGACTTCGAGTCCCACGAGGCGAATTTCGGCGAACGACAATTCCTGCTGGTTGCCTGAAGCGAGGAAGCGCCCCAGATCAACCTCAATGCCGAGTTCGCCCAGCTTGAGGAGCTGCGGCTTGTCGTAGTCGCCCGTTACGCTCATTTCGAGTCCGGCGAGAGCAATCGCGGCGGTTTCACCGGCCTTGGACAACGCCGGCGGAGCGATCAGCGCATTCTCCAGCGAGAATCGCTCGAAGGAAACTGTGGCTGTGATTGGCTCAGAGTCCGCGAAGGCGTCGAGCGAGACGACGCGGAAGTTTGTCAGCTCGATGTTTTCAAGAAGGATCGATTTGCCGGGCGTCTCCTCCGTCGGCGCATTGGATTCTTCCTCCTCCTTCGACTTCTCTCGTGCCTCCTCGTCGGCGGCGGGCTTGGCGGCCGCGTTGGCGATTAATTGCTGGAGGCTCTGGCGGCCCTGGGCGTCCACCTCGGCGCTCAAATCGAGGCCGTCGATCTCGATCAGGTCCACCACGATGCGGTCGCCCAGAAGGGAAGCCGGTTCGACGTTGACCTGGAGATTCTTGATCGATAGCAGCGTAGGAATGGTGAATCCCGTTGGCGCCTGCACGGTAAGTCCCTTGATGGAAAACGAGCCTTTCATCAGGGAGAGGCCGACGCCATCGACCTTGACGGGGACACCGAGCGTCTTGCTGCCGATCGATTCGATCCGTCCCCGGATAATTCCCGGGAGCATCATGCGGACGATGACGAGCAGGAGCACCACGGCCCCGACCAGCCCGAGCAGAATTTTTTTCCAGTGTTTGAGAGCCAGCTTGAAGAAGGACTTCATCCGGTTGGGTATCCTTTGAGGGTCGTGGATTGCTAGCGCCCCGTGTGGCCAAACCCTCCGTCGCCGCGCGCCGTGGCGTCGAGGGAATCGGCGGGGCGCCACGCGACGCGCTCCACGCGGCACAGGACCATTTGGGCGATTCGCATCCCGCGTGTCACCTCGAATGGGGCGTCGCCGAGGTTGGCCAGGATCACTTGGACCTCGCCCCGATAGTCGGCGTCCACGGTGCCCGGCGAGTTCAGCACGGTGATTCCGTGGCGAAGGGCCAATCCGCTGCGCGGGCGGATCTGGAACTCGAAGCCGGGGGGCAGGGCAACCCCGATGCCCGTGGGCACAAGGGCCACTCGGCCCGGCGGAATGGAAACGGGGGATTCCACAGCCGCGACGAGGTCCATCCCGCTACTCCCCCCAGTCTGGTATTCGGGGAGGGCAAGTCCGCGACCGTGCGGCAGGAGGACGATGGGGATTTCCATGGCATTTCCGGGGGGCGGGCGTTTGGCGAGGCACGCGAGCCTGTGGAAACGTCCTTGGGGGCCGCTAGCCCGGATTTCTCACAGGCCTTTGGCGACGGCAACGAATAATCCCGCAAGCGGCGGTCTTTCGCGGCCTCGCCCGAAAGTTCGCGAGAAATCTAGGCTGGCGGAATTTCATGGACACCTGCACAGGGGCGATGGGCATAACTGGATCGTCGCATGAAATTGGGCTGCACGGCTGGCGCGGTAGGGGTTCGCGCCGTATTGGGGCTCCTCAATCTTTGCCGACAGCCGCATCTGAAGTGCATAGCCAAGGCGGAGCGCGCAAGCAAGCCAGCGGTGAACGCCACTCTCTTCAAATTCGTTTCGGCATTCGTCTGGCTCGCGGCCGTGGCGGGCCTGTACCTTTCCTACGATCAGGGCATTGCGCTCGCGGGCAGGATCGTGCCGGGGGGTTCGGAGCTCATCTATTTCGCGGCGGTCTTTTTCGCCGCCCTTATTGGCCTGACGGCTAACAGCTACGCTCAGGACATCGTTTGCGGCGTGACGATCGACGACACGAGCGTGCCGGCGTCCCGGGCCAAGGGTGTGGCCAAAATGAACGCGGAGCGCGAACTGTCCTCTGGCAACTATCGCGTGGCGGTGGTCCACTACGAGAACGCGGGGATGCTGCCCCAGGCGATCGAAATCGCCGAGAAGAACGCCGACTATGCGCTGATGGGGCGGCTCCATTTCAAGATGGGGAACAAGGCCAGCGCGCGGAACAACTTCGCGCGTGGCGGCGATCCCAAGTCCGCCGGCAATATCTCACTCCTGATGGGCGAGCCAAAAAAGGCGCGGGAATACTATGCCAAGGCGGCGGAGAGGCTGCAAGCCCGCGACGGCCCGCCAGGCGAGGTCGCGGGGCTGCTTGACCGCGCGAAGAAGCGCGCCGAGGCGGGGCCTCTCTATGAGGAAGCCGCCGAGTTCGAGCGCAGCGCCGAGGCCTATAAGCTGGCAGGCGATGGCAAGGCGTTCCGGATTAAGGAACGTGCCGAGACCATCAAGGCCTACGAGCAACGCAAGTCCGGAGACCGGGTCTCCACCGATCGGGCCAACATGGCGATCAAGAACGCCCGCGCCGCGGAGACGGCGGGCGACTACTTCGAAGCGGCATGGATGTACCGCGCCATCGAGGAGTGGAAGGCCGCAGCGCGCTGCTATGAGCGCATGGAGGAGTGGGAGCGTTGCGCCCTCTGCCACGAGCGGGATGGCAATCCCGCCAAGGCCGCCGAGATGAAGGATCGCATTCCCCCGGCGGAGCGCGTGGTGATGCAGCCGGGTCGGCGCGAAGCTGATCGCGATGGGAGCAAGAGCGGCACGGGGAACCTCCCCAACCCGAGTTCCGCCCCGCAGGTTGTCTTTGTCCCGCTCTCCCAGAATCCCGAGATGGCCGCCCAGATGCTGTCCCAGATGGACCTGTCGCGCATCGCCGGGCGCCAGATGAGCGGAAACGCGGGACCCAAGGCCTGGGAGGACATCGCGGACCAGTTGGAGGCGCGCGGCTCCTATTCCCAGGCCGCCGAACTCAATATGAAGATGGGCCGCGTGGAGGCGGCGGCGCGCTGTCTTTCCAAGGCCGCCAAGCCCCTCGAGGCCGCGCTGATGGCCATCGGCATTGGCGACTACATCAATGCCGCCGAGCATCTGGTCAAGGGCCTGGAGCAGCAGAATGATCCCGACGTGGGCCTCCTCCTTGGCGAGATGCTGATTCGCCTGAAGGATCCCACGATGGCCTACCGCCTCTTCCGGACGCGGCTCGTGCCGACCGTCAGCCAGGAGAACGCGGCCTTCGTGTATAAGTATGCGCGCCTGTTCGAGGACGGCGGATACATGGACAAGGCCACGCGACTCTATCGCGCGCTGGTTGATTCGGGGGCGCGGTGCGCGGAGCTGGATTCGCGTCTCCGCACTCTCCGGGTGGAATTGACGCTCCCGGATTCAGAGGACGACCTTCCGCCGGACTCGCTCGGCGAGGACGGAATCACCGCCGTGACGGCGCCCACCGGCGAATTCACCGGCCGTAGTTCTTCCAGCGACAGGATCCCGCTTGTCGTCATGGCGAGCGGCGAGCCCTACGAATTCACTCCGCCCGATCACAACCCGCTCCTTGGCTCTGTCCGCTCGATGCAGGAGCGGAACAAGGTCGGCAAGATCGGGATGGAAGTCTCGCTGATCGGCGAGGCCCCCGACCACAGCGAGACAGGGCGGTCCCAATCGACGGAACAGACCGTGGATCCGTTCTCGCCATCCAAGCGCTACGAGATCGTGCGCGAGCTCGGCAAGGGCGGCATGGGCGTGGTTTACGAGGCGATGGACGTGATCCTCAACCGCCGCCTCGCGCTCAAGCTCGTAAACAGCTTCGAGGCCCGCCCCGAAAACCTGAAGCAGTTCCTCCTCGAGGCTCGCGCCATCGCCCAGATGACCCATCCCAACGTCATCATGATCTTCGACGTGGGTATCATCGAACTCCGCCACTACATTGCGATGGAGTTCATCGACGGCATGGACCTGAAGGCGTACATCGCGAAGAACGACCGTCTGCCGCTGAAGGAGGCGCTGCGCCTGTTCATCGAAATCGCCGAGGGGCTCAAGGCCGTCCACACCGCCGGCATCGTCCACCGCGACATCAAGCCCGCCAACGTGCTCTTGTCGAAGGACCTCCACGCCAAGATCGTGGACTTCGGCTTGGCCAAGCTGGAGGCACCCCCCGACGCCCCCGAGGAAGAGACTATGTTCAAGTCCGCGGGAACGCCCGGCTACATGTCTCCCGAGCAGGTGCGCGGCGAGGATCTGGTTCCCGCATGCGACATCTATGCGCTGGGCATCACGCTCTTCACGATGCTGGTTGGCCAGTCGCCCCACATGGCGCTGAAGGTCAGCCGCAAGATGGACATCTTCATGATGGGGATGGAGGGGAAGCTCCCCACGATCCGCGAATACCGCCCCGATGTGCCCCCCGCGATCGATCACCTTTTCCGGTTCTGCACCATGCCGAGCGTCACAGAGCGCTACCAGAACATCGACGCCTTCCTCCCCGTCGTCAGGCAGTGGCACGACGCGAGTTGAGCCTGATTTTCCACAAGGTTATCCACAGGTAAAAACGCCAAAAAGTGGGGACTTTCCCCGCTTTTTGGTCGCTTGCCCACAAGTTATCCACAAGGTCACCGGCGCGAGGCGCGCAGCTTCTTCCGACCATCGCCCAGCAGGCGGAAAGTCTCCAGAATCGTCACGCCCAGCTTGAGCTTGGACTCTCCCACCTTGCGGTCGTAGCGCAACACGAAGGGGATCTCCTCGATTCGGACATCCCCCATGCAGGCGATGTTTACCAGAAGCTGGTCCGTGCAGGCAAATCCGTTCCGCGTGATCAGGTCGTCGCCATACACCTCGAACGCCTGGCGAATCAACCCCACCCGATAGGCGCGGAATCCGCAGGTGTAGTCCCGGACGCCGGGAAGGCGGAGAAACAGCCAGAAGAGGAACCGCGCGCCAAAGCTCATCCATTGGCGGTGGAAAGGCACCCCGACTTGGCGGGAGCCGGGACGATAGCGCGAGGCGATGACCATGTCGGCGCCCTTTTCAATCCGCTTGAGCATGGGCACCACATAGCGCGGCGGGTGGGTGTCGTCGGCGTCCATGCAGATGATCACGTCCTCGTCGGAGCGGGCCTCCTCCAGCGCGGCGCGCAGTCCGGTCTTGATCGCCTCGCCAAGGCCGCGATTCACCACGTGGTCCACCAGGCGGACGGGCATCTTCTTTCCGATGCGCCGCGTCACGGCGGCGGTGCCGTCCTTGCTGCCATCGTTGACCACGATGACGATGGGATCGACCTCCGCGGGCAACTGGCGGAACAGGCGCCTGAAGCTGCGAAGGAGCGGGGGGAGGCAATCCTCCTCGTTGTAGGCCGGCAGGGCGACAATCAGGCGGGGCATCGGGGAACCTCGGTTCTGGACCCCGCCGGGCGGGGGAAGCAGAAAGTTGACGCCCGACGCCCGGGAGGCAAGCAAGATGCGACCGGCGCCGGGATGCGGCATCCCGCTTTCGCCGCGACGACCATAACTTTTGTTTGAGCCCCACGGCTTGCGTGGCTGAGGCTTCGCACATCCTCGTTGGTTGGCGGTCATCCATGCGCTTACT
>JBBQYG010000079.1:0-17281 GCA_038208905.1 Candidatus Sumerlaeia bacterium | reverse complement strand
GGTGTCGGTTCCGCCGGAGACAAGGCGCAGACCCTTGCCTACGAGAACCTCGCCCAGGACCTTGGCGTTGAGGATCACCTGGGAGGCGTAGTCGCTGAAGGAGGGGCGCAGCGCCTCTGCGAATGCCACGGCCTTGGCGAGCACAATGTGCATCAGCGGCCCGCCCTGAAGCCCCGGGAACACCGCCTTGTCGATCGCCTTGGCATACTCCTCCTTGCAGAGGATGAGCCCGGCGCGGGGCCCGCGGAGCGTCTTGTGCGTGGTGGTGGAGACAATGTGGCTGTGAGGAACCGGCGAGGGGATCGCCTTTCCCGCCACAAGGCCGGCGAAGTGGGCCATGTCCGTCAGGAACGTGGCGCCAACCTCGTCGGAAATTTCCCGGAACTTGGCGAAGTCAATGAGCCGCGGATACGCCGAGCCACCGGTGATGACCAGCTTGGGCTTGTGCTCGCGCGCCAGCGCCGCGACCTGGTCGAAGTCGATCTGCTCCGTATCCGCATGCACGCCATAGTTGACGATCTTGTAGTACTGCCCCGCCATGTTGACCTTGTGGCCGTGGGACAGGTGCCCGCCGTTGGCCAGCGAGAGCGACAGCACGGTATCGCCCGGCTTCATCGTGGCAAAGAACACGGCCTGATTCGCGGTGCTGCCGCTGTGGGACTGCACATTGGCGTGGTCGGCGCCAAACAGTTCCTTGGCGCGGTCGATGGCCAGCGTCTCCACCTTGTCGCTCGGCTCGCAACCGTTGTAGTAGCGCTTACCCGGATAGCCCTCCGCGTACTTGTTGGTGAACACGGTACCCGCGGCCTCGAGCACGGCGCGCGACGCGAAGTTCTCCGACGCGATCATCTCGAGGGTGCCATGCTGGCGGCGGATCTCCTCGTCAAGGGCCTCCGCCGCGGCGGGGTCCTGGGCGTGGAGGAAGGACAGGTTCTCCTGGGCTAGGCTCATTCGGAAGCGGTCTCCTGATCGGGTGGGCGGGCAGGCATTCCGCCGGAGGGATCAAGCTACGCGGGGGGGGACCGCCGGTCAAGGCGGAGGATGGGGGGACCACAGCCTGGCCCCACATTCCAACGATGAAGATTCCCTGCGAAGTCAATTTGGTCGATCATGTCAGTAAGGTCAAAGCTCTCGTCCCTGGGTTGATGCGACCCTACCCGATGTACCCCATCGTCGAGGACGCGGGCACTTCCTGCAATCCCCCCGGTCGCACGCGCGGGAGCTGGACCAGGAAGGCCGCGCCGCCGAGGTCGTCGGATTTCGAGTGGGTGATCGTGCCGCCGTGGCGCTCCACGAAGCGGCGGCACAGCGAGAGCCCCAGGCCGGTGCCGCTTTCCTTGGTGGTGTGGAATGGCTCGAAGAGCGTCTCCACAATCGTCCCGTCCAGTCCCGGGCCGCTATCCTCCACGCGGATGACGACGGTGGAATCCAGGAGTTCCGACGTGACGCGGACCCGCCGTTCCCCGTGGCGGCCCGAGAGGGCCTGGGCGGCGTTGGTGACGAGGTTCAGAACCACCTGCTCCAGTTGGATCGCGTCGGCGGGGATGCGGGGGCTTTCCAGCGCGAGGCGCTTCTCCATGCTAACGCCGGCGCGCTTAAGCTCGTGGCCGCAGAAGGCCAGCGCCGTATCCACCACATCGTTGATATCCACGGGGGCGATCTGGGGCGGGGCGTTGCGGGCAAAGCTGAGTAGGTTGCGCACAAGGAGCGAGCATCGCTCGACGCTGCGCGTGATCGTCCGCGCGGCGTCGCGGTCCTCGGCCGTGGCGGCGTCCTCCTCCAGGCGCTCCGCGTGGAGCCGGATGGAGGAGAGCGGGTTGTTGATCTCGTGGGCGATGCCGGCGACGAGCTGGCCCAGAAGCGCCAGTTTCTCGTTCAGCAGCAGGGCGTTCTTGGCCTGCTTCAGTTCAGCCGTCCGCTCCTCGACGCGCTCCTCCAGGTTGCGGTTGTTCAGCTCGATCGCCGCCTCGTAACGGCGGCCCAGCAGGCGCACCACCAGCGTGGCGATGATCACGAACACCAGGCACGCGGGCAGCAGCACCATCAGTATCGCATTGAAGATGGCTTTGGATTCCCGCCCGATCATCCCAAGGTTGGTGTGGACCATGACGTTGATCGGGGCCTTCTCCAGCGGGATGCGCCGCACGAGTTCCACCGCAAGGCCGTCGCGCGTCATAAGCCCCTCGAACATCCCCGCGCTGACCCACTCCGCATAGTTGATCGCCTTGCGGTCGGGAATCGTCAGCAGGTTCAGGCCCGAGGCGTCCATGCCCAGCGCCTCGCGGTCGGGGTGGCACAGAATCCTGCCCTCCCCCGATATGAGGCAGATGTAGCGGTTGCCGTCCGACGGCGTGGCATCGAAGGAGAGCTGATAGACTCCAATGACCTGGGCCACGGTCATTCCGGATTCCAGAAGCGAGTCGATGGAGGCAGCGAATCGCTCTCCATACTCGGTGTTGTTTTCCAGCGCCGTGCGCAGGTTGGAATGCTGGACCTTGTCATGCAGGAACGTGAGCCCCACCAGCCCCATCGCCAGGCACACGGCACATAGGCCGAGGAAGGTCATCACGGTAAGCTTGCGGTTGTTCATGCGCCTCTGCTGCAATCCTTCCCGCGGCCACGCTGCGCGCCACAGGTCCCAAATTGAACCAGCCCGCACACCGGGCGACCGCCCCCGAAACCATGTCTGATCGTCATGCCCCAACCAAGCCATACGCCGCCAGACGGGCAATCGAATCCTTTTTCGCGGGGGGATTGGTCGCGTTGATGGGGTCGCATGCGGGCGCCGAATCCACCTCGGGCACGCTCGTGTTGGACCGCGCCCTTGAGGCCATCGGCACAACCCGGGACAGGATGCAGCCCGACCCATTCCGGTTCGCATCGGCCTCGGCGGCGGAGCAATCCCCCATGCTGAGGGCGCTGCTGCTGGACCCCCTTTCCGGCCCCTATCGCGTGGGCATGGCCGAGAACCGCATCCGCGAGCGCCTCGACTCCCCCTCCCGCACCTACCTCAACGCCGTGGGGCTTGGCGGGGTCGAACTTTCGCGCGGCTACTTTGGCAATCCCCTGCGCACGCTGGACGCCCGCCTGCTGGCCGCCGCCGATCCCCTGGCGGAAGCCTGCGCCATGCTGGAGCAGGCATCCTCGCCTTTCGACTATGAGGACAAGCTCCCCGGCGCGGCGGAACTCCCAAATCCCGCCCGCCACGAGGTCGCCCGCGTCGTTGCCGCCATCGCCAACGCCCGCCACTTCCTCCGCCGCGCGCTCGAAAAGCTCCCACCCGGGATAAAGCCCGACAGCCTCTTTGACCAGGCTGTGCGCGGGAACTTCTTCCAGTTCGGGGAGCCCGACTACCGCCAGTATATACGCGACATCGAGCTGGAGGCCCTCCACGCGGGAATGATCGATCTGGTCATGGCGGTGGAGGACTTCGACGACTTCGCGCGCGACGCGCAATTCCCCGCCATCGATTGGCGAATGACGACGCCCCTCGGCGAGATCGTGCTCGATGGCCGCGGCGCCGACTCCGTTCACTCCGGAGAGGACATCCTGCTGATCCTGGACCTCGGCGGCGACGACCGCTATTTCCCCGACGATCCACGCGCTGCGCGCATGGGAATCTCCGTTCTCTACGATCGCGGCGGGAACGACTGGTGGTGGTCGGAGCCCGGCAAGGGAAGCAGCGCATTCCTCGGCTACGGCCTTTGCTGGGACGCCGCGGGGAACGATACCTACGCGGGCGACTACTGCGCCCAGGGCTCCGCGATCTTTGGCTGCGCCTTCCAATACGACGCCGGCGGAGACGACACCTACACGGCCAATGCCTTTGCGCAGGGATACGCGATGGGCGGCGGCGCCGCGCTGGTGGACCTTGGCGGCAGCGACACCTTCGCCGCGCTGAGCCGGGCCCAAGCCAGTGCAGGCCCGCGCGGCGTGGCGATGCTGGTCAACACCGGCGGCAACGATGTCTATACGCTCGGCAACGATCCCATCATCGACCGTTCCCCGCAATCGCCCACCCACAACACGTCCATGGGCCAGGGCGCCGCGACCGGCGTCCGCGCGGACCAGAGCGACGGCCGTTCGCTCCCCGGCGGCGTCGCGGTCCTCGTCGATACCGACGGCGACGACGTCTATACGGCCCAGGTCTTTGCCCAGGGCGTCGGCTTTCTGGAGGGGACCGGCCTGCTGATCGATGGTGGCGGGGACGACAGGTACGAGGCCGTGTGGTACGCCCAGGGCTCCGGAGCCCACCGCGCCGCCGGCGCGCTGATCGATCGCGGCGGCAACGACCGCTATCGCGCGAGCCAGTACACCTCCATCGCGGCGGCCCACGATTACAGCGTCGCCTTCCTGATCGACGAGGGCGGCGACGACTCCTACGAGGCAGCCAACCTCGCCATCGGCGGCGCCAACGACAACGGCGTCGCGCTCTTCGTGGACGCGGCGGGGAGCGACTCCTACACGCTGGGCCAGCGCGCCGGCCTTGGCTCCGCCAGCATCACCAAGTGGGGCACCGTCCGCGAGAACGGCAACGGGATCGGGCTTTTCTTCGACCTCGGCGGCGCCGATACCTACAAATCCCGCCGCGAAGGCCCCGCGGATGGTGGCCTGTGGGAATGGCCCCGCGACTACCCGGACCTCCGCCTCCCCTGCGAGGCGGGGGTTGGAATCGACGGCGAATACGCCAACCCCTTCCCCACAACGCCCCGGACGCTCAACAAAGGCGAGGACGAGAAAATGCTCCGCGAGGCGCTGGCGGAACGGCGGAAGTACAGGGAAAGTATCCAAAAGTAGCACGGGCATCCTGCCCGTGCACGACCAGCGCTCGACCTCGCAGGGCCTGACCGCTTCACCCACACGGGCAAGATGCCCGTGCTACCGTACACGACAGGCAGCTGCCCACAAACCGTTCAGCCCGCCCGCCCCACTGTGGCACAGATCGGCTCATCCGGCCCATTCCAGCCACCCCCAAATGCCCCGTGGAGCCATCGGAGACCCATCGGGAGACTCCTGGGTCTCCCTCGACTTCGTTGCTTTTCCATACAAACGAACTAAGAAGTGGTCAGAATCCCCTATTCTTACCCAGATAGACCCCATTTTGTAACAATAAGGCCTCACTGCTCAGTCCAAACGTGCAATTGATTGCACGTTTGGATACTAGCATTTTTTATGGAGTTTTAGCGATTTGCTTCTGAATCTGCCTTGCCATAGATGGCACGGCGCTTGCACTACTTCATTCGCGCACGGGTTAGAAGTGCTCCCGGCGCAACGACTTCCCCCAGGAGAGCGGTGACCATCATGGTTACGCACCCGACAGCCCATTACGCCGTCCATAAGAACAACGAAATCCAGCTCGGTTACGACCGGGATAGCGAGTTTTCCAACTATCAGCTTCTCTGCCTCTACGCCCCCCATGCCATGGCGGCCGACTTCCTTTTCGCCGAGGCGGAGGGCGCCCTGAGCTGGAAAAACCTCAAGCACGCCGCCCTGCGGCTGTTTGGCAAGAACCCCAAGGCCATCGAGCTTCACGATCAGGTCCAGGAAGTCCTGGGCGTCAACCTCCCCGTTGAGGGCGATGCGATCCTGGAGATGATGGACGAAGTACGCCGGTTCAAGTGGCTCGAGGCGGAGCGCGCGGGCCGGGACATCTGGCGCGAGCGCAACCCCAGCGACCCCGAGGCCGGCGCCACCCGCGAGTGGTTCCAGCGTCACTTTGGCGCCTGGTATCTTGCCCGCAAGCGCGCCACGGCCTGACCCCACGGGGCGCGGAACAACCAACGCAGCGACCGCGGCCCGGAGGGTTTACCCCTCCGGGCCGCTCCAATTTTACCGCTCCCCCATCCCGAACCGGGAAAATCCGTTTGCGAGTTCGCGAATCCGTCCTTCATTCTCACGAGCCTCCTAAGCCACACGGCCAGCCTCCAGCGAGACCCAACCTGACTTGGCGATGAACCAGACACAGACACAGACGACCGCCGCGGAGCGGGATGAAACCCTCCCCCCCTTCGGCAACTATCACCTCGACCACGCCTATGACGAGATGTTCGAGAGCGCATCGGTCCCAAGGGCCCAGTACGCCGCCCTGCATCAGCGCGTCCTGGACCTGAGCCGGGAGGAATTCGTCCGCCGGCAAAAAGCCGCGGACCTTTCCTTCCTCTATCAGGGAATCACGTTCACCGTGTATGGCGACAAGGCGGGCACGGAGAAGATCTTCCCCTACGACCTGATGCCGCGCATCATCACCGGCGCCGAGTGGAGCCACATCGAGCGCGGCCTGACACAGCGCATCACCGCGCTGAACATGTTCATCCACGACGTCTACAACGACGAGAATATCCTGAAGGACGGCGTGGTGCCGCGCGAGCTGCTGGCGAGCTGCAAGGCGTGGCGCAAGGAGATGCGCGGCCTCAAGGTGCCCAAGGACCGGTATATACACGTCGTCGGCACCGACCTTATCCGCGGCGAGGACGGCGGCTTCGCGGTGCTGGAGGACAACCTCCGCGTGCCCTCCGGCGTGTCCTACATGCTCGGCAACCGGACGGTGATGAAGAAGATCCTCCCGGTCCTGTTCCAGCGCTACAGCGTCCGCCCCATCGACGACTACACGCAGTACCTCTTCCAGACGCTGCGCGCCGTGTCGCCCCGGGCGCTGGACCAGCCGACCATCGTGGTCCTGACGCCGGGCGTGCACAACTCCGCCTATTTCGAGCACACCTTCCTCGCCCGCCAGATGGGCGTGGAACTGGTCGAGGGCCGCGACCTGGTCGTGCATCGCGACCATGTGTATATGCGGACGACGGCGGGGCTCCGCCGCGTGGATGTGATCTATCGCCGCGTGGACGACGACTTCATCGATCCCGAGGTGTTCCGCTCCGACTCGATGCTCGGCGTGCCCGGCCTCTTCCGCGCCTACCAGAAGGGGAACGTCGCCCTGGCCAACGCCATCGGCACCGGCGTGGCCGACGACAAGGCGGTCTATGCCTATGTCCCGCGCATCATCAAGTACTACCTGGGCGAGGACGCGATCCTTCCCAACGTGGAGACCTTCATCCTGGGCGAGAAGAAGGACCGCGAGTATGCCCTCGCCAACCTGGACAAGCTCGTCGTGAAGGCCGTGGGCGAGAGCGGCGGCTATGGCATGCTCATCGGCCCGCACTCCACCGCCGCCCAGCGGGAGGAATTCCGCGCGGCGATCAACGCCAATCCCCGCAACTACATCGCCCAGCCGACGATCATGCTTTCCCGCGCTCCATGCTTCGTGGACGGCCAGGTGGAACCGCGCCACGTGGACCTGAGGCCGTATATACTCTACGGAGACGAGGTGAAGATCGTCCCCGGCGGCCTCACCCGCGTCGCCCTCAAGAAAGGCTCCCTCGTGGTGAACTCCTCCCAGGGCGGCGGCAGCAAGGATACTTGGGTGTTGTATTGATGGGAGAAGCAGGGAACAGTAGGGAACGGCGGATACGGCAGCATGGGCGTCCCGCCCATGCGCGACACGGCAAGAGGCGATAGAAGACCATGCTTTCAAGAGTTGCTGACAGCCTTTACTGGATGGGCCGCTATCTGGAGCGCACCGAGGGCACCGCGCGCCTGCTGGACGAGCACCTGACCCTGATGCTGGACATCGTTCCCGCGTCGGCGCCGATGCGGTGGCGCCGGTTCCTCAGCAGCCTGTGCCTGGACGAGGTCGACCGCCCCGGATACGACGCGCGCGACATCACCCGCGAGTTCACGACCGACGAGGAGAACTCCGCCTCGATCCGGTCCTGCATCGCCGCCGCGCGCGAGAACGCCCGCCAGGTCCGCGACACGCTCGGCGCCGAGATGTTCGAGCAACTCAACCGCGCCTACTTCTTCATCAGGGAGGCCAGCTTCGACGCCATCTGGGACGAGGGCCCCACGGAGTTCCTCCGCCGCATCCGCGAGAGCGCCTGCCTCTTTCACGGCATCACCGATTCCACCTTCAGCCGCAACGAGGGGTACCACTTCATCCGCCTGGGCTGCTACATCGAGCGCGCCCTGATGACCGTGGCGCTGATCGATTCCTATCGCGAGTTCTACAGCGACTCCGAGGAGGCCGCGTCACCCACGCCCGAGGAACACCTCGACTGGATCACGCTGCTCAAGTGCTGCACCGCGTTCGATTCCTACCGCCGCCGCTACACCGCGGAGGTGAAGGAGAACTGCGTGCTGGAGTTCCTTCTCCTCGATCCCGACTTTCCGCATTCCGTGCGCTTCTGCATCGACCGCATCGCCGAGGGTCTGGAGATCGTCGGCCAGAACGCCCCCCACCGCGACCGCACCTCGGCCACGCGCATCGCCGCCCGGCTTCAGGCGGACCTCACCTATGGCAGCATCGAGGAAATCCTGGCGGAGAACTTCGCCAACCACCTGAGCACCCTCCGCCAGCGCTGCGAGCTGATTCACGAAAAGGTGAACGCCATCTTCATCGAATACCCCATCGAACGCGAACTCGCCCGCCCCAGCCTCGGCGAATCCGGCGAATTCCGGATGCCGTCGGGAGATACGCTGATTCGGCCGATGGCCTAGGACACCGGGCTTTCTTCTTGCTCGGTTGGGAGGCAGTTTGCACAACCCCCCGAGCGAGAGCCCCCCGATGCAGTCCGCCGCCCTGATAGTTCACGCCTTCTCCACCATCGCGATGACAGGGGTGATCTGGTTCGTTCAGATCGTCCACTACCCACTCTTCGCGCGCGTCGCCGCGGAGGGATTCGCCGCCTACGAGTATGAGCACGCCAAGCTGACGGGATTTGTGGTGATGCCGCTGATGCTGGCGGAGCTGGCCACCGCGCTGGCGCTTGCGACGGTGCTGCGCCCGGCGGGGGTTCCCGCATGGATTATGTGGGCGGGCTTTGCGCTGGTGGGGGTGATCTGGCTTTCAACCTTTCTGGTGCAAGTGCCCCAGCACGAAATCCTCTCTCGCGGATTCGACGCAAAGGCCCATCGGTTCCTCGTCGATTCCAACTGGATCCGGACCGTGGCGTGGACGCTGCGGTCGGCGCTGGCGATCTGGCTGCTGACGCGGGTGGCGGGCGCGGAATCATGAGCTGGTTCCGGGACGCGCTCCCGCCTGCCCCATCCGCGCGGAATCGCCTTCGCTGGGTGTACATACACGTGGACCAAATGACCGACGATTGTGGTCCGCTCTCCACGGCGGTCGCCGGGGAAACCGGGATCGTCCTGATAGAGAGCGCGGCCTTCCTCCGCCGCCGACCCTACCACCGGATGAAGCTGGCGCTGCTACTTGCCAACCAGCGGGCATTTGCCCTGGAGCAATCCCGCCGCGGGATTGCCGTGGCGTACCGCCAGACCGACGCCCCCCACGGCGTGGCCCTCGCCGAAGTCGTTCGCGAACTTGGGCAGTTGGCTATGATGGAGGCCGCCGAGCGGGAGACGCGGCGCGAGTTGCAACCGCTGGTCGAGTCCGGCGGCATCCTCGTTCTTCCCAACGAATTGTGGCTGACGGCGCGGGAGGACTTTCTCTCCCCCCACGGAGCGGAGCCCCCCTATTTCATGGACACCTTCTACAAGCACGTCCGCCGCCAGACGGGGATCCTGATGGAGGGCGGCAAGCCCCTCGGTGGGAAGTTCAGCCTGGACGGCGACAATCGAAAGCCGTGGCCCGGCGATCCCGCGCCGCCCGTGCCGCCGCGATTTACAGACGATCCGCTCCGCGCCGAAGTCCGCGATCTGATCGAGTCCAAATTCGCCGATCATCCCGGCGCGCTGGACATGGCCGCGATCCCCGCGACGCGGGCCGACGCCGATGCCGCGTGGCGGTGGGCGATGACAGAATGCCTCCATCACTTTGGCGACTTCGAGGACGCCATGACCACGGCGTCCTCGGGCCTGTTCCACACGCGCATCTCTCCGTTGATGAACATCGGGCGCCTTGAGCCCCGGCGGATGATCGACGATGTGGTGGCATTGGAGATTCCGCTCAACAGCAAGGAGGGCTTCATCCGCCAGGTGATCGGGTGGCGCGAATACGTCCGCCATGTGCATCGGGAGACCGACGGTTTCCGCCATCCCTTTGCGGGCGGCGCGCCAACCGCCGCTTCGCCCGGCGATGGCGGCTATGCGCGCTGGGCGGGGAAGGAATGGCACCGCCCGCCCGACGATGCCGGGATCGACGGTGGCGCAACGCCGAATCACTTTGGTGCACAGACACCCCTCCCGCCTGCATGGTGGGGCGCCAAGTCGGGCCTCAACTGCCTGGACACCGTGGTGGCCGACCTGTGGCGCGAGGGATGGTCGCACCATATCACCCGGCTGATGGTGCTTTCGAACATCGCCACGCTGCTGGACGTGTCGCCCCGCGAACTGACAGACTGGTTCTGGGTCGCCTATCTTGACGCGTGGGACTGGGTGGTGGAACCCAACGTCCTCGGCATGGGGACCTTTGCGCTCGGCGGGCTCTTCATGACCAAGCCCTACGTATCGGGCTCGGCGTACATCGATAAGATGTCGGACTATTGCGCGGATTGCCGGTTTGACCCGGCGAAGAATTGCCCCATCAAGCGCCTTTACTGGGCATTCCTCGACCGACACCGGGAGATACTCCTCCCCAACCCGCGGCTCATGATGCCGCTCAACAGCGCCCGCAAACGCAGCGACACCGACAAGTGCCGCGATCGCGAGACATTCCAGAAAACCCGCGACGCACTCGTGAGCGGCGGAGAGCTTTGGCCCTAGGGCACTGCAACCGACGGCCTGCGGGCGCCCGTGCTACTCCCCCACCCACTCATACTTACCATCCACCTCCACGATCCTGCCGATTTCCTGAAAGGGATCATGCCCCAGCGCGCAGCGCACGCCTTGCTTCGCCAGTTCCGGCAGGAGCCGCGCGCGCGCTTCCATGACGCCCATCGGGTAGAGGTCGTAGCCCATCACCCAGTGGGGCTTGAGGTGGGCGGTCGAGGGGAAGATGTCGGCGAGGAACCAGAGGGCGCCGCCGTCGCCATCGGCGAAGCGGAGCGCCTGGTGGGCCGCCGTGTGGCCGCCCGTGACGACGGACTCCACCCCGGGGAGGAATTCGCCGTCGCCGTCGATGAGGACGATCTGGCCGCTCTCCATGAGGGGGACGAAATCCTGAGGGCGATAGCTGGGGCGGCTGCGCGAGTCGGGGTTGTTGGCGCGTTCCCACTCCAGGCGCTGGACGTAAACCTTGGCATTGGGAAACACGGGGACCGCGCGGCCGTCGGCGTCCCACCGGGTAAGGGCGCCGGCGTGGTCGATGTGCAGGTGGCTCATCGCGACCGCATGGATGTCGTCGGGCGTGAGGCCGTGGGGCGCCAGAAGATCCTCCCACGGACGCGCGCGAAGGTGATATAGCGCCGCCTCCTTGGGCGTCCACTTCAGCCCCATTCCCGGGTCCGTGAGTATGTTGAGTCCGCCGACGCGGGCGAGGATCGCGTTGCAGGAGCACTCGATGCGATTGAACTCGTCGGCGGGGGCCAGCTTGCTCCACACGGCCTTGGGAACGTGGCCAAACATGGCGCCGCCGTCGAACCGGGCCAGGCTTTCCCTGATGAAGTGAAACTTGATCGTGCTTGCCGTCATGGGATCGCCTTGGAGAGTATGGAAGCGTTCAGCCAGCGCCCGCGCGGGGGAGCCTTTCCGATGTCAGATTCCAGCACTGTCAACTCCCGGAATCTCTCCGGAATCACCATCCCCGTGCATCGCATGATCATGGAGAAGGGGAAGACTTTCGACTTGGAAGTCGTGGCTGGGGAAAAGGGCCTCGCCCGCTTCATCAACCAGTCCGAACTGCATCGCCCCGGGCTCGCATTCGCCGGCTTCATCGAAGTGTTCACGTTCGACCGCGTCCAGGTGCTGGGCAACACGGAAGTGGGCTATCTGGCGAGCCTGGAGGCCTCGGAGCGCCGGCGGCGGCTGGAGGCGGTCTTCGAGTTCTCGATCCCCTGCTTCATCGTGACCAACAACAACACCCCACCCCAGGAGATGATCGACCTGGGCAATCAGCACAACGTGCCCATCCTTAGGACGTCGCACGAGACGTCGCGCTTCAACGCGATGATGAGCTTCTGGCTCGAGCGCGAGTTCGCGCCGTCGGAGACCGTGCACGGCGTCTTCGTGGATGTGTTCGGAGAGGGCGTGCTGATCACCGGCGGCAGTGGCGTCGGCAAGAGCGAGTGCGGCCTCGAGCTCATCGAGCGCGGCCATCGCCTCGTCGCCGACGACGTGGTGGTGCTCAAGCGTCTGGGGCGGAACATCCTCATGGGTTCCTCCATGAGCGCGATCCAGCACCACATGGAGGTCCGCGGCCTCGGCATCATCGACGTGGAACTGCTCTTCGGCATCGGCGCCGTCCGCGAGGAGAAGCGCGTCTCCCTCACCGTGGAACTCGACCGATGGTCCGACGAAATCGTGGTGGATCGCCTGGGCATCGACACCGACAACGCCGTGTATCTCGACGTGCCGATTCGGCGCTTCCGCCTCCCCGTGGAATCGGGCCGCAACATCTCCATCCTCATCGAGGTCGCCGCCCTCCAGCATCGCATCCTGGAACGCGGCATCAACCCCGCCCTGGAACTGAACAAGCGGCTCATCAAGCAGATGACGGGGCAGTAGCCGCAAACAGCGCCAACTCCGCCGTGAGCCCCGGCCCGAAGGCGAGCGCCGCGATGGGCCCGTCCGTGCCGCGACGCAGCAACTCCTCCAGCACAAACAGCACCGTCGCCGAAGACATGTTGCCGTGATGCCGGAGCACATCGCGCGAGGCATCGCCCGCCGCGGATGGAAGCCCGAGGCCCGCCAGCGCGGAGTCGATCACCCGCGGCCCGCCGGGGTGAATCGCCCAACCGGCGACATCGTCGACCGAAAGGCCGTGACGGGCGAGGGCACTCTCCACAAAAACCCGAACATGCGCCGCGATCAGGTCGGGCACACTGCTGTCCAGCGTCATGCGGAACCCCGTGTCGGCGATACGCCAAGTCATCGCGTGGGCGCTGTTGGGGATAACGCGGGATGCCGTGCCGAGCAGCCGCAGCGGCGCCTCGCCCGCGCCGATCACCATCGCGGCCGCCCCGTCGGCAAAGAGCGCGTTCGGGAGCAGCTCGTCACGGCCAAGCCCATACTGGAAATGGATCGTGCAAAGCTCCACCGCCACCACCAGGACGCGCGCATCCGTATTCTCGCTGGCGAGCGCCCGCGCCATGCGGCACGCATTCACGGCGCCGTGGCAACCCATGAACCCAACGTGAACGCGGGCCACATCGGCGGAGAGCCCCAGCGCGCCGACCAAGTACAGATCAACCCCCGGCGCGGAGAATCCCGTGCAGCTCGCGGTGACCAAATGCGTGATCGCGCCCGCGTCGATTCCCGAATTCGCGAGCGCTGCGCGCGCCGCGGCGGCGGCGAGCGCGGGAGCCAGCTCCTCGTAGGCGCCCATGCGCTCGGCGGTGCCTGGCGATGCAAGCGGCGGATAGAACGGCGCCGCCCCGGATTCGCCTCGCGGAAGGACGATGCCCCGCTCCGCAACCCCAGATCGCCGTGCGACGGCGCGGACAAGACCCTCTTCCTTCGGCGAATTCGCGCTCAGCCGGATCGCGAGCTCGGCGAAGGCCTCCGCCGAGAGGCGGTTCTCCGGCACCGCAGTGCCCATGCCGAGAACGCAGACCGCGGCGCTCATCGCGGCACCTGGCGCGTTGCCAGCCCGCCGACCCACGCGCGCAGCACGGGGCTCGCCCCCAGCGCCCACAAGGCCGCGCCGCGCGCGGCGGGCCGATCCAGCGCCAGCGCCGAAAGCGAGACGAGTCGCCGCATTCCCGCGACGCGCGTCTGCCACAGTGCCTCATAGACGGGGCCCACCTTTTCCGACCACCCGAACGCAGCGACTTCCGTGACGGCGGATGCCGACGCAATCGCCCACGTCATTCCCTCGCCCGTGATTGGTTCCAAATATCCGGCGGCGTCGCCCGCCACCAGAAGCCGCGGGGCCCAGCGGCGGCGCAGCACGCGCGTGAGGGTCGGCGACGTGGAGAGCGATTCCTCCTCCACGCTCAGCCCCGCCAACCCATGCCGGGCCAGCGCTGTGCGCGCCGCGGCGACGGCACCGCCAAGCCCGCTCAATACCTCCGGACGAATCGCCGCCGCCAAGTGCCACCGCCCCGCGCCCATGCCGACGATCCCAAGGTATCCCCACGGCTCGCACAGCATCGCGATCGCAGAAAGATCGACCCCGACGTCGCCGGTCGCCTCGATGGAGAATCCAACCTTCTCGCGCCACATCGGCCGCGCAGGCACAACCAACCCCGCCCCGCGCGCGAGGACGCCCGTCAGCCCCTCGCACGACACCACCAGATCGGCGTCGAGGCTCAGGTCCCGCCCCTCGCAACGGACCGCCACGCGGCGGCCATCATCCCAAACCTCCGATGAAAGGACCTGCGCACGGTCGATGTACTGCGCGCCCGCGCCGATCGCCGCATCCACCAGATCCGCATCGAGCGCCGCGCGATCCACCGCGCGGAAACAGGCCTCGCCGCCGAGCGGAACCCGCACCGCCCCACGCCCCGCGCGCGACAGCACCACCACGTCCAGCGAGCCCGCATCCCGAAGCGACGGCACCCCCGCCAGACCCATTTCCTCCAACGCCGCGAACCCGCGCGGATGGAGGCAGCCGCCGCACACCTTGCGACGCGGGTGGCTGCGCTTCTCCAGCAGCAGCACCTCGACACCGCGCCGCGCCAACCCATGCGCCACCACCGCGCCCGCCACACCGGCCCCGGCCACGATCACGGGCCAGCGGCGGCCAGCGGCCTGCCCGGGTTGAAGGGTTGACTTGATCATGGAGAATCTTGCCCCGCCATGCCCGGATGGCCAGCAAGATTGTGGCCTTTTCCGCATTCGACTCCGCTGGACTTTTCACATGAAGTGAGAATCTGCACCAATGATCGCGGATTTTGGGTTACACAGAGGACGGCTTGTAGCCATACTTCCTTATGGGAGAAAGGCTAATGGAACGACATAGACTCAAGCAGCCAGCCTGCCGAAGTCCGCACCGCGGAATCGTTGTGTGCTTGGTGACACCGTGCCTGTCGGCACTATCGTGGGCGAATGCTACACCAACTGCGACGCCGACATTGCAGCCGCCCACGCCTGCGGCAAGTGCGACGTTTAGGCCCAATTTCCAACCATTGGAGATCAACGGCGCAAAGGACACCCGTGTCCTCCAGATTGGAACCATGCGATCCTATCGAGTGGACGTGCCCGAGGGACTGGACTTCCTTCGTATCGAGGCAAGCACCCGAAAGGCAGTCTGCCTCTCGATATTTTACGAGGGCACCGTTTCCGGAGACGGCCACAGCACAAACACGTGCGTCAGCGGCGGGAGGGGATATTTGGAACTGCGCGATTCCCACGCGCCTCAACTGAGGTAGGGCCCTTGGCATATCAACGTCAGTCGCGGTGATCCGAATCCTTTCTGCCCTACTACATGGAAATCGAATACACGATAGCGGCAGTTGGGCCTGAGCCTTCGCCCGAAGCGACTCCGTCCCCGACGCCTTCGCCGACAGAAATTGCCATTCCAACCCAAACGCCCGAAGCCACTCTGTTGCCCACCCCGACTCCTGAGGTCGCCGAGGAAGATTCGATCAACACTCTTCTGGGAAAAAACAGAGACGACGCACGCGCGATGGACCGCAACGGAGACGCAATTCTTGACGTGTCGGACGTCGTCTATACGCCGAGGGAAATGCGACTCTCACCGCCCTAGCGAAACGCCTCGTCCACCATCTGGCACCACGCGTGGATCGCGAGGATGTGCATCTCCTGCACCCGGGCCGTGGTGGTGCTGGGGATGGCGACCACGTTGGAGGCGAACGGTGCCATCGCCGAGCCGTCGGCACCGCAGAGGCCGATGCAGGTGACGCCGATCCCGAAGCCCCTCTCCATCGCGGTGATCACATTTCTGGAGCGCCCGCTGGTCGTGATGCCCACCAGAATGTCGCCCGCGCGGGCGAGGCCCTCAAGCTGGCGCGCAAACACCTGCTCGAAGCCCAGGTCGTTGGCAATGGACGTCAGCGCGCTGGTGTCGGTGGTCAGGGCGATGCCCGGCAGCGCGCGGCGCTTGCGGTCGAGGAAGAGGCCCGTCAGTTCCGCGGCGAAGTGCTGGGCGTCGGCGGCGCTTCCGCCATTGCCGCAGACGAAGACGGTGTTTCCCTCTGCCAGCGCGCGGACGATGGTCGAGCCCGCGGCGAGGATCGACTCGGCGCACTCCGCGCGGACGCGCTGGGCCAGGGCCTCGTGCTCGGCCAGAATCTCGTCCAGGTGGTCGATCGGCTCCATGGCTCAGGCTCCCTTGGCGCGGAGGGGCGCGGAATCTTCAAGCTCCGCCGCCGCGCGCAGGCGGTCGGCGGGAACGCGCGCGACCCCGGGAATGCCAACCACGATGCCGCCTGCCAGGTTGCTCAACGCCGCCGCCTCCGCGATGCCCGCGCCGGAGCACAGCCCCAGCGCCATCACACAGATCACCGTGTCGCCGGCGCCGGTCACGTCGAAAACCTCCTGGGCCCGGGCGGGAATGTGGGTGGGCCTGCCGCGGCGGGGAAACACGCTGATGCCGTGGGCCCCGCGCGTGATCACCACGGTGTCGCCCTTGACCGTGCGGTGCAGCACCCGCGCCGCCCGCGCGGCGGAATCATTGTCGGCGATGGCGATGTGGCTCGCCTCGCTCGCCTCCTTCTGGTTCGGAGTCAGCACCGTGGCGCCGCGATAGCGGGCATAGTCCGACCCCTTGGGGTCCACAAACACGGGCCGCCCGGCGGCACTCGCGGCGTCGATGATCTGCCGCGCGAGTTCCGGCGTCAGGAAGCCCTTGCCGTAGTCCGAAAGAATCACGCCGCCGCACTTCGGCAGCATCGCGCGGATCTTCCCCAGGGCCTTCTCCCGTGTGGCGTCGGAAATGCAGCGCGTCACTTCATAGTCCAACCGGAGCATCTGCTGCCCCTGGGCCACGGCGCGCGTCTTCAGCGTGGTGGGGCGACCGCGCTCGCGCAGCAGGTGGGCGCCAAGCAGCGAGTCCTCAGCCAGAATTTGGGCCAGGCGCGCCGCCGGACCGTCCTCGCCCACCACACCCACAAACTCCGCCCGCGCCCCAAGGGCCGTGATATTGCGCGCCACGTTGGCCGCGCCGCCGGCCAGCCACTCCTCGTCCTCCACCGCCAGAATCGGCACCGGAGCCTCCGGCGACGTGCGCGTCACGCTCCCCCGGATGTAGTGGTCCACAATGGCG
>JBBQYG010000078.1:0-17322 GCA_038208905.1 Candidatus Sumerlaeia bacterium | reverse complement strand
GCGACGCCGACTCCCGCCACAGCGACAACGGCATTCGCAGGTCAACCGGCCGCGACGTCGCGCGCACCTGTGCAATCCGCTCAGCAAGTAGCCGCCGATCCCGATGCGACCTCCAGCGCGATGGACATCATCAATCAGCGATTGAACGCCACCACTCCGCGCGCGCGCTTGCGGATGGTGGACCCGACGCCCGCCACCACGCCGCCGCCGCCGACCTCCGGGTCGGCCGCGGGCGCCGCAGTGGATTTGGAGCAGGTGCTTGCGAATTGGCAGCTCGTGGCGACGCAAGCAAGCTCGGCGGTCTTTCGCGATGGTAATGGGAGAAATGTGACACTGAAGCTGAGAACGCCACTTGATCTCGGGGGCCAAGGGCCTGCCGTCAGCGTGACGCTCGACGCCATCAGCGCCCGCGACGCGGAAGCGTCTGTCACCGTGCGCACCACCGACGGCGTGAAGCGCCAGATCTTCCGCCAGGCTCCCTGATTCGTCGCTATTGCAGAATCGCTTCGCGGTATCCCGCGCGCATGGCCTCCATGCCATAGCGCGCGCGGATGTCCTCGCGGGCGCGGGCACGCATCGGTTCGAGGGCGGCGGAGTTCCCGACCATCGCCAGCAGGCGCTCGCGGAATTGAGCGCCGGCATCGGGGCCTTGCGGGACCAGATATCCAGTCTCCCCGTCATGGATCAGTTCCTCCACGGCGCCGCAAATCGTGGAGACCGGAACCACGCCCATCGCCATCGCCTCGGCGAGGATGAGGGGAACTCCCTCCACGGATGATGTGAGGCAGAGGGCGAAGCAATCGGCGAGGAGATCGCGAACCTCCTTCGGCGGGAGCATTCCCGGAAGGGAGACGCAATCCGCGAGGGCGGGATTCGCTGCGAGAAATTCTCGGCAACGGGGCATCTCGGGCCCATCGCCGGCCACGACGAAGTGAAGCGCGCGGTCGCCCGTCGCCGCCTTCACGGAACGTGCTATTTCAAGCATCAGCAGGGGATTCTTGACGTGGGTGAATCGCGCGGCCCAGCCGATCACGGGGCGATCGGCGGGAATTCCCAGGCGCGCGCGCAGCTTTCCCGCAGGTTGGCGTTCGGGATCGAGAAGCGAGAAGTCGATCCCATTGGAAATGTGCCTCACGCGCAATGCGTACTCCGGCGCGATGCCGCGGCGCCGATACAGATCGAGCATGTAATCGCGAAGCATTCCGCTGATGCAAACGCGCGCATCGATGAGGGGAATCGTGGCGCTCATTCTGTCGAATCGCCACTCCTCGTACTCACAGTGGGTTATGTCCACGATGCGCAAATGGGGAAAGCGGCGCCTGACCTCTGGAAGCACGTCGAACGTCGGCTGGTTCTCGTAGAGCACAAGGACTCGAATGCCCAGTCCGGCGATCATGCCCGAAAGGTAGCGGAGAAATCCTGCCCGCCCCTGGCGCCAGCGTTCGGGGACGCGGACGATGTGGAACGTCCGCTGAAACTCGGCGAGCCAGCGGTGGGGCGAGCGGTCGGTGCTGACTGCATGGAAATCACACTCGGCGGAGAGGAGGCTCGCCACGTCCAGCACGACGCGCTCCCCTCCGCCGATGTCGAAGTTGGGGCATACCACCAGAACCTGTGGCTTGTCGCTGGCGGGACGAAATGCCCTCAGGTCGGCGCGATGATGCGAAAAATGGCGCGCCGCGTCGAGGACCGCCTTGACGGCGGCCACCGCGCCGTTCCTGAGGGGATTGCCCGGCGATGGGGTCAGGGAAAGAGCCCCCTGACGTGCTTCTCGGTGCCGACCTTCTTGACCCCCAGGCTGAGCGCGGCCGTCCGCATGTCGCATTTGTGACTGACGGAGAACGAGAGCGTGGTGAGGAACGCCCGGCGGATCATCTGCTGGAGCTTGTTGTCGACTTCTTCGGCCGACCAGAAGAACATCTGGATGCCTTGGACCCACTCGAAGTAGGACACAATCACGCCGCCCGAGTTGCAGAGGATGTCGGGAATGACGAAGATTTCCTTCGAGTGCTCGCGCAGGTACTTGTCGGCTTCGGGAGTGCAGGGGCCGTTGGCGGCCTCGGCAAGGATCCGGCACTTGAGGTTGCGTGCAGTCTCTCCGTTAATTTGCAGCTCCATCGCGCTGGGCACCGCGATGTCGCAGGGCATGGCGTAGAACTCCTCCCGCGTGACCTTGTCGTTGGCGATGCCGGGATAGTTGGCGAGGGTCGGATTCCTGGACGTGTGAAGGATTAGGTCGGGGATGTCAAAGCCGGCCTTGCGGAAATAATGACCGCTGACGTCGGCGACGCCGGTAATCCGGGTTCCGCGATCCTGGAGTTCCTTGGCCGAAATGGAACCCACGTTGCCAAAGCCCTGAACGATGGCCGTGGACTCGCTGAGCTTCACTCCAACGTGCTTGGCGGCTTCCTCGATTGTGTAGACAACGCCGCAGCCGGTGGCAGTCCGCCGCCCCAGGGTGCCGAAGACGGCAACGGGTTTTCCGGTGACGATCTGGGCGACGTTCTCCCCCGCCGTCATGGCATAGGTGTCATAAATCCACGCCATCGTCTGCTCGTTGGTTCCCATGTCGGGCGCCATCACGTCGGTGTTGGGGCCGATGAAGGGAAAGATTTCCTGAGTGAAGCGGCGGGTCAGCCGCTCGTTCTCTCCAATGGACATCTTGGCCGGGTCGCAGGCGATGCCGCCCTTGGCGCCGCCAAAGGGAAGCCCGACCAGCGCGCATTTCCAGCTCATCAGCATCGCCAGCGCCACGACCTCTCCCACGTCCACCGAGGTGCCATAGCGCAGGCCGCCCTTCCCGGGCCCCGCGGTCAGCGAGTGTTGCACCCGAATGCCTTCGAACATGCGCGTGCTCCCATCGTCCATGCGGACTGGGACGCTAACGACAACGATGCGCTTGGGGATCTTGAGCCGCTCGATCACGCCCGCCGGAAGATCGACCAGGGTGGACACGCTCATCAATTGATCCAGGGCCATCTTGTAGAAAGCTGAGTCCTTGTATTCGGCCATGATTGCCTCTGTGGAGTATTTGGACCGCCAAACGGGCAAACTCCTCCTCGCCCGCCGGGGGGAGCGTCAAAGCGAAACGCAGGTGCCAACGGTTGCATGGAATACGTATCCGGCGCGAGGAGAGAAAGGCATCCAAGAAAAGCGCTGGATCGATCGAAGAAGAGCCGAGGGGTCAGTCCGGAAATTCTATCCGTCTGAAGAAGCCCGCCTTTTCCCTTCACCACGTGGACCCACCCGGCTACTCCTCGTCGCTGCCCTGCGGCAAGGGGTGCCCGGAGTTCCGATTGAAGAAGCTGCTCTCTATCTCCTATTTCCCCTGCTCGAATCCTCCGGAGTCGGTGGGGGAGGAGCGCGTCTTTCACCTGACTCGGGGGCTGTCGCGGCACTTTGACACGACATTGCTGAGCTTGGCGGCGCCGACGGCGGAGGAGTCCGACTGGCGGCATGGCGACAGCCTGCGGGAGTTGCGGTTTCCCAAGTCGCCCTTCTTCCAGCGCTGTCACGACTGGCTGGATTCACTGGCGGGCTTCGACAATTGCAGCGGACTGGTGTGCTCCATGGCGGCATGGCGGCAAAAGCGGTTCCGCGAGGAGCTGGAGCGCCAAGTGGCCGAGGCGGACATTGTGTCGCTGGAGGGGCCATACTTGCACAACCTTCTCCCCCGCCGCCGCAAGAAGCGCCAGTTCCTGGTGTACAGCGCGCAGATGGTGGAGGCGCAGGCGGCGAAGGCGCTCTTTGGCCGGGGCGTTCGCGGCCGGATGGCGCGGGCGCGTGTTGCCTCGATCGAGCGCGCGGCGGCGTGCCGGGCGGACATGGTGCTGGCGACATGCTACGAGGACGCGGGGCTGCTGCACAAGCTCCACGGCATCGAGTTCAGCCGAATCGAAATCGTTCCAGGCGGCGTGAACACACAAGCGATCCCGCCGTGCCCCAACGAGGAAGTCCGGAACTTTTGCCGCACGATGTTCAAGCTTCCGCTGGATCGCCGCGTGGTGATCTTCAATGGCGACGCGAGCTATCCCAACGAGATGGCGGTGGACGCGATCGTTCACAGCCTGGCGGTGGAACTCCCCCACGTGATCTTCCTGGTGGTGGGGCATATCGGCGCGCGCTACGAATCGCAGGAACTGCCTCCGAACGTGAAGCTGACCGGGTGGGTGGACTTCGACCGGAAGAAGCGCTTGCTGTACTGCGCCGATGCCGCAGTGCTCCCGATGGTCCACGAGCGGCAGAACTGGCAGGAGACGATCGAGTACATGTCGGCGGGGCTACCTGTGGTTTCCACGCCGGAGGGCGTCGAGGCGCTGGATCTGGAGCACCGCCGCAACGCGATGATCCTGCCGCCGGATGGCCTCGCGCGTGGGCTGGAGGAAGTCCTGCAAGAGGGGCTTCTGAGGCGCCTGCTTGGCGCAGAGGCCCGCCGCACCGTGATGGAGCGGCATTCCTGGGAGAAGATCACGGAGGACCTGGCGCAAGCCTACGACCTGAAGACGAGCCCGCGGGTCCTGATCCTCAACGACTATCCCGTGACGCCTGCGGAGCAGGGCGGCCAGGTCCGCATCGAGAGCGTGGCGCGGAACCTGGCGGCGAAGGGAATCTGCTCCACGATCCTGACGCTGAAGACGACAGGCCGCGAGGAGCGCAGGCAAGTTGACCCGCGCATCGAGGAAATCAACGTGCCGCGCGGCGCGCTGCACAAGCTGGCCGATGCGATCCTCAAGGATCGCCTGAAGTGCGGCGCCGACGACGTGACGGCGCTGCTCCTGACGCGGTGGCTGTCGCGGGGGTACGCGCGCGTCTTGCGCCGCGAGTCGCGATTCGCCGACGCGATGATGCTGAGCCACCCGTATATGCAGCCGACGTCGGACGTGGTAGCGTCGCGGATGAGCCGACTCTACTACGACTCCCACAATACCGAGTTCAGCCTGAAGAACGCGATCTATCCGGCGACCTTTCTGGCCAGGCAGCTTGCCTCCAGCGTTCGCCGCGCGGAGATCCGCTCCGCCTCGCGGTCGGTCGCGACGTTCTGCGTCTCGGAGACGAACCGCCACGAGCTGGGCGAGATGGTGCCCGGTCTCGACAAGCGATCCTTCGTGTGCCCCAACGGCGTGGATGTGGACGCGGCGTGGTTCCTTCCCACGGACGAGCGTCGCCGTCGACGGCGGCAGCTCGGCATCAACCGCGAGTTCATGGCGATCTTCGTCGGCTCCGGGCATCCACCCAATGCCGAGGCCGCGCGATTCATCGTCAACAAGCTCTCCCGCATCCACTCCCGCGTGATGTTCGTCTTGGTGGGCACAGTCAACGGCTGGTTCCACAAGCAGCCGCTGCCGAGCAACGTCCTGTTCACGGGGCCCGTATCCACGCCGGTCAAGAACGCGCTGCTGTCGCTGGCGGATTTCGCGTTGAACCCGATGCTTACGGGTTCGGGGACGAGCCTGAAGATGATGGACTATATGGCGGCGGGGCTGCCGATCCTTTCCACCGCCGTGGGCGCCCGCGGCCTGGACGAGACCGAGCTGAAGTCCATCGTGCTGCTGGAGGCGGAGGAACTCAGCGAGGGGCTCCGCACCCTGCTGTCGGACCCGGTGCGGATGGCCGCGCTCTCCCAAGCGGCGCGCCTGTTGGCGGAGCGGCGATATGACTGGCGCATCACCCTGCGCCAGATGATCGACTTCATCGCGAAGGACCTGGGCATCCCCGAGAACGGCCACGTTCCGGCGATGGCGGGAGCCCGGGAATGAAGGAGTTTACGCTGGACGGGCGCGGAGCCGCCGCCCTTACTCTCGCCCACCGCGCGCGGGCCTGACCCACCCAAGGACCAACGAATGCCGAATAGCGACGCCAAGCAGATCGTCGAAAACGTGGAGAACCTCCTGAAGGCCCAGCGCGAGCTTGCCGAGGGCTTTCCGTCGCCGTCAGAGCGCGGCGCATCCCGCGACGGGCGCCCCAGCGATCTCTACAACTCCGTGTCGGTCGTTCTTGAAAAGAACGCCTTCAAGGAAATGCGGGAAATGAAGAACGTGGACCAAGTTCGCCCCGGCGTCCCGTTTGAGTTCTTCAAGCGCCTGGTCAACCGCGTGATGCGCATCTTCACCGGTCCCCAGACGGTGTTCAACGAGCGCACCCTGGACGCCCTGAACATCATCGCCTACAATCTGGAGAAGCTTCGCGAGCACGTGATCCGGCTGGAGGAGAAGGACAACCGCAACTTCGGCCAGACGGGCGACCAGGCCAGCGACTTCAAGCGGCTGTCGCTCCTCGTCTCCGATCACCTATCCCACATCTACGCCAACGCCGACACGATCCACCGCGACATCGGCGAAGTGACCAGCTCCCTTGGCCACATGCTCGATCACCTCAAGGGGGTGGCCGAGACGATGGGCGAGATCCGCACCCAGCAGGCCGATTCCAACGGCGAGGTGGCATCGGCCCGGCACGAGATGACCAGCCTGTGGACGGAGCTAGACCTCCTCTACACAAGCCTCGACCAGCGTTCCGACGACATCTGGAAGGGCCTTGAGGAGCGCGACAAGACGCTGGGCAAGCACGGCGAGTCGCTGGAGCGGGTGAACATCCTCTCCCGCGAGATCAAGGCGCGCCTGCTGGTGATCTCGGAGCAGATGAACCTGCACCAGGAAATGCTGGAGACGCTTCAGACGCGCGTGGGCACGCCGGTTTCGGCTCGCCGCGAGGCGAGCGCCGCCGCCGCGCTGGAGGGGGCCCCCGCGCCGACGGCGCAAGAATCAGATCCGCGCAGCCCGTCCGCTCGCTGGGCCGACGCCAGCACACGCAACATGCTCCCCCATTTGATGGGGCTCGCGTACATGCGTTTCCAGCGACAGTACCGCGGCGACGACGACGAGCTGGCACAGCGCCAACTCCCCTATGTGGAGCTGCTCCGCAGGTGGCACGAGGTTCCCGCCCTGATGGGAGAGAAGCCCCGCATCCTCGACGTGGCCTGTGGCGACGGTATCTTCCTGCAGCAGGTGATGCATCTTGGCTGGGATTGCCAGGGCGTGGACATGAACAAATCGATGGTCAACATCGGCGCATCCCATGGCGTGCCGATCATGCTTGGCGATGCCCTGGAGTTTCTGCAAACCGCCGAGGAGAAATCCTTCAGCGCGGTGACGGCGTTCCAGTTCGTGGAGCACCTGGAGGCAGAAAAGCTGATGCTCTTCCTCAAGGGCGCCCACCGCGTCCTGCGGCCGGGCGGATTCGTGCTGGTGGAGACGATCAACCCCAACACGCTGATGTCGCTCCGGTGGTTCCACATGGACTTGACGCACCAGCGCCTGGTGTATCCCGAGGTTCTGCAACTGGTGGCCGAGACGATCGGCTATCAGGATGTGGAGTGGAAGGGCGTGAATCCGGTGGACTCGCGGATTCAGTTGGCCGTGGAGGGGAGCGGCGTGGAAGCCCGCAACGCCAAGCGGCTGAACGAACTGCTATTCGGATATCAAGACTACTACTTGATCGCGCGCAAATCGAGCGCAGTCAGTCCGTAAAGAGCGCGGCGGCGGCGCTCTCGTCTTCGTGAAAATCGAAGAACTGGTCCAGGCGGGTGATCTTCAGCACCTCGCGGATGGGCGGGTTCACGCGGCACAGGGCCGCCCTGCCGCCCTTTTCGCGCGCCATGCGCATGGTGACCAGAAGGACTTGCAGGCCGGAGCTGGTGATCATCTGCAGGTCCACGCAGTCCACCAGCAGGTGCTTGGCGTGTGTCTTCTCCATCGCCACGGCAACCACGGAGCGGAACTCGGGCGCATCTGAAGCGTCGAGGAATCCCGCGGGTGCGACGATGAGGCACTTGTTCACGACGCGCTGTTGGACTTTCAAGACGGCGATTCTCCACCCCAGTGGTATCGTGCGCTGTACATGGCCTAGTCCATCTCGCCAAGGTACTGAATGCCGAGACATGTAATGTCGTCGGACTGGTCACGTCCGGCTGCGTGGAGAGAGACCTCGGAGAAGACCTTGGCCACGATGGAGCGCGGCGCGCGGTCGGTCTCGCTCCGCAGGAGCGTATCCAAGCGCCCCATGGTAAACAGGTTCTCGGCGGGGTCAAAGGCTTCCGTTACGCCATCGGTGTAGACGAAGAGCGTGTCGCCCGGGGCGAGCTGGATCGTGTGGGAGTCGTAGGGCGTATCCTGAACGATGCCGAGCACGATGCCGCCATGGCGTTCCAAAAGCGCGACTTCGCCGTCGGCCTTGAGCAGGAATGGCGTGTTGTGGCCCGCGTCGCAGTACTCCAGCTCTCCCGTCCGAATGTCGAGCACGCCATAGAATGCGGTGACGAACATGCACTGGTTGTTTTCCAGCGCGAGGACGCGGTTTACGCGAAACATGCACTCGCTTGTGGGGAGCCCCAGTGTGGCGGTGGTCTTGAAGAGCGTGCGGCTGATGGCCATGAAAAAGGCCGCGGGGATGCCCTTTCCAGAGACGTCGGCGACGACGAATCCGAAGCGGTTCTCGTCCAGGGCGAAGAAGTCGTAGAAGTCGCCGCCCACCATCTTGGCGGGAATCATCTCCGCATAGATGCGGAACGTGCCGGTCTCGGGGAAGATGTGCGGGAGGATGGACTCCTGAACACGGCGGGCGACCTGAAGTTCATTTTCGAGCTGACGCAGGCGGTCTTGGCTGTGGAGGGACTTGCGCAGCGCGCGGACTTCCTCGATGGTCTTCGCGATCGTCAATTCCAGGTCGTTGAAATCGATCGGCTTGGTTAGGAAGTCGAAGGCGCCGCGGTTCATCGCCGTGCGGATGTTCTCCATATCGCCGTAGGCGGAGACAATTACGGCCTTGAGGAGGACGTCCATGTGGCTGAGCTGGAGGAGAAGCGTGAGGCCGTCCATCTCGGGCATGTTGATGTCCGTGAGGACCATGTCCACATCGCGGTTCTTCTGAAGGACCTCGAGCGCCTCGATGCCATTGTGGGCGAAAAGGAACTCGTATTCGCCCGACTTGATCTTCTGGCGGAACTTGCGCACGATCAGGAATTCGAGGTCCGGCTCGTCGTCCACGACCAGGATTCTGACCGGCTGTCCGGCCTCGTTGGTGTCTGTGTCGATCATATCGGGGTTCCTATGTTGGCCATCATGCGTCAGGTCGCCTCTTTGCTGTTCTTGCGAGCTTGCGGTGAGTTCCGGGGCAGGATCATCACAAATTCGCAGAAGATGCCCTCCTCCGAGAAGACCAGCATTTCTCCGCCGTGCTTGGTGACGATGATTTCGTAACTAATGGAAAGGCCCAAGCCCGTCCCCTCGCCCGGCGGCTTTGTGGTGTAGAATGGCTGGAATATCTTGTCAATGTCGCTTGAGGCGATTCCGGTGCCATTGTCGCGGATTCGGAACTCCACGCGATTGCCGTCCGACCGGGAACGGATGCGCATCGTGGGCATCCACCCGCCCGGTCGCAGGTGGCGGCAATTGTTGAGGGCATAGCAGGCGTTTGCGGCGATATTGAGGATCACGCGGCTGAGGTCCTGGGGAATGGCCTCGATGGGTCCCAGGTTCTCCTCCAACTCGTACTCCATCTTGAGGTTGAAAGTCTTGTCGCGGGCGCGGATGCCGTGAAAGGCGAGGTTGACGTACTCGCGCAGCATCGCGTTCAGGTCCACCTTGGTCCACTCCCCCGCCCGTCCGCGCGAATGCAGGAGCATGTTGCGGACGATGCTGTCGGCGCGCTTGCCGTGCTCGTTGATCTTCTCCATGCTCTCCTCGATGTCGTCGATGAGAACCTCGGCCTCCGGTAGGAAGTCTGGTGGAAGGCCCGCGGCGTGGGCCTTGAGCAGCTCGCGGAGTTCTTCTGCGATATCGCGGGAGAGCGTGGAGAGATTGGTGACGAAGTTGAGGGGGTTCTTGATCTCGTGGGCGATGCCGGCGGTGAGTTGGCCGAGGGAGGCCATCTTCTCCTGAAGGATGAGCTTGTCCTGGGCCTGCTTGACCTGACCCATGGCGGTCTCCAGATCGCGGTTACGCTCGCGGATCTCGGCGGTGCGCTCGGCGACCTTTTGCTCCAGCGTGTGGGAATACTCCTCCAGCCGGGCCTCCGCCAACTGGCACTCCTGGGCATAGTCGAGGGCCTCGCGGGCGGCGCGCTCGCGCTCGACGCTGGTGCGGCGAAGGTCGCCGATGGTTTCGTTGAGCCGAACCGCCATGGATCGGAAGGAACGTCCCAGATCGGCGATCTCGGTCTTGCCGGAAATCGGGATATCGCCTTCCAGGTCCCCGTCGGCGATGCGGTGTGCGGCGACGCTAAGCTGGCTGATCGGATCGGTGATGGACCTGGCCAGCAGGAGCGCGATCGCGCAGACGATTCCCGCCGTCACGATCGCCGTGGTGATCGAGAGCATCCGAAGCCGGGACACGGTGCCCAGCACCTCGTCACGGTCGATCTTGACCACGATTCCCCAGCGCACCGAGGGGAGATACCGCCATACGGCGAAGACGGGAACGCCGCGGAAGTCGTCGCGAAACCCCGCATCTCGGCGTCCCTGAACGGCCTCGACCAGTGGGGCGTCGGGGTGATCCTGGATCGAGACGCGGGTCTTGAATGCCGCCTCGGGATTGTCGCGGAGCGGCGACACAATCAAGGCGTCCGAGCCGTCGCGGATGGCGACGATGGTTTCACCGGAGTTGCCGAGGCCTGCGCTGTCGGAGACCACGCGCAGGGTGTCGCGATAGTCCATCTTGAGCGCGACCACGCCGAGCAGGCGCCCCTCGCGAAGGACCGGCGCCGCGATGAAAAGACTCGGCACTCCGGTGCGTGAATCGATGCGGTAGTCCGACAGCTCCACCTCGAGCGTTCGCGCGGCGCGGTCGACGGTCCTCGCCAGTTCGGTCTCGGCAAACTCTGCCGACCGCAGGTTTTCGCCCGAGGTCGTGGCCCCGCCCGCCGCGTAAACGGCGATGCCCGCCCGCGAGACGACAACCGCCTCGCGATAGTCGAAGGCGTTCATGAAGGAGAGAGTCGAATCGGAAAGCGCGGTGTCACCCGCGCCGCGCTCCAGGGCGTTGACGATCTCGGGAGTCCGCGCGAGGTAGAGAACGTCGCGGTCGCGGTCGCGGAAATAAAGGGCAATCCGCTCTGCGTGGCGGTTTGCCAAGGACTCCAGATTCTGCGACACCTCCCGCTGAATCGTTGACTCGGCCACGCGATAGGTCATGAAGGCCACCAGCGCCACGGGAACCAGGGCGATGGTGAGGAACCAGGCCACAAGCTGGGAGGAAAGGCGACTTCCGATCATGGAGCTTCCGCAGTGCGGCCGGGATTGGCCCACTGTCCTCCCCACCCTGCCTGAAGGCCATCCAGGAATGCAGCCCAGTCCTCGCGCGTGCGCGTCTGGGGAAAGGGCACGGGGCGGACGGGCTTGTCCGTCTCCCACACGATGTCGAACTGTGCATCCTCGCGGATTCGCCCGATCCGCGCGGCCTTCCAAGTGTGCTGGGTTTCCGCGTCGATATACACGAGGCCCTCGGGCGCGTCATAGGTCTGATCTCCAATGGCGGCGCGCACAGAAAGCGGGTTGGCGGACTTGGCTGATTCCACCGCCTGGGCCCATAGGTGAACACCGAAATAGGCGGCTTCCATCGGGTCGGACGTCAGGGAACCCGCGCCGAATCGGTCTTGGTACTTCTTGATGAATGCCTTGTTGGCCGCGCCTTCCATGCTCATGAAGTAATTCCACGCCGCATAGTCGCCCACCATCGCGGCAACATCGAGGCTCTTCAATTCCGGCTCCGCGATGCTGAAGGAAATCGTGGGTGTCTCCGCCGGCGTGACGCCCGCCTGGCGGAGCGCCTTGTAGAAGGCCACGTTGCTGTCGCCGTTGATCGTGTTCAGGATCACGTCGGGCTTGGACGCGATGATCGCATCGACCGCGGGCTGCACGGTGCTGTCGCCGAGCAAGACGTACTCCTCCCCCACGACCTCTCCACCGCGGGCCACCACCACGTCGCGAATGATCGCGTTGGCCGTGCGAGGGAAGACATAGTCGGACCCGACCAGGAAGAACTTCGTGCCGATGTTCTCGAACGCCCAGGAGACGGCGGGAATGATCTGCTGATTGGGCGCGGCGCCCGTATAGACAATGTTCGGGGACTGCTCCAGCCCCTCGTACTGCACGGGATAGAAGAGCAGGTGATCGTGCTTCTCGAAGACCGGCTTCACCGTCTTGCGGCTGGCCGAAGTCCAGCAGCCAAACACAACAGAGACCTTCTCCGCCGTGATCAACCGTTCGGCCTCCGACGCAAACACCCCCCAGTCCGACTTGCCATCGACGACGATGGGCTCGATGGGCCTGCCCAGCACGCCGCCGGCGGCATTGATCTCCTCGATGGCGAGCAGCGTTGCGTCCTTCACCGCCACCTCGCTGATGGCCATGGTGCCGGTGAGCGAGTGGAGCACGCCGACCTTGATCGGGTCCTTGCCCGCTATCGAGTTTCCGCCCTCGCAAGAAACCAACGCAGCGAAAAGCGCCATCGCGGCAACAATGGAAAGACATCGACGCGAGAGCGCCGAAGGGTGGGAGGCTCGCGGTTTCATCGGCTGGCGGGTCGCCTTGCGGGGGGGGTCGCGCAGAGTCATCGGGGTTAATACTGGGGGAGGCTAGGAAAAACGGCGGAGCACCGTCTCGGGGTAGCCCGGCAGGTCCATGAGGCGCCAATCGGGCGATTGGCTTGCCCAAGTTGGACCGTCGCCCACCCCTCCCCGTTGACAGCGCCGCCGCCCTGTCGTCTCTCTGGCCCCCTCATTCGGGGTCGCCGCGGCGCCCCGTTCCAACAGCGAAAGGGACCGCCCCCATTGGCCACCAAGACCGTCGAGTATAACGCCATCGTCACCCACAAGCAGATCCTGACCCCGTCGCTCGCGATCTTCCGCGTGAAGGCGGACTTCGACGTGCCGACCTTCATCCCCGGCCAGTACGCGATTCTGGGCATGAACCACGCCGAGAAGGGGGCCGTGATGCGCGCCTACTCCATCGCGTCGCCGCCCCAGACCCACGCCGACTATCTGGAATTTTTCATCCGATACGTCAACACGCCCACGTCGGAGAATCCGCTGACGCACCTCCTCTTCCAGCTGGAGGAAGGCGACCGCCTGATGATGCGCAACAAGCTGCAAGGGCACTTCACCGTGGAGAAGTCCATGGGCGAGGAGGACGCGCGCCTCAAGGTGCTGGTCGCGGCGGGAACAGGACTGGCCCCCTTCACCTCGATCGTCTTCGACCATTTCAACCGCACCGGCAACCCCGGCAACCACGCCATCATGCACGGCGCCAGCTATGTCAGCGACCTTGGCTACGTCGAGGAGCTTGAGCGCGTGATGAACCAAGGCCCGCACCGCCGCTATCTGGCCTCCGTCTCCCGCCCGGGCGAGAACCAGGAGTGGAAGGGCCTGGCGGGGCGCGTGGAGACGCACTTCGAGCCGGAGAAGATCGGCGCGCTGGAGGAAGTTCTGGGCCTGCCCAAGGGCGGCTTCAACCCCCAGGCGGTGACGGTGATGATCTGCGGATTGCAGGGCACCATCGCCAACACGATCATGTCGCTGTTCCACCGCGGCTTCGTCCCCGGCGACCGCAAGCTCCGCCGCGAGTTCGGAGTCCCCGAGGGCACACCCGGCTCGGTTTTCTTCGAGCAGTACGACACCACCCCCGTGATCGACACCAAGGACGCCACGCTGATGACGGAACTGACGGAACGGCTCCGCGGCTCCGGCGTGGCACTCGAGGAAAAAACCGTCGCCGCGGAAGCGTGAACGGCGGGGATGAACGGCGGTGTGGGCCGGTCCCTTGTTGCTTGGCGATCTGATGGGAGTTATGGGACGTAAAGGTCCGATGGGACCAATGCAGCACCGCCGCCTACTCCAAAGTTTTGCATCCCTCATCCCTCCTACCTCATCCCTTCCTTCATGCCCCTGCCCATTCCCACCAACCCCGATTCCTTTCGCCGCCTGGTGGACATCATGGAGTCATTGCTGTCCGACGACGGGTGCCCGTGGGACCGCAAGCAGGATCACGCCAGCCTGAAGCCCTATGCGATCGAGGAGGCCTATGAGGTCTGCGAGGCGATCGACGATGGGGACATGGGGGAGCTTTGCGGCGAGCTGGGCGACTTGGGGCTCCAGATCGTGTTCCATGCGGCGCTTGCGCGGCGCGGCGGGCACTTCAACGTGGACGACGTCTATACAGCGATTTGCGACAAGCTGATCCGCCGCCACCCCCACGTCTTTGCCGATACGGTGGCCAACAATTCGGAGACGGTCCTCAAGAATTGGGAGGCCATCAAGCGCGAGGAGCGCGCCGGGAAATCAGAGAAAGCGCCGAGCGCCCTCGATGGCATTCCCAAATCGCTCCCCGCGCTGCAGCAGGCCTTCCGCCTCCAGGCCAAGGCCGCGCGCGTGGGATTCGACTGGCCCGACGTGGCACCGGTCCTCGGCAAGATCCGCGAAGAAATCGGCGAGTTGGAGGAAGTCATCGCCCCGCGCAGCGCGGAGGTCGGCGCACCGGTACTGGACAAGGGAGAAGAGGAGCGCCCGCCGCTGGACCCCGTGATCACGGCGCGCATCCAGGACGAACTGGGCGACCTCCTCTTTGCCATCGTTAATTTAGCCCGCTTCCTCCACATCGACCCCGAGCAAGCCCTGCAGGGCACCAACCGCAAGTTCCTCCGGCGATTCCACCACATCGAGACCCGCCTCGCCGAACAGGGCCGACTCCCCACGGACTCGAATCTGGAGGAGATGGATCGTCTTTGGGAAGAGGCCAAGAAGCTCACGACAACCGCGCCCAACAAGTGATTCATTTCTGCCATGAAGACTGTCCGCCAAATTCGGCACATGGTCGCTCTGCTCCTCGTGATGGCGATGGCCGCAACTGGCCCCCTGGGTTTCGGGCTGAGGGCTGCCTGTGCGTCGGACTGCCCGCCGATGGCGGCACCGGCGACCAAGATGACATGCGTGCCCTCTGCCGCCCGACCGGCCGGCAAACTGGCGGGATGCTGCGGCGCGCCTCCGGTTCAGGCCCCGGCCCCTGACAGCAGCGCGCCCAGTTGCCAGTGCCTCCCCGATCCGATTCCGGCTCCGATTCCAGATCGCACGGAAGTGCGGGAACCCTCGCCGGTGGTGGCGGACCTCCAACGATTCAGTGCCCATGACCACGAATTGCCGGGCGACGCGTCGCCCCCATTGGGACCAACGGCATTCGCCCACACCTATCGATGGGGAACATCCACCCACCTCCTGTGTGGTGTGCTCTTGTGTTGAGATTCCGTCGCCTGATGGCCGCGTCAAACCGACACCACAAGACACTCAGCCAATCCAAACAGGAGCTTTTACCATGATGATTCTGCGAAGCCTCGTCCTCGGCCTTACCCTCGCGTTGGCCGGTTGCGCCTCCGCATCGGCTTCACCAAAGGGCGCCGCGGCCTGCAAGTGCGCATGCGCCTGCTGCGAGAACGGGTGCTGTGACAAGTGCAAGACCAACTGCTGCAAGCC
This sequence comes from Candidatus Sumerlaeia bacterium, assembly GCA_038208905.1. GTDB lineage: Bacteria > Sumerlaeota > Sumerlaeia > SLMS01 > SLMS01 > JBBQYG01. The sequence goes on along the minus strand of JBBQYG010000078.1, from coordinate 1,812 downwards.
CGGCGCCGACAAGGCCTGCTGCACAGACGCCAAGGAATGCTGCCCGAAGTAGTTCAGTGGTCAGCAGCTAAATCCGCATCATGCAACGAGGCCCGGGATCGCTCCCGGGCCTCGACTTTTTTCGGCGCTGTCGAGTGCTGCGTTACTTCGCGGGGACGAAAAGGCGCTGGCCCTTGGCGAGGCGGACGCCTGCGGGGAGGCGATTGGCCTCCAGAAGCTGATCCGCCGTGATGTTGTTCTTGGCGGCGATGGTCTGTACCGTGTCGCCGGGCTCGATCACGTGATAGGTGCCGCGCGAAGCGGGGGCCGCGGCGGGCGCGGCGGGCTTGGTGCTGGTCATCTGCTTGAAGCCCGGCTTGGTGGTGGACTTCTGCGCGACTTCCTTGGCCGGCTTCACTTCCTGCTGATTGGCGACGACGGCCTGCTTGGAGGCCTGCGCCGGCGCGGCGGCGACGGGAGCGGGCGCACCCGCAATCGGGGCAGTTGCGAGGTCGCCTGTCTTTGCAGGTGCGGCGGCCACTTCAGGGGCGCCAGCGGCGGGAGCCTTCTTCGTGGTGCTATTGGCGAGCACCTTGCCAGCGGTCAGACCCTCGAGCTGGTTCAGCCGCGACTCCAGCGTCGTCAGCTTGTCGAGCGCCGGGGTTCCGGAGCCATCGGTGGGGATGAAGGCGCGAAGCTCGCCGTTCTCCTCGGAAAGGCGGCGCACATCGGCGCCAACCAGCTCGACCTGTGCGGTCAGCTTGTCGATCGACTCCTTGAGGGTGTCGACCTCGGCGAACTTCTTGCGGATGGCGGGGCTGTTCTCCGGGCGGCCCGAGCATGCGGCCAACGTGAGAGTGGTTGCGGTAACGAGAACGAGAGCGGCGGCGGAACGGATGCGCATGATGGCGATCACTCCTTGGAGCGGGAACGGGGATGGTTGGTCTCGCGAGGCCGACCCGGCGGGGCTTCCGGGTTGTTCTGACCGAGCTTTGTCGGAGACGAGAGACCTGTTTTTGCTACACCGGCAAGAAGAAAACGCCGAGTGGAAAAAAAAATGGTCACGATGGCCGCCATCTGTATCTGCGGCGACGATGGACGACGGCGGATCGAGCGAGCGCCGGCGGCGCTATTGCCGTTGGCTCCCGCTCAAACACGGGATCAAATAAGAGTCTTGGTAGCTTGATCGCCCGAGGGAGCAGACCACCTTGTCACTGACGCTGCTCGCCGTTGCTGAAACCGCCAGCAAGGCGGGTATGCAGCACAGCACCTCTCCCGCGCTCCAGACGCTGGGGGTGGCGATCGTTGCGGGCGTCACGCTGGTGCTGATGTCCCGGCGCCTTGGGATGTCGTCGATCGTCCTCCTGCTCTTCGGTGGCGTGCTTTTTGGCCCTCAGGTTTTCGGGTGGGTGCAACCGGCGGAACTCGGCACAACCCTCGGTCCGTTGATCCACCTCGCGGTGGCCTTGATCCTGTTCGAGGGCGGGCTCACGCTCAATATCCAAGGCTACAAGTCCGCATCCACGATGATCAAGCGCCTGCTGTCGCTGGGCGTCATCGTAACCTGGTTCTGCACGGCGCTGCTCATCTACCTGCTCTTCGGGAATCTCCTCCCGGAGCGCTCCATCGCCATGTCGCTCCTTGCGGCGAGCCTGGTGATCGTTACCGGACCGACCGTCGTCGCGCCGCTGTTGCGACGCATCCGGATCAAGGAGAACCTGCACGACATCCTCCATTGGGAAGGGGTCCTGATCGATCCCATCGGCGTCTTCATCGCCGTCCTCATGTTCGAGTTCTTCACCGGCGGCGGCGCGGGCGAGGCTCTCGGCGGAT